>CANQHI010000027.1 GCA_947623725.1 uncultured Clostridia bacterium | reverse complement strand
CTCCATTCCTGCACCAAAAATATAGTGCATAAATTTTATTATTGTTCTAAAATTTACACACTATATAATACACTATCAGGAAATACATCCAGAAAGTTTGATTTTGATAAAGATAGGTACTTTCTTTCAAGCCTTTGGGAAGGATTCATATATATTATCATATATATTGGGATATCAATTAAAGCCGGTTTCGCAGAACTATAGTTCTTGTGGTTTTCCAAAATCAGGTTTAGCTAAAGTTTTATCAAAACTAGAAGAGATGAAAATAAGTTATATAGTTTTGGATAAATCAGATAATTATGCTGAAATGGAGAAGGAAGATTTTAAAAGTAAAAATACATATGCTCTAGTGTTTGCTAAAGCTCATAAATACATAACTAAGAAAAATCGAATAGATGCTATATATCAATATTTGATAGAAAATATTTCATCAGAAAATATGAAAGATAAAATAGCAAAAGTTGAAGAGGTTGTTTATGAAGATAAAACAAGAAAGATTTAAAGTAGCAAATTTAATTAAAGATTTAATTGTATATATAGATGAAAAATTAATTAATGTTCCAAAAAAAGAAGTGGAGTTAAAACATAAAATCAAAGAAGTAGCATATGATTTGCTTTTAAATATGTATAAAGCTAATAATACAAGTGATTTAAAATATAGAATAAATTTGCAAGAAAGTTGCATAGCATATATAAAATTTTTAGACTTTATGTTTAATCTATGTTATGAAAAAGAAATAATTAATGCAAAGAAATATATGAAATTTGGCGAAAGATTGGATATGATTGTTAGATATATAGTTGCTTGGAAAAATGCAACTATACAGGAGAAAAATAGGGAGATGGTAACAAATTAAAAGAAAAGCAAATTTATATGAAGATATTTATAAAATTGAAAATATAATGCAGGTTTGTGATGAAGTTTGCAGAAATACTAAAAATAAGAGAAAAGTAGAAAGATTTAAAGAATATAAATGTGCGAATATAACTAAAATATATAATATATTAAAAAATAGGGAATACAAAGTAGGACCATATATACATTTTACACTTTATGAACCTAAAAAAAGGGAAATTGTAAGTCAAGGAATGATAGACAAAATAATAAATCATTTAGTAAGCAGATATATATTGTATCCAGCAATATTACCTTGTTTGATAGACAAAAATGTAGCAAGTAGAGCAGGATTAGGAACAAAGGCAGGGCTAGATGCATCAAAAGAATTTCATAGAAAATGTAAAGTAAAATATGGAAAATACTATATTTTAAAATGTGATATAAGTAAATTTTTTGCAAGTATTGATAAAGAGATATTAAAAGAAAAGATAAAAAGAAAAATTAAAGATAAAGAAGCATTAAGAATAGTTTTTGATATAATAGATGGTGATAAAGATACAACGGGTTTAGGAATAGGAAATATGACATCACAGATTTTAGCAATTTTTTACTTAAATGATTTAGACCATTATATAAAAGAAGATTTAAAAATAAAGTATTATATTAGATATCAAGATGATTTTTTATTATTTCATCAATCAAAACAATATTTAAGAGAATGTTTAATTAAAATAAAAGAGTTCTTAAAAAAAGAAAAACTGAGTTTGAATAAAAAAAGTATGATATTGACAAGTAATAATAATTTTATTTTTTTAGGTAGGGATAAAGAAGGAAAATATGCAAGATATAGGAGAGCAAATAAAAAATTAAAACATAGAAAATATTTATATTCTCAGGGAGAAATAAATTTGATGGAGTATTCTACAAGTATCTTAACATATAGAAACTTGAGAAAGAATATTTAGGGCACAATTGTGGAGGCTTGCGGGCCGTTATGTGCATTTGAATGAGAGCAATTGCGATTTCGGGCTACAGAATGTGAACGCTAATAGTAGCAATTGCAACGTGAACGGTAACAACTTGTATAACTCTAATCGGTAACACGAATAGTAACAGTAATGGGCTTCGCCCCATAGATTCTATAATTTTGTCTAGGTTGCATATACTAAGGTTATGCAAGAATGATTTTATAGAAACAGATTGTTGTCCTTTAATTTACAATATTAATAAAAATCAATGTATTAAGTAATTAATATTGTAAGTTATAAACAAAAAATAGATGAACTTGGTTGTTAGTAAAAAGTTTTTTGAAAGGGGCTAAGTTCTAGAAACTATTTTAAAGCAGTACTTAAATAAGAGTACTGCTTCTTTATTCATAATTATACCAAAGACCTTGCATTTTTAAATTATTAATATTTTCATTATGTCCTTGTTCTGTTTTGGCAAAATATATTTTTCCATTTTTATCAGCAACAAAATATAAGTTATCAGTATTTTCAGGTTCTAAAGCAGCTTTGATAGAATCGATACTTACTGTAGAAATTGGACCAATTGGTAATTTACCGTTCATTTGTGGACCTCTTGTATTATAAGGATTGTATTTGTTTAATTCACTTTGGTATAAATCTCTTTCTGACATATCAACTTTTATTGCATAATAAGTAGTAACATCACTGCCTATTGACAAATTATTTTTTAATCTATTATATATAACACTTGCAACTCCGGCTCTATCTTCTACTTTCGAAGCTTCACACTCAACAATTGATGAAATAGTTAAAATTTTATGAACGGAGTATCCACTATCTTGAATTTCATCTTTGAAATCTTCTAATTTTTTTTGCATTTCATCAAGCATTGAAGTAAAGATTTCATCAACAGTTACATCTTTATTTTTGAAAGAATATGTATCTGGAAATAAATATCCTTCAAGTGGGTAATAAATATTTTCATCTAATACATCTTCGGTTAAAAACCAATATTTTTGTATCAATGATTCAATATAAGGCTTATCAGCTAATTTTGTGTATACATCATCTTCTGTATTATTTGTATTATCTGCAATAGTTTTAGCAATCCATCTCATATTTTTTCCTTCTAAAAAGGTTATTTTTAATTCATCTGGAAAATAATCAGTTCCTTTTTGAAGTGCATCAGCTATTTCTTCAACATTCATGTTTTTATCTAATTTGTATGTACCAGCTTGCATTCCATTGACATTATTTAATTTTGTATAAAGCTTAAATACTAACGAATTTTTTATTAAACCATTTTCTTTAAGAGTTTGTGCAATATCAGTTGCTGTAGATCCTGACTTAATTTCAATAGTAACAGGTGAGCTCTCAGTACTTACAGCTTTTAATGATGTGTTATAAAAAAGAATGACTCCCACGATACCTACAACAATTATTAAAATTATGGCTATGATTATAAATATTAAACTCTTTTTCATTCGAAAAATTCCTTTCACTGTTAGATTACATAATATTAAACATATATTAAAATATTTTTGTAAATTTTATCATAGCAATTTTTAAAATTCAACAATATGAGACAAGTAAAATTAATTGATTATTTTTCAGATATATGATATAAAAAAATTGTTTAAAGAATAAAGGTATAAATAGAAAGGTTTATAATGGAAGAAAAATTAGAATCTATTATTGTAGTAAAAAGAGATGGGAAAAAAGTAGCATTTGATGGAACAAAAGTTGCTATTGCAATAAAAAAGGGATTTGACAGCATAGAGAGTAATTATAGCAATGAAGATATTAATAAAGTATATAATAAAGTGATAGAAAAAATAGCAAATAGTGATAAAGATAAAATAAAGATAGAAGAAATCCAAGATTTAATAGAACAGCAATTAAGAGAATGCGGATATGAAGACGTATATAAGTCTTTTTCAGAATATAGAGAAAAAAGAAGTCAATCAAGAGAAATATTTTTTGAAGAAAAAAGGAAACATAAATTTTTAAAAACGCTAGAGAAATTAGGTCTTAATACTAAAGAAGTAAGTGATACTGTAATAGATACAAGAAATGCAATGGACACAGTTAAAGCTTATGGTATTACAGTGTCAGGAGAATTTACAACTTCGTATTTGATGAAAAAAAAGTTTTCGAATGAACATGAAAATGGAGATATATATATAAATAATCTAGAATTTTATCCAACAGGAACAACAGAAAGTTTACAAATTAATTTTGAGAAATTATTTTCTGAAGGTTTTTCAACTGAAAATAGTTCAATGAGAGAGCCACAAAGTATAATGTCTTATACAATGCTTGCAATAATTGCACTATCACAGATTCAGAAGGATCAATGTGGAGAGCAAGGAATTCCGGCATTTGATTATTATATGGCTCCGGGAGTATTAAAATCATTTAAAAAAGAATTTAAACAAACAATTTACGATATACTAGAATATACAGATTATGATAAATTCATTGCAATAAATGGAATTGAAAGAGAGATAGAAAAAATAAACACGATTGACTTTAATATTGAGGAATTTTATAAATTTACAAGAGGTGCAGAAGAACTTAAGAGAATGTTTAGAATTGTATACGCAAAAGCATTAGAAAAAACAGAAAAACTTGTATACCAGTCGGTAGAAGCATTTGTTCATGATTTGAATAGTGTATGTAATTCGAATTTAACAACTGTAAATTTTGGTACAGATACATCTGCAGAAGGAAGAATGATTACTAAGAATTTTCTATTGACGATAGAAGAAGGTGTAGGAGAAGGAAAAGAGGCAATATCTCCAATCACAGTATTTAAGGTAAAAAAAGGTGTTAATTTTGAGCCAACTAGTCCAAATCATGATTTGTTAGAGCAAGCTTGTAGGTTAGTTGAGAAAAATAGAAAAATTACATTTTCTAATTTAGATGCACAATATAATGCGGAATATTATAAAGAAGGAGATTTTGATACAGAGGTAGCATATTTAAGAAATGGCTCAAGAGTGATAGATAATGTAGTTGATAAAGATAAAGAGGTTACATCAGGAAGGGGAATCCTATCATCAACAACAATAAATCTTCCTAGAATAGCTTTAAAACATAGAGATAATATAGATGAATTTTTTATAGAATTAGAAGAGAAGATTGAGTTAGTAAAAGACCAATTGCTAGAGAGAATGGAGATTCAGGGTAATAAAAAAGTCTTTAACTTTCCTTTTGTGATGAAAGAAAATGTTTGGATTGATTCAGAAAAATTAAAAATAGATGACAAGGTAAAAAAAGTATTAAAACAAGGAGCTTTAAGAGTTTCATTTTTAGGATTAAATGAATGTTTAATTGTTTTAACAGGAAAAAGTCATATGGAAAGTAAAACATCTAATGAACTTGGAATAAAAATTATAACTAAAATGAAAGAAAAATTAGAAGAATTTTCAAAGAAATATAATCTAACATTTATTTTAGGTGGAGAGTACAATGAAGAAATTGCAAAAGAATTAATAGAGTTTGATAAAATCATTTTTGGAAAAATAAAGAATGTAACCGATAAAGAAAAATATTCACAAGGATTTAATATTGAAGATGAGCTAGATGAATCTAAAAAAATGAAGGTAGAAGGCTTGTATCATGAATTGACAAATGGAGGCCATATTACAGAAGTTTATAGTTCTAATGTATTAGATACTATTAAGGAAATGCAAAAAAATGAGATAGGATATTTAAAGGTTAAGTATAAAGCTTAGCCTTTATTTAAAAGAATTTTTTAATGGGGAAAATTCTTTTGTTTCCATAAATCTATTTATATTCTTAATAGACACTCCAGATTGAAATGCTAAGCTTTCAGCATTTTGAGGAGTATCATTGTTAGCAAGATAATTTCTTATAGAATTTTTATCTATTTCATCTTTAGTCTGACAACTAGGACAAACTGAATCTTCAGATGCAAAAAAACAACCACAACGCAAACATTTCTTAAAATTCATAGTAGACCTCCAATTTTTATATGAATTATATTATCATATAATGTCAAAAAATAGAAGGTTGATGGTTGAAATTTAATATAATTGTAATATACGTCAAGTGAAAAAGTAAATGTAATTTGGTAAAGTAAGCAAATAAAAATAGTTAATAGCATTGTGAAGGCTTGATTTGTGAGTGATTTTATGGTAAAATTACTACAATGATTTTTTATAATCCTTTTTTTCGGGTTAATATAAATGCAACTTTTAGTAAAAAAATTTTTTTGAGGAGGTTTAAAAATGATATTTGAAACAATTGGAGTTATTTGGGGGTTTGGTCTTATAGCAGGTATTTGGGTGCGGACGGTGTTTAATGACTTAAGTGATAGTTATGGACATTGCAATGATATTTTAAGTAAATTAAATATGTTTGAGAAAGTTATTATGAATTTGATTGCAATGATATCTATTTCTCTTGGATTAGGAATCGTGGGAGGGGCTTTGCATTATGTGTTCCTTGAAACCATGGGGCCAAGAACAACATCTATTACACTAATAGAATGTTTACTATTATTTGTAATTTATGTTGTTGGATATTTGATTTTTGGTTTATATCATTTCAAATTGATATATTCACGAATGTGGTTTATTGCCGTTTTCCTCATCTCAACATATTGCTGGTCAAAACCAATTTGTAATTATATGAACAATATTGAAGTATCTACAGAAACAGTAGTAACTTCAACTGATGAAAGGCAACTTATGTATTTTTGCAATATTCCAGTGCAAGATATTTCAGGTAGTGTACATGGCAGTTTTCTCATGGGAGGAGGTACTGTATCTGGAAGTGTATCTACATCAGATGAACTTTCATACTGGTACATGAATGAAAATGGCGAAGGATTATATGATTCAGCGTCTGCAGATAATTCAAAAATAATTTTTATTTCAGAAGGTGAAAAACCTTATGTTGAGATAATAAATTATTTAAATTATACTAAAACAATTAATCACAACAATGGGGAAGAAGAAAGTACAACAAATAAAGCATGGAGTGATTATATTTTTCATTTGCCTAAAGAAATTATGCAATACCAACTTGAGTAGAGGATATTCTGTTTGAATATCCTCTTAAGTTTATAATAATTAAAAATGTTGAAAATAGGTGGAAATGAAATTCTGCAAAATAAATGCAATTTGTAAAGATGTTGAAGATAAGAGTAATACTTGACAAAAGAAACAAAAGAAATATAATTATTTTAATAAGTATTAAAGTAAGGGGAAGTTTGAAAAATTTTGTGACTTTCGCAGACGTAGCGTTAGCAAAGGCGAAGAAAGGAATGTCAGTAAATATGGAATTTTTTGATTCACATGCGCATTTAGATGATGAAAAATTTGATATAGATAGAGAAGAAGTAATAACAAAAATATATAATTCTGGTATTACTAAGTTTGTCAGTTGTGGTTATAGTTTAGAAGGTTCAAAAAAAGCGGTTGAACTTTCTAGAAAATATGACTTTGTGTATTCTACTGTGGGAATATCTCCAAATGATTTGTCCACAAATTGGGAAGATGATGTGGAAAAAGTTTCGAAATTTTTAGAAGATAAAAGTAATAAAATTGTTGCAGTCGGAGAAATAGGTTTAGATTATCATTATGATACAGATAAAAACTGGCAGAAAGAAGCATTTATAAAACAAATTGAAATTGCAAATAAGTATAATCTGCCTATAGTAATTCATACAAGAGATGCCGTGATGGATACATTAGATATATTAAAACAATATCCTGTAAAGAAAAGAGGAGTATTCCATTGCTGTCCATTTAATAGAGAATTAATAAAAGAAGGATTAAAGTTAGGATTCTACATATCTATAGCAGGTCCGATTACATTTAAGAATTCTAAAAATGCAGAGGAAATTGCAAAACTTATTCCACTTGATAAAATGCTTATTGAAACAGATAGTCCTTACCTTGCACCAGAACCAGTAAGAGGTACAAGGAATGATCCTAGAAATGTAAAATATATTGCTAAAAAAATAGCAGATTTTAGAAATGAAGATGTTGATGTAATTGCACAGTCAACTTATGAAAATGCAAAAAGAATATTTGGAATTGATTAAAAATAGCAGTACTTTTATTTAAGTACTGCTTTATAATAGTTTCTAGAATTTATTCATCATAATTATTTGACAAGCTCCATGATTATCTTATTTAGCGAGAACTGATACGATACTGAATATTGCTAGTCCTTATACTCAACCAATTTAAAGCTTACTGTACCGTCATCTCCTACTTGTTTTTCTAAACTGTATCCACTGGATATTAGATCAATAGAAACTACGGGGCGAAGTGCCCAAACTCTACTAATTGGTTCACCGAATAGATCTATACAAGCTAGTACCGTTCACATAACAATTGCTATCAGTAGCACCCACATTCTGTAATCCGAAATCACAAATGTTCTCATACAATTGCACATAACGACCTGCAAGCCAATATGCCTTATTCAAGTATCCATCACCATTTTCATTTTTAAATAATAAGTTATAATATTCTTCATTTATAAATTCAGCCTGTTTATTTATATAATCATGAGCATAAAATGATTGTTTGAAATTTTTAATGCCGCTTTCTGTCACTGTTTCTGTTATTTTTGCATATCCATATTCTTTTTCCCATGTTTCGCATTCTTGATCACTTCCTGTTTTTGTTGTTCCATCGTATCCATAAGACCATTTTGAATCATATTCTTCCCAAATTTTCGGATATTTATGATTATCATATGGTTTACTACTGCCAAAATAAACTGTTCCTTCTGTTTGATTTTCTTCCCATTCATCAGGTTTATGTTTATAATTTGTGTAATCGTATGTGCTTACTTTTTGTATATCACTCCTTTTTAAGTTTGCGACTGTTACTCCTTTTTTATCACTTCCATAACATTGTCTACATATTTCATTTATTGCCCATACTCCGTTATTATATCCTGTTGCATTGTTTAATGTTAATTTTGTATCTGTTGGTTTACTCGATATTAATCTTATTGTTTTTGTATATTTATTATAATCCCAGATTCTCCACTTTATTCCTTCTTCTGTTATAAAATCTTGAGCTTGTGTATGTCCCGATGTATTAATCCCTATTGTATATGGATCGTCTTTTATTCTAGTTTTAGGATAATATCCCGTTACATATGCCCCTACATAATCATTATAATCTATTGATATTTTTTCCATCTCTTCTGATATACTATCCAATGCTGTTTGCTCTTGTTTTTCTGACTCCTGATATTCATTTACTGCCTTTTTTGCCATTCTAAACAATCCATTTTCACTTAAGGCTGTATTTATTGTTACTCCTGCTAATATTAATAGTATTATTATGGTTATTACTAGTGCAACTAATGTAATTCCTTTTTCTCTAAATTTTTTTATTTTTTTCATTTTTCTCCGTTCTCCTCTTTTTATTTTTTACTTTTGTTCAACTTTATATACCTTAATTTAAAATTTTAATATTATGTATTAAATATTAGTATTGTGTTATATTATTACATCTTAGATAATTTTATCAATACCAAAGTATTAAGTCAATATATCGTACTTTTTTAATTCACGTTATTTTTTATTAATCTAAAAACTTAATAAAAAATAGGTAATCTTTAAATCTAAGTAATTTCAATAATTTTGTAAAAATTTATATTCTAATTTTTTTCAATTTTGTAATAAAATATAAATACTATATTTATTGTAAAAATTTATATATTGTATTAAAATTTAGAATATATATTTTTATTAAGTTTTTAGATTAATAATATTTCATATTAGCATGTCGAAAAATGTGTAATAACAGTAAAAGAATTAAGTGAAGATGAGAAAATGGAAAGATTACAATTTTTGAGAGAAAAAGCCATAAGAGATGAACATTCAATAGAACTATATGGGATTAGAAAACGGTGAAAAGAAAAAAGCTAGAGAAATAGCTCAAAAATTACTTGAAGAAGGAAAAGATGAAGAATATATTTTAGAAATAACAGGATTAAAAAAAGAAGAATATGAAAATTAAGAAAATACAAAATTTAGACTTATTTGTATGAAGAAAACAAATAAGTCTAAATTGATTTAAGTACCTATTTAAAATATTTTCTAGAGCTTATTCATAATTATCTGATTTAAGCGGGAACTGATACGATACTGAATATTGCTAGTCCTTATTCTCAACCAATTTAAAGCTCACCGTACCGTCAGTTCCATCCTGTTTTTCTAAACTATATCCACTAGATATTAGATCAATAGAAACTATGGGGCGAAACCCAAAACTGCGACTAGACGAGGTACCGATTAGAGTTATACAAGCGGTTACCGTCCACGTCGCAACTGCTACTACCGGCGCCTACATTCTGTAGCCCGAAAACGCATTCGCTCTCATACAAACGCACATAACGACCCGCAAGCCAGTAGGCTCTATTCATAGGAGCACTAGTATCAGTGTCAGTAAATAATAAGTCATAATATGTCTCATTTATAAATTCATCTTTGTGTTCTTTAAAATTATGCGCATAATATGATTGTTTAAATGTTTGATTACTATCTACTGTACTTGAACCTGTTTCTATTTGATATCCATTTTCTCTTTCCCATATTTCGCACTCTTTATCACTGCCTGTTTCTGTTGTTCCATCATATCCATATGTCCATTTTGAGTCATATTGTGCCCACATTTCTGGATATTTTGGATTACTATACGTTGAATTGCTACTTCCAAAATATACTGTTCCGTTTTCTGAGTCCTGCCAATCACTATAATCATATTTGCTTACCTTTTGTATATCCGTTCTTCTTAAGTTTGCTACTGTTATTCCGTCTTTTTTCACTTCCATAACATTGTCTACATATTTCATTTACTGCCCATACTCCATTATTATATCCTGTTGATCCTTCTAATGTTAATTTTTTACTAGTTGGTTTATCAGATATTAATCTTATTGTTTTTGTGTATTTATTATAATCCCAGATTTTCCAACCTAATTCTTCTGTTCTAAATTTTTGTTCTAAATTTTTTTCTACACCTTCAATTTGATTACCATTTTTTTGATCTGAAGTCACTCCTGATGTTTCTTTTTTTATTACACATGGATTTTCCTCTGTTTTTCCTGTAGGAGTATATCCTGTAACATAAGCTCCTACATAATCATTATAATCTATTGATATTTTTTCCATCTCTTCTGCTATACTATCCAATGCTGATTGTTCCTGTTTTTCTGACTCTTGATATTCATTTACTGCTTTTTTTGCCATTCTAAACAATCCATTTTCACTTAAGGCTGTATTTATTGTTACTCCAGCTAATATTAATAAAATTATTATTGTTATTACAAGTGCTACTAATGTGATTCCTCTTTCTTTATGATTTATTTTTCTTCTATTGTGCATTTTATTTTTTTCTTTAACGTTATCTTTATTTTTCATGTTTTTTGGTTCTCCTTCTTTTTTACTTTTGTTTTATTTTGAATACTTAATTTGAAATTTTTATATTATGCATTGAATTATAATATTATGCTATATCATTTCATTAGAAATAATTTTATCAATACTAAAGTATTAAGTCAATATATCGTACTTTTTTAATTCATTGTTTTTTATTAATTAGAAAACTTAATAAAAAAACTATAAATCTCACAGCTCAAATATATCAATGAGTTTATAAAATTTATAATTTTTTATTTGTTATTAATTTGTAATATTTTATTTTTAGAAAAATCTTGTTTAAACATTATATTTATGATAGTTTTATTAATGATAAATTTTTATTAAGTTTTCTAATTAATAATTTTTATATTAGCATGTCGAAAAATGTCAGACGATTTTTATATTTAGTTTGCTCTGGAGTAATCTTTAGTCTCAGAATTACTCAAATACACACTAGAACGATTTTTCTTTAAAAATTCAACAATGTTATAAACATCTATCCAAATTTCTCCGTTACCCTCTACTTGAGATTCATCAAAAATAATTTGCATACCAAAATGAAGGTGAGGAACATTTATATTATTTACATTTTCTTTAATACTATATCCAGTCATACCAAGATAACCAATAACATCTCCAGCATTTACTGTCATGCCTTCTTCTAAGTTTGGAATGTAAGGGTGATCTTTACGAAGATGTGCGTAATAATAATATCTTTTACCATCAAAACTCCTTATACCAATTCTCCAACCACCATATTGATTCCAACCAAGATGAAAAATTGTTCCAGATTCTACGGCAATAATAGGAGTGCCTATGCTACCCATTAAATCATTACCTAAATGTGTCCTTTTAAAACCATAAGACCTAGAAGTTCCAAAATCTTTATAATGTGAGAAAGAATAATTTTTTGCGATAGGTAAAAATACTTTCATTCCGTAAGTTTCATCTTCTCTAACACCTAAGAACTCTCCTAAAATAGCGGAATAAGCCTCATAATAATAATTATAGTATTTCATATTTTTAGTTATCTCTTTGACACCACCAGCCTCCTTAATTTGATTAGATATAGAAGTTAAATCCTTTTTACTATATTTATTAAAATTTCCACCATATTTACATGCAAGACAAGCTAAAAGTTCAATCCAGTTGTAATGAAAACTTGATTCAAAAGAATTTACATCAAGTTTATAGCTGTCATTTAAAGCGTCATAACAAACATTAAAATCAATCCATTTTATAAAATCCTTTTTTTCAGTCTTTACTTCCTCCCAAATATATGGGGTATTAAGCATTGCAGAACTTTGGATTGTTAAAAAGGAATGATTAACTAGAAATGTGGTAATAATTAAAATAATTAATATCCAAAGGATAATAATTCGGTTATATTTTTTTATAAATTTAAACAAAATAAAACACCTCATAAAATTATATAAAGAAAATAAAAAAATATGAAAATAATTTAAAAATACTGGAATAAATGAAAGGACAAAGAATATATTTATACAAAGAAAGTTTTTTAAAAAAGGGACAACCTATAAAAATATTGATATTTAGCTATTAACAAAGTAAAGGTAAACTTTACATAAAATTTGGAAATAATTTGACAATATATATAAAAAATGGTATAATTTAAAATGTGTTACTTAAAAGAAGGAGGATTTATGCGAAAACGATTAAGTAAACAAAACAAGCCAGAAAGATCAATCATTTCTGTTAAAAAGATTCTAGTAATTGCAATAATATTTTTCATACTTACTGGAATGATGGGTGTAATGGCATCTAACGAAAGATTAATTTCAGTAAAAATAGTACTTTCAAGTGGATATGAAATGCATATTATGACAACAAATAAGAAAGTATCAGATATACTTGCTGAAAATAATGTTATTGTATTAGAGAATGAAAATGTAACTCCAGATATTAATTCAGAGTTATCAGATAATAAAACAATTACAATTGAAAAAAATAAAGATGAAGAACAAACATATTTTACAGCAGAAGAAATATTACAAAGTTATACATCAATTATAGAAAAAGTAGTTACAGTTACTGAAGAGATTCCTTATGAAACAATTACAAAAGACGTATCAAATGGAAGTTCTTCAACACAAAATAGAGTTACACAAGTAGGAAGCAATGGTATAAAAGAAATTACTTATAGAATTAAGTACCAAAATGGAGAAGAAATAGAAAAAACAGAGATTTCTTCAAAAATAATAAAAGAACCTGTAGATAAAATTGTAGAAGTTAGAACTAAAACAACTACATCGAGAAGTAGTTATGGTTCAGCATCAGAACTTGAAATAATATGGGCAGTAGTAAGACAAGAAGGCGGTTCAATTTATGAAAGTGCCTTAGCAGTTGCATCATCAGCAGTAAACCGTACAAACAGCCCTAGATGGTCAAGAAATGGTTCTACGATTTATGAACAGTTAACAGCACCTGGACAATATTGCTACTCAATAGATAGACATTGGGTTAAATATCTTGGTGGAAATGTACCAGACTATGTAAAACAGGCTGTAAGCGATGCGATGGAAGGAAAAACGAACCATCCATATACATCATTTAGATCATATTCAGCATCTACATCATCACAAAGAGCAAATGGTATTAATATAGGTGGAAACGTATATTTCGGAAACTAATAATTAAATCAGGAGAAAATAATTTTTAAATAAATTTCTCCTGATTTTTTTAAATAAAAGAAAGGTAATAATATATGAAGTTAGTATCTTGGAACGTAAATGGAATAAGAGCAGTAGTAAATAAGGGATTTTATGACTTCTTTAATGAAGTAAATGCAGATATATTTTGTGTGCAAGAAACTAAATTGCAAGAAGAACAAGTTGATGAAAGTTTGAAAAGTTTAAGAGAATACAATTATTGGAATAGTGCAATAAAAAAGGGATATTCAGGAACTGCTACATTTTCAAAAATAAAACCTATCTCAGTAAAATTTGGAGATGATGACGAAGGAAGAGTAATTACATCTGAATATGAAAATTTTTATCAAGTTAATTGTTATACTCCAAATTCAAAAAGAGAGCTTGAAAGACTTGGGTTTAGAATGAAGTGGGAAGATAAAATTAGAAAATATCTAAAAGAATTAGATAAGGTAAAACCTGTAATATATTGTGGTGATTTCAATGTTGCACATAATGAAATTGATTTAAAAAATCCAAATACCAATCATAGAAATGCAGGCTTTACCGATGAAGAAAGAGATAAAATGACAAAACTTTTAGATAGCGGTTTTATAGATACATTTAGGTATTTGTATCCAGATAAAAAAGATGAATATACATGGTGGTCATATATGTTTCATGCTAGAGAAAAAAATGTAGGCTGGAGAATAGATTATTTTATTGTTTCGGACAGAATAAAAGATAAAATAATAGATGCTAAAATACATAAAGATATATTAGGAAGTGATCATTGTCCAATAGAATTAGATATTGATATTTAAGATATTTCTTAAATATAATTAATAAAAATTGTAAGAGGTGTATTTATGAAAAAAGATAAAATAATGGGAACAAAAAGATGGATATATTGGGTATCCATAGGAATAGTTTTAATTATAGTATATAAATTTTTAGACAATTTTTCAGGAATAGGTAAATGGATAGCTAATCTTTTTTCTGTATTAATTCCTTTTTTAATTGGAATAATTATAGCATATATATTATATTTGCCTTGTGTAAAAATTGAAAAGCAATTAAAAAAGAATAAAAAACTTAAGCATACAAGAGGATTAAGTATTACAATAGTTTATTTACTTGCACTTGCATTTATAGCATTAATAGTAAAATTCATTATGCCCGTCCTTATAGATAGTATTAAGGATTTAATTACTAATATTCAAGACTATTATAATTCAATAGATTCAAATGAATTTCATACAAATATAACACCATGGCTTCAAGAAAATATTTTAAAACCAATAGTTGAATATATTAAAAATATTGATTTTACAGAAATGTTTACTGCAGAAAAAATAAAAACTTATATAACTTCTGCATTTGGAGCTATAAAAGTAATATTAAATATTTTTATATCAGTTATTTGTTCAATTTATATATTAGCTCAAAGAGAATCATTAGTTGGATTTATAAAGAAAATGGCAAAAGCATTAATGAATAAAAAAGGTTATGATAAATTTGCAAAATATTTTTCAAAAGGAAATCAAATCTTTTTACAATTTATCTCAAGTCAAGTATTAGATGCACTTGTAGTTGCTGTAATAACAAGTTTTGCAATGTCAATAATTGGAGTTAAGTATTCATTATTGTTAGGAGTATTTATAGGAATTTCAAATTTGATTCCATATTTTGGAGCTATTTTTGGAGTGTGTATATCAGTAGTAATTACACTATTAACGGGAGGAGTTAAACAGGCTTTAATAATGGCAATAGTTGTAACAATTCTTCAACAGATAGATGCGAATATCATAAATCCAAGAATAACAAGTTCAAAATTAAAAATAAGTCCATTACTAGTAATATTTTCAGTAACTATTGGAGGAGCTTATTTTGGAGTATTAGGAATGTTTATTTCAGTACCTGTAATAACTCTTATAAAAATTATAATTGATGAATATTTAGAAGAAAAAATTAAAGAAAAAAGCATTGAAAAAGTAAATGAACAAGATAATAAATAAGATGTGCTAATATTAATGCGAATAGTATTAGTTTATATAATAAGAATATAAAGTATAAAAAAATAAAATATAATGAGGTTTCGTATCTTGCTGTCGCAGAAAAGTGATAAACACTTTTCGCTCCATTCGCGCTTCGCTTGGTCGCTGCGCGATACTTCAACCTTCATTATATTTTATTTTTATATAATATTTTAGTTAATGTATACAAAAATAATTTATGCATTCTCAAGTTCTTTTTTTACTGTTTGAATTTCTTTTGCATTTGCAATGCTAGAAGCAGTATAATATCCTTTAGTAGATGCAACTTTAAAAAGTTCATATTGGAAGCTTTCAAGATTATCTCTTAATTGTTTTAAAGTTTGCCTAAGTTCCATATTTTCAGATTCAGAAATAGCAATTTGATAAAATAAAAGTTTAGCTTTAGTTTCTTCTAAAATATCATTTACCATTGTTTTTTCATCCATTGTTATCAATCCTTTCTAATTATAAATTATTCATTATTTAAAAAACTAATTTTGAATTTATTATTTAGTTGTTAAAAAAAGTCATTAATGTTTCTCTTGTATTAATACTGTCTTGCGAAGCTTTGGTAAAAAGTTGTTTTACTTGTGGATCAACAGCTACACTTGCATATGTCGTGAGTTTAGTATTACAAGTATTTGCAGACATAATAAGATGTCTTAAATTTTGCAATTCAACTTGATTTATATTAGCCATAATAAAAAATCCTTTCTAAAATTCAATATATAAAATATTGTTTGCAAAATATATAAATTTTATTCATTAAAAATTCTTGATTTTTTACAAAAAATATGTTATAAATAAATTGAGTGGTACTCAAGAAACTTTCGAAGCCTTGAGTCATTTTTTATATAAATTTGGAGGTAACATTGAAAGAATACAAGAATAATGAACAACTAATAGAATATTTAATATCTAAAAATGTAAAGATAAATAATAAAGAACAAGAATTAAAGAATATAGAAAAATATTCGTAAATAAGCATACAGCAATTACACACTATAAAGATACATATAATTTTATTCCACCTTTTGTATTAACTAAAATTTTAAC
>CANQHI010000026.1 GCA_947623725.1 uncultured Clostridia bacterium | reverse complement strand
GCTCCATTTTGTTGTCAATAGTTGATATTTGACAACAATAAACAGACTAAATGATAACATTTTGGAGCTCATTCTTCAGTTCCTATATCATTTAAAACTGCTTTAGTCTTTGTATCAGGCATTCCAAACCTTTGTGACAAATATCTAAGTGAAGCTGCTAACTCTCCATCTGGTCCACCATATTGTGAGATTATCCATTTTGCAAGCATAGGATCTTTTTGTTTTATATTTATTGGATACTGAAGCATTTTGTTATAAGTCCACATAACTAATCATTTCCTCCTTCCCAAGGCCAAGGATTTGCAATCCATCTCCAACTATTGCATGGGCAATACATTGTAAGAGGGCCAAATCTTCTTTCATAATTGTCTACATAGTTCTTCCAATTTCTAGTATATTCATTATGAAGAGCTAAAGCTTTTTCATCATCTCCATGCGTATCTAAATATAATGCTAAATCATTAACTGCAAAAGCATAACTTTGAATTAAATTCATTAATTCTGCTTTCGTTAAATTATTTTCATGATTATTTATAACACAATTATAAGGCATTTGGACATCTCCCTTCATTTGCAGTTCTTTCTCTTATAAATCTATCTTCTGCCATATCTTGACATGGTGAATAAGGGCTTACAAGTTCTGGATATAAAGAACCCATTTGTAATGCGACATTTGGTCTAAAAGTAGTATTTATATATTGAATTGGTACATAGCTTTGACCATACATGTAGTTTTCTGGAAATACTGATGGATCATTGAATCCACAACTACATTTATCGTCTATATCATTTTGTATTTGTTCTATTCTCATATCTTGGTTTGAATTATTATTCATACAAGAACAATGATTACATCTTCTATACATTATTATCCTCCTTCTCAGTTTAATATATTTTATGTTAATAAAATATATAATGTTACATTTTTATATTTGTAATATCCTTTTAATTGTTTATATATGAAGTTTAATTTAATACAAAAAATGCCAAGAGAACTTTCTCCTAGCATTTTTGTTAAATTTAAAAATATTATCTTACAAATTTCCATAGTTTAGAAATCCCAACTTCTGCACGGTGCATGATTTCACTTGGAAGAACCTTAGTAATATCTTCTTCAGAGCCTGTTACAGAGAAATTATACCGCTTCATTTGTTCATTATATGATATGACTATACCATTGTCTGATATATAATACCAATTTCCATAATTAAAAACATGAAACGTTTCTCCATTTTCAAGAGTTGCATATTCCTGCATCTTTCCATCAGTCATGAGGATTTTTCCACGTATCTGATCATCTTCGATATAAGCAATCAAAATTTTCCCACACTTAGAAATATCCACATCTAAGAAATTGACAAGCTTTTCATATACTTCATTTACATCTAGATGATTGTCTAAACTTAATAAATAATCTTCAATCTTTTCGCAATTTCTCAAAACGATGATATCAGATTTATTTCCATTGTTTTCAAAATCATCTAACTCCACTTGCAGTAAATGTGTATCATCTAGTTTCATTGTACGATGGCAGAAATATTCACAGTAATAACTTTCAAGCTCTTTGCCATCTTTTTTAATGTTTCTCCCTTCTAAAGTAGCTGTTGGTACACTTTTTCCCTTTTCACTGTTAGTGTTTGTAATGTAGTATTTCGATTCTTCTCCATAAGTTATCAATATTTTTGAACAGAAGTCAAACAAATCACCAAAAAATAACGAAATGCTTACCTCTGTTCCATTAGCAGTAGTGCACTTGAACGAATTATCATCTTCATCAAATTCACTCAACTTAACAGGAGTTTTTACACCAATGAGTTCAATGAAATCGGCAAAATTCTCAAATTCCCATCCCTCATTTTGAGTCCAATCTGTTATGAATTTTTTGAGCTTCGCTGTGTCACATTCAATCTCATTCTTAGAGTGACTTGTTTTGAATTCAGATGTTTCCGCATTATTAAACTCTTTTTTCCGTACAAAAAAATCTCTTACACCCATACAAATACCTCCATAGTAATTACTAATACGAGGAGTATCAGCAATTTGTACCTTTTATTACTCCTGGTACTAAGGATAAATTATTTATATTATAATATAAATTAACATAAAATTCAAGATTTTACTATATTTAAAATGTTATTAAATTATCTCTCAATCTAATCAAAAACGATAAAATTCTATTTTACGTTTATATTCATACTACCAGTAGCACCTTTTTCTGCTGTTACTATAACACGATAATTCCCTGATGATAATTCAAATTCACGCTCTTCGTTTTGTTTAAATACTTCATCTAATACAGTTTCCTTATTATCTTCACTATTTAAAGATATTACTTTTACATTTATAGAATTTTCTTTTTCTAATTCTGCTATTATCTCAAGTTTTTGTCCTTCTTGAAGTGTAACCTCTCCTACACCTCCAGAACCCTCACCTGCATTTTTAGTAGTGATACTAATACTTCCATCTTCATTACTCTTTAAATCAAAAGTTGATTTTCCATTTATAAAAATAAATGTTGCAATAATTGCTACTATAATAACAGTAATTATAACTCCTACAATAATATAACTTCTTTTCATACCATTTTTCTCCTTTCTTTTTAACAAAAAAATTTTATCATAGCAGTATACATAAGTCAATACATTTATTATAGTGCTTTACTTATTTTTATGTATCTTTCATGTAGACTATAAAATTTTTTAAAGATTTCAATAAAAATCATGAAATAGTATTGACAGAAACAAAAAAATATTATAAAATTAAAAGCGTGCAAAACAAATGCGCCTTTAGCTCAGCTGGTCAGAGCAACCGGCTCATAACCGGTCGGTCCAAGGTTCGAATCCTTGAAGGCGCACCATTTTATTTTTTAATTTAATATTTGGGCAGATGGTCGAGTGGTTAAAGGCGGCAGACTGTAAATCTGTTCTCATATGAGTACGATGGTTCGAATCCATCTCTGCCCACCAATATAAGCTATCAAAAATGATGGCTTTTTTTGTTAGGAAAAAATTTTTTTATTCCCATAAAAAGAAAATTTGCAATATTATGTAAATTATGATATAATTATATATGATGAACAATTTTCACTCCGTTTCATCAGTAGAAAATAAACAACAAAGAATACGTTATTACGTAATTACGTAAGGAGGAAAAAAGTTATGGCAAAAAGAGTTCGTTACAATGGTGGAACACAGAGTTTTTATGGTTGTTCCGAACCAACAAAATTGGTTATAGGTAAGGAATATGAGGTGATTCGTTCAAACGATCGTGGCTTTCAGACAGATTATACCCTTAAGGGTGTCGATGGAGAATTCAATTCTGTATGGTTTGATGAAATTTCTTCCGAAGATAAAGTCTATATGGCAATTGCCCATAAAGTTCCTGTGATTGACGAAAGATACTCTTGCTACAAAATCGATTTTGTTAACGGTCAACTTAAGCTTTCTTGTTGTTCAACAAGCAACGTCAAAGAAATCAACTACATGGGGAACAACATCTACCGGGTAACAACTCGCAATAGTGTTTACATTGTGAGTGTGTGCTAATTGTCTAACTAAAAAAGATATATCTTTCTCTTGCCTGTTGGTGAGAGTTTTCTTTTTTATTTATAAAAAATTATAAAGATGTTATTGATAAAATAAATCATAAAGGAGAAAATCTATAATTTAAATTTTCTCCTTTAACATTTTATTAATTATTTATTTGTATTTCCCTCTGGTAAACCTTCTGGTAATTGTAGAACAATTTTAATTTTAAATACATATTTAACTGCCCTAACAAATTTACTATTTTTAAATTTATTCCAAAGACTTGATTTAACTTCTGTTCTAGTTTCAGCATAATAATCTTCATAAGCTTTTGTAGGACTTCCTACTGGTTCTGCAACTTCTTTAACTACTGCTGTTTTCATTGCTTTATCAGTTTCAGGTTTAACAATCTTAATCTTTGCATCTGCTTTATTTTCTTCAACAACTGGTTTTGCTTCTTCTACTGGTGTAGGTATTAGTTTAAGTGCATCTGCAATTTCTATTCCAATATAACTTAATGCCTTTGATCTATCTTCAACTCTTTCCATATCTATTTCAATATGTAGATTTGATTCAAGATTTGATATTCTTGAGTTGATTAATTTTACAGATTCTACATAATTTTCTGATTCATTGCTTTTTGCTCTTCCTATTACACCTAACGCATCTATTATTTCTTGTGAAAATTTTCCGTTTAAACCTGCAACACTTTTCTTCCATTCACTATCTTTTGATTGAACTATTGCTAATGTTTGTTTTAGAACAGCTGCTGATTTTATATTATATTCTCTTTGTCTTATTAGATTTTCTATTTGCTTTGTATTTTCTTCAAATTGGTTTGTGGCATATTCGACTAATCCATAAGCTGCATCATAAACAGATTTTGGAAAATTCTTTTTCTTTGGGTATTCTACTAAATAGGTTTTTATAGATTCTACTAAATCCTTAAAATATGAATTATCATCTAATTCTATTATTTGCTTCTTACTATTAGGATTTATTAATCTTTGAACCTTTTCTATATTTGATAAAATTTTTTCTTCCGTGATTACCATTCTCACGTTTACTATCCCTCTTCTAGGCATTGTAAACATTACCTCCTTTTAATTATGTTAAGCATGGTATTTAGTACTTTTAATAATACTATTATAATTTTAGTACAACTAAATCTTTATTGTCAAGCTCAATTGTAAATTTTTTTACATTTTTATATAAAAATATTAAATTTTAAAATATTATAATTCTTTGTTGTTTGTTGTCGCTAAAAATGTCTTGACATTTTTGCTCCATTCGCGCTTCGCTTGAGCGCTACGCACAACTGCAGAATTATAATATTTTAAAATAAATTAATTATTTTTTCAATTCCTTATATCTTTTTATTTTCATTGTAGATGTTTTTTCAAATTCACCCTCTTTTAATTCAAGATGTTTTATTGCTTTATATGAAGTTAATTTTTTATTTACTTCTTTTATTTTTTCCCAAATGATATTATAGATTTCTTCATTAGACATATTTTCTTTTATTTTGTCTAATTCTTCTATATTTGGAATTACTCTAGCTGTTATTATTAATTCTTTATCATTTTTGTTTTTTACATCTAATTCTTCTGGAGATTTACCATAAACTAATACTTCTTTTATTTCTGGAATTTTTTCAAGTAACATTTCTATTTCTTCTGGATAAATATTTTTTCCATTTTGTGTTACTATAACATTTTTACTTCTTCCTGTTACATAAACGTAGCCTTCTTCGTCTACATATCCAATATCTCCTGAATGGAAATAACCATCTTCAGTTATAGCTTTTTTTGTTTCTTCTTCATCTTCATAATATCCAAGCATTAATGTTGGTGTTTTTATTAATAGTTCCCCTTCTCCATTTTCATTAGGATTATCGACTTTTATATCTGCTTGTACTATTGTTTTTCCTGCTGCTCCAACCATTGGCTTATATTCAGGTGTAACTGCTGAAATAGGAGCTGTTTCTGTTAATCCATAACCTTGCAAGAAAGTTATACCAATATCTTCAACCCATTTTCCAACTTTTTTATCTATTGGTGCTGCTGCTGATACTATTATTCTTAAGTTTCCACCTAAGTTATCATATATCTCTTTAAATATTCTTTTCTTAACATCTATCCCTATACTTTTTAGTCCATTTGTAACATGTATCATTGAGTTTACTAATTTATCTTTATGTGATTTTTTTATTGTTTCATTTATCTTTTTATATATATTTTCTACAAGTAAAGGAACTGCTAGTACTGCAGTTGGTTTAGCTTCTTGCAAATTTGGTACAATATATCTTAATCCTTCACATATTGCAACACTTGCTCCTACTGCTATTGGTAGCAAAAATCCTATTGTTGATTCATAAGTATGATGCAATGGCAATACTGAGAAAAGCATATCATTAGGATATAGTTTTACATAAGCATTTACTGCATTTATATTTTCTGCTAAATTTCTATTACAAATCATTACACCTTTTGCATTAGATGTAGTTCCTGATGTAAATATAAGTACCTTAAATTCTTCTGGATCTATCTCTATTTTTTCAAAACTGTTGTCACCAGATTTTATTATTTTCTTACCTGTTTCTATAAGATACTTGATTCCTACATCTTTTCCTTCTAAAGGTTTATCAGATTTCATTTCTATGAAAAAGTCTATTTCTGGAATGCTTTCTCTAATCTTTTTTATTTCATCTTCTTTTTGTTTAGAATATATTATTGCTGTAGCTCTACTTCTTCTTATTAAATTTTCTAATTCATTTATTGGAAGTTCCTTATCTACAGGCACTGCAATTCCAACACCACATAGCATTGCCATATATGAAGCATACCAATCATATTGTGTTTCACCTATAATTATTATTCTTTTATCTTTTTGATTTAAAACCTTTATTAATGCTGTTCCTAAAGCATCTACATCTTCTTTGAACTCTGCAAATGTAGTTATTTTATATGGTGATTTATGATCTGGTTTTTCTAATATACAATCTTCTTCTGGATACTCACTAACTGATTTATAGAAAAATTCCTTTACAGTTTTATAATGAGTGGTTTCATATGGAGTATTTCTTTTCTTTTTTAAATTTTCTTTCTGCATTTTTTCATAGTCTATATTTTCTAAGTTAATGTCTTTGAAATTATCTAAAAATTTCATTTTTATTTTTTTGAATTTTAATTTTGGTTTACTTATATTTATATTCATAATTATATCCTTTTTTACTTTACTATTTTTTGATATTAAATTTAAAGCTTTAATAATTTATATTTTTATCATTTTATTCTATAATTCATTTTACAATAATATTTTTTCAATTTTATGATTTATTTTTTTTGCATTTTAATAATTATAAATTATTTAATTCTTTTTCAATCCTTGTATAAAATTCTTATCTATTTGTTTATACAACTTCTGTATATCTAATGCTTCCGTTTTCTTATAATATAGATTGCCACATGCTATACCTAGGATTTGTGTTGCTAGTACATCAATATCTAGTTTTCTAATTTCTCCTTTTTCCATTCCTTTCCTTAAAATGTTTTTCACTATTTCTAGATATTCATTTACATATTTTTGACAAGTTAAACTTCTTGAACTATTTCCCCAAGATTCACTAAATATTATGGACATAAAGTTTTCATATTTAACAATAATCTTTATCTGAATAAGTATTATTGCTCTTAATTTATCTATGTAATTTTTCTGTGCTTCTGTTTTTATATTAATGCTATTCTTTAATAAATTCATTCCTTCTTCTACAAGAAAATTAAATATTTCTTCCTTGCTTGAAAAATGATAATATAATGTTCCTTTTGCTACTCCTACTGATGATGTAATATCATCTATACTTGTTCCATCATATCCTTTTTCCGCAAACAACTTCATTGAAGTTTCAAATATCTTTCTTTTAGTTCGGTTCACTTTTAACTCCTTTATCAATATATACTATTGATTACTTATTTTATCTAATTTTTTATTAATTAGTCAATAATTTTTTTTCTATTTTAAAACTATTTTTTAACTTATATTTTTTCTATTTTAAACCTATTTTTTTACTTATGTTTTTTCTATTTTAAACCTATTTTTTTACTTATGTTTTTTCTATTTTAAACCTATTTTTTTACTTATGTTTTCTTATTATTAATCTAAATATTTTAAACTTATAATTTTTCTATTTTATGTTTCTTTTTTCTAGTATATCTAAATTGTCTAAGGCTTTTCCTGTTCCAATAGCAACACAAGATATAGCATCTTGAGCAATCATTACATTTATTCCTGTACTTTCTTTTATCAATTTATCTATACCATAAAGCATACTTCCTCCACCAGTCATATATATACCCTTTTCACTAATGTCTTCAACTAATTCTGGAGGCGCTTTTTCTATAGTTGATTTTACACTATCTACTATTTTTAAAGCTTCTGGAAGTAACACTTTAAGTATTTCTTGACTAGTTATTTCTATTTCAATTGGAAGTCCTGTTTCTAAACTTCTTCCTCTAACTTTAATACTCACTTCTTCATCTCTTGGATATACAGATCCTACTTCCATTTTTATTTGCTCTGCAGTTTTTTCTCCTATCAATGTTTTGTATTTCTTTTTTACATACTTGATTACAGCTTCATCAAATTTATTTCCAGCAACTTTTATTGATGTACTTACTACTGAGCCTCCTATTGATATTACTGCTATATCAGTAGTTCCTCCGCCAATGTCAATTACTAAGTTTCCACTAGGTTTTGATATATCTATTCCTGCACCTATTGCTGCTGCAACAGGTTCTTCTATTAAATAAACTTTTTTTGCTCCTGCTGAATTTGCTGCATCTATTACTGCTCTTTTTTCAACTTCAGTAATTTGTGATGGTACACATATCATGAGTCTAGGTTGGAAAAATTTTTTTCCTAGTATCCTTTTTATAAAATGCTTTAACATTTTTGTAGTAATAGTAAAATTTGATATAACTCCATCTTTAAGAGGTCTTATAACTTCTATATTGCTTGGATTTCTACCAATCATTCTATTAGCTTCTTTTCCATAAGCCATTATTTCTTTTTCATTTTTATTTACTGACACTACAGTTGGTTCTCTTAATACAATTCCTTTTCCTTTTTCATACGCTATTATTGTTGCCGTACCTAAATCGATACCTATATCTTCACTCATTAAAAAAGTTCCTTTCTTTTATTTGTATTCTTGCCTTAAAAAATACTTTCTATTCTTTTCATTTTTAAAGCTTAAAATACTCTCCTTATAGTGAAAAATTTTAGTTTTCTATATAATCTCCTGTAAATACTGTAGTTGCTGGTCCTGTCATATATATATGATTATCTTCTTTATTCCATTTAATATTTAAAATTCCACCTAATAGATGCACATTAACATTTCTATCTATTAATCCATTTAAATAACTTGCAACTGCTGATGCACATGCTCCTGTTCCACAAGCAAGTGTTTCTCCCGAACCTCTTTCCCATACTCTCATTTTTATATTATTTTTATCTATAATTTGAATAAATTCTGCATTTACCTTTTTTGGAAAATGTTCATCTATTTCTGCTATCTTTCCGTATTTTTCTAAATCAAAATTATCAGTATTTTCTATATATGTAACTGCATGCGGATTTCCCATTGAAACACAAGTAAATTCAAATTCTACATCTTTTATGTTTAGATTTACTTTATTATATTCTATTCCCTCGTTTGACTTAAATTTGGTTTCATTTTTTATTGGAATTTCCTGTGCTTTTAATATTGGTTCTCCCATATCAACAGTAACAGTACTTACTTTATTATCCTGAATATTTAACTTAAGTTTTTTTATTCCTGCTAAAGTTTCAATAGAAAGTTCTTCTTTTTTGCTTAAATTGTTATCATATATGAACTTTCCAACACACCTTATTCCATTTCCACACATCTCAGCTTCACTGCCATCGCTGTTAAACATTTTCATTTTAAAATCTGCTCTATCACTATTGCATATTAGTATTAATCCATCTGAGCCTATTCCAAAATGTCTATCACTCACTTTTTTAGCTAATTCATGCGGATTCTTTATTTCTTCTTTTGTACAGTCGATGTAAACATAGTCATTTCCTATGCCTTCCATTTTTACAAATTTCAAAATCTTTCTCCTTATATACTATTTAGAATTCAATTTTTTTAGAAATATACTCTTCTAATTCATCTATTGATATTCTTTCTTGTTCCATTGTATCTCTATCTCTAACTGTTACTTTATTATCTTCCATAGTATCGAAATCTATTGTTACACAATAAGGTGTTCCTATTTCATCTTCTCTTCTATATCTTTTTCCTATTGAACTTGCTTCATCATAATCGCACATAAATCTCTTTGATAACATATTATATACTTCATTTGCTTTATCATTTAATTTTTTAGATAATGGAAGAACTGCTACTTTATATGGTGCCAAAGCTGGGTGAAGATGTAAAACAGTTCTTGAATCGCCTTCTCCTAAATCTTGAACTTCATATCCATTGCACAAAAATGCAAGCGTTACTCTATCAGCTCCAAGTGATGGTTCAATAACATAAGGAATATATTTTTCGTTTGTTTCTGGATCTAAATATGTTAAGTCTTCCTTAGAATGATCTGCATGTTTTTTTAAATCATAATCAGTTCTATCAGCAATTCCCCATAACTCTCCCCAACCAAAAGGAAATGCAAATTCAATATCAGTTGTTGCTTTACTGTAAAATACCAATTCTTCTTTTGAATGATCTCTTAATCTAATATTTTCTTCTTTCATTCCTAATGATAACAAGAAATTTTTGCAAAAATCTTTCCAGTATTTAAACCATTCTAAGTCAGTACCTGGTTTGCAGAAGAATTCAAGTTCCATTTGCTCAAATTCTCTAGTTCTAAATGTAAAGTTTCCAGGGGTTATTTCATTTCTAAATGCTTTACCTATTTGTGCAATACCCATTGGCATTTTCTTTCTAGTTGTTCTTAATACATTTTTGAAATCAACAAAAATTCCTTGTGCTGTTTCTGGTCTTAAATATACAGTTGATGTACTATCTTCTGTAACACCTTGGAATGTTTTAAACATTAAATTAAATTTTCTTATATTTGTAAAATTAGTCTTTCCACATTTTGGGCAAGCAATTTTATTTTCATTTATATAATTTACAAGTTCTTCATCTGTCCAGCCATCTGCAATCACATCTTTATTATTTGAATGTGCCCATTCTTCTATTAACTTATCGGCTCTATGTCTTGTTTTACATTCTTTGCAATCTATAAGAGGATCTGAAAATCCTGATAAGTGTCCTGATGCTACCCATGTTTCTGGGTTCATAAGTATTGCAGCATCTAAACCTACAATATCTCTTTGTTCTTGTATGAATTTTTTTCTCCATACTGCTTTAACATTATTTTTTAATTCTACGCCTAAAGGTCCATAGTCCCATGTATTTGCTAAGCCTCCATATATCTCTGAACCTGGATATATAAAGCCTCTATTTTTGCATAAGTTTACTATTGTTTCCATATTCTCTAACATAAATATTTTCCTCTCTTTTTGCACTAACTTAAATAATTTTAGCTATAAATTTAAAATATACAAATAATGAAATCTCTAAAATCAATATTACTGGAAATCCATATTTAAAATACCATTTTTTAGTTTTATGTCTAAATGTATACATTCCAGCTATTCCACCAATTCCTCCGCCGAAGTAATACTAGTGTAAATAAAAATCCTTCACTTACTCTCCATTGATTTATTTTAGCTTCGTGTTTATCATACCACATTGTTAAAAATGTAAATATGTTTATGGCTAGCAAATACAATAATATATTTTTTACTGTGAATATTTCATTAAACACTGCTTGCCAATTCATTATTGTTTTCTCCTTTATTATATTCAGAGATATTATACAATTTTTTTTAATTTTTTGCAATACAAAATTTATTCTTAGAATAATACCTTTTATTATTTACTTAATAATTAAATAAGATGAAAAAATACAAAAGTTTGCAGTTGTGCGCAGCGACCAAGCGAAGCGCGAATGGAGCGAAAATGTCTTGACATTTTCTGCGACAGCAAACAACAAAAACTATTGTATTTTTTCATCTTTATTAATTTAGTCTTCTAAATTGCAATTATATATGTGCAGAAATTATTGAATATCTTTAACTTGTAAATGTAGTTCTTTTAATTGTTCTTGTGTTACTGTCGCTGGTGCTCCCATCATTAAGTCTTCTGCTCTTCCACTAAGTGGGAATGCTATAACCTCTCTTATTGATTCACTATCTGTAAGTAGCATAATCATTCTATCTATTCCAGGTGCAATTCCTGCATGAGGTGGTGCACCAAATTGAAATGCTGTAAACATTGCAGTAAATTTTTCTTCAATATATTTTCTATCATATCCTACAATTTCAAAGGCTTTTATCATAATTTCCGGATCATGATTTCTAACTGCTCCTGAAGATAATTCAATTCCATTACAAACTAAATCATATTGATATGCAATTACTTCTAATGGATTTTTAGTTTCTAATGCTTCTAAGCCTCCTTGTGGCATTGAGAATGGATTATGACAAAATGTTAATTTTCCCTTTTCATCATACTCATACATTGGAAAGTCTGTTATCCAGCAAAATTCAAATTTGTTTTCATCTATTAAACCTAATCTCTTTCCTAATTCATCTCTAACACTTCCAGCTAATTTATCAACTATTCCTTCATGTTCTGCTATAAAGAATATACAATCTCCTTCTTTTGAATTTGTTCTTTTTAACATTTCTTTTTTTGCATCTTCTGGAATAAACTTTGCAATCGGTCCTTGCAAGCTCAAATCATCCATAATTCTAAGCCATGCTAAACCTTTTGCTTTTAAATCTTTTATTGCGAAATCTGTCATTCCTTCAAAAAAGCTTCTTGGTTGATCTTTTACATCATGTGTCGCAATTATTCTTACTAATTGATTTTTGAAAGCTTTTAAATCTATTTTTTCAAATAAATCTGTTACATCAACAATTTCTAATGGATTTCTCAAATCAGGCTTATCTGTACCGTATTTTGCCATAGATTCCCTATAAGTAATTCTTCTAAATGGTGGTTTTACAACCTCTTTTTTACTAAACTTCTTAAAAGTTTCGTATATTACTGGCTCTAATACTTCAAAAACATCTTCTTGTGTACTATATGCCATTTCCATATCTAGTTGATAAAATTCTCCAGGTGCTCTATCTGCTCTTGCATCTTCATCTCTAAAACAAGGTGCTATTTGAAAATATTTATCAATTCCTGCTACCATCAATAATTGTTTAAATTGTTGTGGTGCTTGAGGTAGTGCATAAAATTTTCCTTTATGCAATCTGCTTGGTACTAAATAATCTCTTGCTCCTTCTGGAGAAGAAGCTGTTAATATTGGAGTTTGAACTTCAAGAAAATCTTTTTCTATCATTTTTTCTCTTAAAAATTGTATAACTTTTGCTCTTAGTTTTAGATTCTCTCTTAATTTTTCTGACCTTAAATCTAAATATCTATACTTCAATCTTAAATCTTCTCTAACATTTTTATTATCATCAATTTCAAATGGTAGAGTTTTAGTTCTTTTTCCTAATATTTTTATTTCTTCAATATAAATTTCTACTTTTCCTGTTTTTAATTTTAAATTAATTGTATCTTCTGATCTTTTTCTAACAGTTCCTAAAACTGTAACTACTGATTGAACTGGAATATGCGAAATAATATCTACATCTTTGCTTTCTGCCGATGTAACTACCTGTGTAATTCCATACATATCTCTTATGTCTAAAAATACTAATCCTCCTAAGTCTCTGATTGTTTCTACAAATCCTGCTATTCTAACCTTTTTTCCAACATCATCTAATGTAATTTCATTGCAAGTATGTGTTCTGTATTCTTTCATTTTCTTTCCTCCTAAAAATTTTTAGATAGTTGATAGTTTTTATACTCAACTTTTTAAGCAGGCTTATTTTTGGCATCAAAAAATCGCCCACTACTTAAAATTTGTAGGGACGAATTATATAATCCGCGGTACCACCCATATTGAAAGTATTATGCTTTCCACTCTTTAAGAATTATTTTGCTCCAATGTGTTTCGGTTATGTATGTTTTCTAAAAGGGCTTTCAGCCGATGGCCCTTATTCTCTTTTTAGTAACCTTTACAGCCTTTCATCTTCATCACAAAATATTATTAATATATTGTATATTATAGCATCGGTTTTTATTCGTGTCAATTATTTATTTTTTATTTTTTTATAGTAAATTATTATCTAAATAATTTTTCTACTTTTTCTGCATAAAGTTCTTCTAAAATATAATCATATATTTTATTTATTTCTTTAAAAGCAGTTGGAGTAATTATTACCCTATACTTCATATTCATACTTTTGCCTCAACTTTTTAAATGCTTCATCTGACTCAATGCCCTCTCCATCTTCAATCTCTTGTTCTGATTTTTTTAATGATTTTATTATTTCTTTCCTTAATATATTTTTACTATATTCTTCCATACTCATAACAACTACATCATTTTTATTGTTTTTCCTTACTACAACTTCGCCATATTGATTAACTGCAGTTTCTATTTCTTTTAAATTGGTTAATTGTTGCATAGCCATACTCCTCTCTTTTATACTTTATATTATAGCATAAACTCTAATATTTTTGAATACTTTTCGTTAATTTCTTAAATTTATTATTTGTAAATAATTTCATTATATACAATTTCTTTAACCTGTTCTTGTATAGTCTTCAATATTTATTAAACAAAAAATAAATTTATTCATACTCAAATATAGGATCTAAATTTATTCCTATTGATGCCCCTTTTGAAATATATACTTGATTTATCTTTTCTTTTAATTGCTTTATAAATGGTTCTATTTGTTCTAATTTATAATTATTTAAAATTGCCATAGTATTTTCATCAAATGTTTCAATTGCCCCAATATCATTTGTGAAATTTACATTATCCTTATATGAATATGTTATAGTTTTAATTCCATTTACTAATGTTATATCCATTATATTGCTGATATTGTTTTCAGCTATTGTGCCTTCCATTTTATAATTAATTTCAATTGATTTATCAATATCATCTTTTACATAAGAATATTTTATAACATAATTTCCATCTCTTTTTGCTATCTCTAAACTTTTATCATTCATTCCTAAAATTAGAGTTTCATTATCTCCATCTTTTAAATGAGTAATAAATATACTATTATCATTTATTTTTACAGTCAATTGCACATTTTTTTGTCTATACTCACTTACTGATATTTCAATATCTTCAGCTTGCTCTGGATGTGATTTTAAATTTTCAATTTTTTCCCTCATAGCTACATTTATAGTATTTATATCTGTATATTTTTCATCTAAATTTAAAAGTTTAAATTTAGATGTTAGAAAATCCATCATTATACTATCTTGTGTTAGTTTAGTTAGCAAACTTATTTGAATATCTGCACTTTCTTTTTGTGATAAACTTAAAGTATATTTAGTTGTATTGTACTTATTTCCTGCAATCTCTATATTATTTTCAGATTTACTATATGCAGTATCAATGCTATCTAATTTTAGCAAATCATAATATGAATCAATATGAGTTTTTTCTACTTTTGAAACCTCTAATAACTTATCCATTTTTATTTTCACTATTTCATCTGGAACATACATATCTCCTACTATTGCACTAGATATTTTACTTAAATCTTCATTTTTTATTCCTATATATGCACTTGAGATTAATGGACTGTTAAAACCATAAATATTTTTATCTCTTGCAAAAGACATTGTTGCTAAATTAGTATTTGCACTATTTATATTAATATTGTAATTTGCTTTTTCTTTTTGATTATTGACCTTGCTAGTCATTGTAAATTTTAATTTATCCATTATATTACTATTTGCAATATTAGACGAAGATTTAACTATCATTTCTGCATTTCTAATATATGGCGTTGTTTCTTTCAATGTTTTATATTCTTTAAATTCATCAGTGTTTAAAATTTCTAAATTGCTTGATGTCATTTTTAAATATCTGAAAAAAGCACCTTTTTTAGTTCTAAAAACATCTGTAAAAAAGAACAATATTGCTATTATTATGGCTATAATAATAACTACTACCAAAGATATAATTATTTTTAATCTTAATTTTTTATTTTTCATAGTTGTTTTACGATTTTAATACTCTTAACAATCGCCCTCTCCTTTCTATTATTAATAGAAATTTTACTTTTGTTTTATACATATTATTTTCACGTAAAATTTTATAAATTTACTTATTTCTTTGATTAAATATCTCATACATTACTATCCCTGCTGACACAGATGCATTTAATGAACTTATTTTCCCCTTCATTGGAATCTTTATTAAAACATCACAATTCTCTTTTACTAATCTGCTTATTCCAGAGCCTTCATTTCCAATTACAATTGCAACCCCAGAATCATATTTTTCTTGATTATAAAAGCTTGTTCCTTCCATATCAGTTCCATAAATCCATATATCTTTTTCTTTTAGTTCTTTAATTGTTTCTGTTAAGTTATTTACTCTTGCTATTTTCATATATTGTACTGCTCCCGCAGAAGTTTTATTTGTTGTACTATTTACTAATGCAGTTCTTCTTTTTGGTATTATTATTCCGTGAACACCCGTACATTCTGCAGTTCTTACAATTGAGCCCAAATTATGTTCATCTTCTATTCCATCTAATATTAAAATAAAAGGCTTTTCGTTTCTTTGTTTTGCTAAATCTAATATATCTTCTACTTCTGAATATTCAAATGGAGGCACTATTGCTATAACTCCTTGATGATTATGAGTTTGTGACATTTGATCTAATTTACTTTTTTCTACTTCTTTTAAGATAACCTTATTTTTTCTAGCCAAATTAAGTATCTGCAAAATCGAACCATGTTTTTCCCCTTTTTGCACATACAATTTGTTAATATCTTTTCCTGATTTTAGTAATTCTATTACACTATTTCTTCCTTCAATTTGATCTTGACTACTTTTTTCTTCATATTTATCAATCATTATAATTTACTCCAATATCTCATTAAATTATCTTGTTATTTTTATATACTTAAATTCATTTTTTAATGCTTCTTTTGGTTCTTCTACATTTATTATTTTTTATAATAATAAATTTTTATCTAATTGATTTATTTTTCAGTTTTATCTTCTGCTTTTAATACATTTAAAAATGCTTCTTGTGGAATTTCAACATTTCCAAATTGTCTCATTTTCTTTTTACCACGTTTTTGTTTTTCTAATAATTTTTTCTTTCTAGTTATATCTCCACCATAACATTTTGCTAAAACATCTTTACGCATCGCAGATATTGTTTCTCTAGCTATTATTGTTCCTCCAATTACTGCTTGAAGTGGAATACTAAATAATTGTCTTGGAATTTCTTCTTTTAATCTTTCTACTAATGTTCTTCCCTTATTATATGCGTTTGATTTATGAACTATAAAAGAAAGTGCATCAACTGGTTCATTATTTACATATATATCAAGCTTAACTAATTCTGATTGTTTATAATCTTTTACATAATAATCTAATGATGCATATCCTCTTGTTTTTGATTTTAGTGTATCAAAGAAATCATATATTATTTCATTAAGTGGAAGTTCATATTTTAAATTTACTCTTGTATCATCTAGGTATTGCATATCAATATAAATTCCACGTCTTCCTTGACACAATTCCATAACATTTCCAACATAGTCTTTTGGAACCATTATATTGGCTTCTACATATGGTTCTTCTATATATTTAATTTGTGAAGATGGTGGCAAGTCTGATGGATTATATAAATTTTCTTCTGTTCCATCTGTTTTGTAAACTTTGTAAATTACTGATGGAGCTGTTGTAATTAATCCTAAATCAAATTCTCTGTCTAGTCTTTCTTCTATTATTTCTAAATG
>CANQHI010000025.1 GCA_947623725.1 uncultured Clostridia bacterium | reverse complement strand
AATATGCAGGAGAAAAATATAAAGAATCAGAAGCAGATGAGGCAGAAAAATTAGGAGAGGTAGAAGAGGAGATAGATAAGATAATAGATGGAGAAAATCCACCATCAGGAGGAATAGGAAGTAGCGAGATAGCAGAAAATTTAAAGCAATATCAAGGAAAATATGTAGATATAGGATTAGATACAAATGATGATGGTAATACAGCAAATGACTGGGAATTGTTCTATGTAACAGAAGATAGAATATTTTTAATAGCAGCAGACTATGTACCAGTAAGCAAATTAACAGAATGGGGTGTTGTGAGAAGTGGAACATTAGACAATAATGGATTTAAAGAAAGTAACAGTTCATACAAATATAACGTTTGTTGGCCAGATGAACCTACAAGCTTTTTAGAATTACCAACAGAACCAGATAATTTTTTAGAATTAGTAATGCATAATGGGTACGACTTAGAAAAAAATAAAGATAATCATAATTCAATGGCAGCATCACACTTACTAAACAAGGATTCATGGAAAGGAATAAAAGAAGTAGCAAAAGAAAAAGACAATATAGATTTTGTAATCGGAGGACCAACAATAGAAATGTGGTGTGCAGCATGGAGAGAAGCGGTAGAGGAAGATACAAATGGATTTGTAGCGCTTGAGGCTACTCCACATATAAGTGAAAATGGATATTATGTATCATCAGAAGGTAATGAAGATCAACTACTTTTATACGTGAATGGAAAAGGTTCGGAATCACTTACGAGTGATGAATACACGGCATTAGTGACAAACTATGGGACATTTTTTCCGCACGTTGGTGGTGGAGGTTGGAATTCTTGTTTCGGATATTGGTTGGCTTCGCCTTCAGGTAGTTACTATGAAAACTTGATGTATATCAACAATGAAGGTTATTTAGGCTACTCTGGTGTGAGCTACAATCTTTTTCGGTGTGCGCCCTGTAGTTTCTCTAATACCTAGAGTCGAGATTACAGAGACAGCAGAGGGGTCTGGAATTTATAATATAAATTAATGAATAAATTTTTACAAAAATCTGATGAAAGGACACAATTGATGGGCTTGTAAAGTTCAGTGTGTAAATTTTTTCTATATATTAGAGCAAAAATAGTTTATATAAAAAATATTATTAATTAAAAAACTTAATAAAAAATAATATATATAAAATATAGCATAATATAGTCAATTATAAGGATAAAATAAATATAAAAATTATTACAAAATTGTAAAAAAATAAAGTATAGAATTTTGTGAAATCATTGAAATAAATGAATTACAAAATTTTATACTTTTTTATTAAGTTTTTTACTTAATAAAAGATATAAGAATGAAATACTATAACATATTAAGTAAATACTATATAAATAATAAGATTAATTTATTAATAAATATAGCAAAAAGTAATAAAAAGGGAGGAACTCGAAAGATGAGAAAAGTAAATTATAAGGAAAAAGGAATCACATTAATAGCACTAGTAATAACAATCATAATATTGCTAATATTAGCAGGAGTAACATTAACAACAGCATTGAGCCAAAATGGATTATTTGAAAGAGCAAAATATGCAGGAGAAAAATATAAAGAATCAGAAGCAGATGAGGCAGAAAAATTAGGAGAGGTAGAAGAAGAGATAGATAAGATAATAGATGGGGAAAATCCAACAACAGGGAAAATACCAGAAGAAATGCAAGTAGGAGATGTAGTACATTATACACCAGTTACAACAGAAACAAGTTATAAATTGACGAGTGATAAAAGTGGATATGATACAGATCAAACAATAACACAACAAAACCTTACATGGAAAGTATTAAGTAAGAATGCAGATTCGGTAGAAATAATGGGAGTACCTACAGAAGGAGGAGAAGTTTCTCTAAAAGGAGCAACAGGATATAATAATGGAGTATATTTACTAGATGAAATGTGTAAAACACTATATTCAAACATTAAATTAGGAGTAGAAGCGAGAAGTATAGACATAGAAGATATAGAATCAAAGATGAGTGAATATGGGATTGAGATGAGGGGGTATTATAATGATTATGAAAATGATATACAATATGGATATACGCGAATGTATTCAGGAGATGAAGCATGGTATCCAAACTTAGCAAAATATGAAAATATATTAGGAATAGATGATGGTGAAGTAAATACAGTAGGAATAGGAAAAAATGACGACGGAACAAAAGTAGGAGAAATAGAGATACCATTGATAGAAAAAAGTAGTGATTCCATAAATTCGAGAACAAAAGCAAGCAATAATATAGAAGTAAGAATGACTTATTATGAGGCGGAATTAACTCCATTTGATTTTGATGATGGTAATTTTTTCTATAGTTTTATTAAAGGTGCGGAATGTCGCTTCTGGTTTGCTTCGCGTTATTCTCGTTGTAAATTATCCGATGCGGAGTTCCGGACTTCATAAATTTGAAAATGGAGTAATCGGGGGAGGTGCATTATTTGGCTCGGACAAATACAGGTATAGTGATTTTTATGACTTGTGCCCGGTGGTCTCTCTAGGTTCTAGTATTCAATATGCAAGTAGAGATGATGGAACATGGGACATAAAATAATTAATATAAATACTGACATTATATAAAAATGTTATTAATTAAAAAACTTAATAAAAGATGTGAAAATGAAAACTGGTAGAAAGATTCGAAGATTGATAGAATTCTATCAGTTTTTTGATGAAAAATTTAGTATAATTAATACAACTTTTCAAAAAATATAAATCATTTTTGTTAAAATCATTTTATACATTGTTTTTAAATTAAATATGTTATATAATGATAAAGTAAATTTTTAAGGAGAAAAAAGAAATACAAAATGATTATTGAAAACAAGGTAATTGGTGTTGAAGGGCAAGTTTCATCTGGAAAAACTTCTATGTGTAAGGAACTTATAAAATTAATTCCTAATTGTATTTATCTTGATGCAGGATATATCTATAGAGGAATTGTTTTAGCAATAGCAAAAAATAAAATAGACTTAAGCAAAACAAAATTAAATCCATTTGAACTTATGAATCAACTAAAGGTTGATTTTAAGATTGAAGAAAATATTACTCACATTTATATAGATGGTAAAAAAATAAGAGATGAAGAAATTGAAAGTTTTGAGAATTCTCTAGGAGTATCTCAAATGGCAAGTAAATCGGATAATACAGCATTATTTTCATTTGCAAAAAATATTATTGATATGTATAAAGAAAAGTTTAATGTAATATTTTCGGGTAGAGATGTATTAAGTATGTATCCAAACGTAGATTTACATTTATTTATTACTGCCTCTATCGAAAAAAGAGTAGAAAGAAGATACAAACAATATAATGGTAAATATTCTAAAGATGAGATAAAAAAAGCAATTGAGCAGAGAGATTTACTTCATGAGAAATCTAATTTTAATAAACATTCAATTGTAACAGCAGAATTAGATTTAACTGATTGTAATTCTGCAGAAGAATCAGCAAATAAAGCTCTTAAAATAATTCAAGATAAGGGACTATTTGAATAATAATTTTGTAGTAGAAATAAAATAATGTAGCAAAAGTAATAATTCATGCATAATATTATGCAGGAGGTAAATATTATGTATGAGAATAATTTTTCAAGAGAAATAGATAATAATGAATATTATGTTCCACAGAATTTTAGACCTACATACGAAGATCCTTATAGTGCAAGATTTGTAAATGCAATGCCAAGTAATTATTATGAAGATACAGTAGTTCAAAATTTTGATAGAAGAGTAATGCAACCATATAATTATAATAATGAAAACTATAATTCTTTTGGAACAATAAATTATGACAATATTCATAGTTTTGATGCAAATAATTTTATGGAAGAAAATAATATTCAATATTATGAAAATGATATTGAACTTGAAGAAGATTTTATGGAAATGTATCCAGAAGTTTATAAAAAGGTTATGCCAATTATTGATAGAATTGTAAATGAAAGAAAAATAAAAAAGGTCAATAATGGAGTCATAGATTTATTAACTTTAGAGATTTATGATGAGTTCGAAAACAATGAAAGTAAAAAGGTAAATTCGGAAAGTGTTACTGATAAAAATTCTAACGTAGTTACTAACAATAATGCAACTAAAAATACTAACATAAGTGTATCAAACACTAATACTATTTTACGAAATTCAAATAATAATATAATTTCAAAAACAAATAATAATATAATCTCAAAATCTAATAATAGCAGTAAAAATGAAGGAAATAAAATAGCTTCTGCTACGAATATTAACAGCAATATAAATGTATCAACAAATGTTGATAATAAAAATGAAAAGACAGTAGAAGTAGCAACAAGATATAGAAACACTAAAAATCCAACTCTTAGAGATTTAATTAGAATACTTTTATTAAATAAATTATTTGGAAATGGAAATAATAGACCTAGACCACCAAGACCAAGACCATATCAAAATTATAATCCAAGAATGATTCCTACAAATTATAATTTGAATGCAAGATATGATAATTATAATGTGATTCCAGAAACTAATTATATGAGAAGTTATTTTAACTCACCATATCCAGAAGAAAATCAATAATTATATATTTGCAAAATTCTATAAAATTATGATATATATAGCTAGAGGAGAAAGTTTATGAAATTAACAGAAGATGAAAAAAGAGAAATTTCAAAGAATAATATGAAATTATATCCTTTATATTTAATGTTTGGATACGATTTATTATTCTTTTATGGAATAAAAGTAATGTTTTTAAGTGAAGTAAAAGGCATAACATCAGCACGGTATTATGCTTTCATCTTCATTTTTTGCATTGTTTACAATGCTTATGCAATTTCCAACTAGTATAATTGTAAGTAAGATAGGAAGAAGAAATACTCTAGTTCTTGGAAATATTATAAATATATTTTCAATTATAGCTATACTATTATTAAAATCTTTTGGTGGATTATTAATTCATCAAACTATTTCTGCAATAGCTTTTGCATTTAAAAATTTAGCGGAATCAAATCTTTTAAGTTTGTCAATTCCTGATACAGAAAAATCAGGTGAGATATTTACAAAAATAGATAAAAGTGGATATTCAAGATATTATTTGTTAGCTTCAATTTCTACTGTTTTATCAGGTATACTTTATAATGTAAATCATTATATTCCAATATTTTTATGTTTAATATGCACAATAATTGCTACATTATTATCATTTAATTTTGGAGATATTGAGCAAAATAAAAAAGAAAAAGTAAAGCTTAAAGATTATATAAATGATTTAAAAAAAGGATACAAGTTTACCGTCAACTCAAAAAGGCTAAGAGCTCTTCTTCTTGCAAGTGGTACAATTTGGGGAATAATAGCTTTAATTTCAACATATCAGTTATCATTATTACAATATATAGGAGCATCATCAATTCAAATTGGTTTCATTTTTGCATCATATGAAATTTCAAAAGCAATTTTTTCACAAAGGGCATTAAATTTTAATAAAAGATTTAAGAATAAATCAATTACGAATATTATAGCAATATTTTCGTTTTCTTTAATTTTATGTGGAATAATTGCAATACTAAAAATTCCATTTTGGTCAAAAATATTTATGATTATAATTTTCATATTGCTCATGGGAACTATGGATGGAATTTCGCAAATACTTACTAAAAAATACTTGAATAGTTTTACAGATAATAAAATTTTAATTTGTATTTATTCTGCTAAAGCTATTTCAGATAACGCTTTTAAAATACTTATAACTACTATTGGTTCAATTATTTTAACTATGTGCACAGTTGATTATGCAACTTTAATTGTAGGATTAATTTTAATTATTGTGACTTTTCTTCTTTCAATGTATATGAATGGAAAAGTTGGACTAAATCCAGACAAATATACACAAAAAGATATTTATATTAGAAAATATTAATAAATAGGAATAAAATAATTAATAATAAAAATAATTAAAAAAATAAATTATAATAAATTTTTGTATCTTGTTGTCGCTAGAAATTTGCAAGCAAATTTCGCTCCATTCGCGCTTCGCTTGAGCGCTACGCGATACTGCAAATTTATTATAATTTATTTTTTATATATTAATGAATAAAAAGATATTTTCTACATAAAATATAAATAGCTAACACTAAAGGAGAATATAATGGTTACAGATATGAATTATTGGAGTAAAGTAATAAAGCGTATAATCAGTCTTGCGCTTACATTACTACTTCTAGTTGTAATATTTAAGTTATCTGTTTTTTATATACCATTTTTAATTTCTTTCGTGTTAGCACTTTTATTTGAACCTATAATCAAATTTCTTATGAAAAAATTTAAGTGGACAAGACGCTTAAGTTCAATTATCGTTTTATTTGTTTCTATAGCAATTTTAGTTGGTTTAATTGGTTGGGGAGTGGTAACTTTATTTAATGAAGCTAATAATTTACTTTCTAATTCAAGTATATATATAGAAAAAATTCAAAATTTGATTCAAAAAATAACTAATAATAGTACATTAATTGAGAAGCTTCCACAGGATTTTGTTGTGGCTTTTCAAAATACTCAAAGTGAAATAACATTAAATATTACTAATTGGGTAGTTAATTTATTAATTAATATTAGAGATTGGATTTTAAAAATTCCTAATTTAATAATGTCCATCTTTTTTGTTATTATTTCATTATATTTTATGTGTACGGACAAGATTTATATGATTGATCAGATGGAACATCATTTACCTGATGTTTGGACAAAAAAGATTTTTAAGTATGTAAAAACTATTACAAATAAATTAGGAAATTATTTGAGAGCAGAGATTACTCTTGTATTTATATCATTTATTATATCTTTAGTAGGTCTAACTATATATAAAATAATTGGATTAGATGTAGGATTTCCTCTTTTAATTAGTCTTGGAATAGCTTTTGTTGATGCTTTACCAATATTAGGTTCAGGAGCCGTTATGGCACCTTGGGCAATATTTACAACTATTAATGGAAATATAAAACTTGGAATAGCAATTATAATTTTATGGGCTATTATGGGGATTGTAAGAAATATTTTAGAACCTAAATTAGTAAGTAAACATATTGGAATACACCCTGTTTTTACTTTGGCTTCAATGTATACGGGTTATAAAATATTAGGATTTTTTGGATTAATAGTAGGACCAATTTTATTAATAGTTTTGAAAGAAATATATACTCCTTTAATAGATAAAGGAGTATTAAGAAGTATTTTTGATAGAGAGGATTAAATTTTATATAACTTGATTAGTAGAAGGTGGATATACATATTCATCTTCAGGAGTATCACATTTAAAAATATCAGTTATATTTACTACTGGCATTGTACCATTGTAATAACCTTCAGTGATTGTGCCAGTAATAGTTACCCATTCACCATCTTTATAATTACTTGCAGATTCACATTGTGATAAAATTCCAACTACAACAGCAGTATTATTTGAATCTAAGATCATTGTTCTTGCTAAAACAAATTGATTATCATCGAAAGTAGGAAGTCTATAAATGTATCCAGTTATTTTTACATTCATATTAATATAATCATCTATATTTTCATGACAATTTTTTAAAAAATTTGTGTATTCATTACTTGCAATTTCAGTAACTGATATTTCATTATTTTCATTTATTCCTTCATTTTTGGCATTATTTATAATTGAATATACTGTATAGATAATTAGAATTACAACTAAAATTACAGATATTACTAATGTTGATCTTAAGACTTTATTTCCATTTATTTTTAATTTAAGCATATTTTCCTCACTTTCTATATTAATTTATTAAAATAGCTTGTATATTATTCAAAAAATATAATATGTTTGTATAAAGACATTTATTATTGGAAATTTTTAATTTTATATTATAATAAATATAACTCAAGTCATACTAATAGATAATATAGAAAATAATTCAGCATGATAAAGGAAAAGAGAACAAATTTGAATGTAACTGATTGAAGATGATAAAAATTTTGATATGAAAAAGCAAACTAAAAAGAGGTAAAAATATTATTAATCAAAAAGATTAATAAAAAATAAGCATGTATAAAATATAGCATAATATAGTCAATTATAAGAAAAAAATAAAGATAAAAATTATTACAAAATCGTAAAAAAATAAAGTATAGAATTTTGAAAAGTCATTGAAATAAGTGAATTGCAAAATTTTATACTTTTTTATTAATCTTTTTGCTTAATAAAAGATATAGAAATAAAACAATATTGAGTATTGACTTAATATCGTATAAATAATAAAATTAATTTATTAATAAATATAAGGAAAAAAGTAAATAATAAGAAACGAAGGGAGAAACTCAAAAAATGAGAAAAGTAAATTACAAAGAAAAAGGAATAACATTAATAGCACTAGTAATAACAATTATAATATTGCTAATATTAGCGGGAGTAACACTAACAACAGCATTAGGACAGAATGGATTGTTTCAAAGGGCAAAATATGCAGGAGAAAAATATAAAGAATCAGAAGCAGATGAGGCAGAAAAATTAGGAGAAGTAGAAAAAGAGATAGATAAAATTGTAGATGGAAAAACTCCATCAGCCCCACCAAAAAAGCCTGATCCAGTTGAGGTAACAGAAGAAAATATAAAAGAGTTTCAAGGAAAATATGTAGATATAGGATTAGATGTAGATGGTGATGAGGATACAACAAATGATTGGGAAATATTCTATGCAAGGAATGGAAGAATATTTTTAATAGCAGCAGACTATGTACCGGTAAGCAAATTAACAGAATGGGGTGTAATAGGAGAAAATGGATCATTAAAAGATAATGAATTCCAACAATATTCTAATAGCTATAAATATAGTGTAAATTGGAGTACACCTAAGACATTTTTGAATTTACCATCAACTCCAGAGAATTTTTTAAGTTTGGTAATGCATACTGGATATGACTTAGCTAGCCATAACAATAATATTAATTCAATAGCAGTATCACACTTGCTAAATAAAGATAAATGGAAAGGAATAAAAGAAGCAGCAAGTGCAGATAAACAACAATATATCGATTTTGTAATAGGAGGACCAACGTTAGAGATGTGGTGTGCAGCATGGGAGAAAGCAATAGAAGGAAACGAAAATGGATTTGTGGCACTTGAAGCTGACCAACAAACAAGTGGAACTGGATACAACGTTAAATATAATGGGACATCAAAAGATTGGTTGTATGTAACTGGTAATCAAGACACAACACCAAATGTAAGTAAATTAGCAGAATACAAAACATTTTTTCCACAAACAACTAGTATCGATAACTGTAACGGCTATTGGTTGGTCTCGCCTTCCGCTGCTTACTCTGACTGCTTAGTGGGTGTCTACTTTGGTGGAAATGTGAGCATCCTCAACTTTAGCAACAGCGGTTATTGTGTGCGCCCTGTAGTTACTCTAATATCTGATGTCCAAATTGTTGAAACGTCAGAGGAGTCTGGAATTTATAATATAAATTAAGGATAAATTTATTCAAAATATTGTATAAAAATAATTAATAAAATCGTTCTAACGATATATAAGGGCGAATTTATAAAAATACTCTGGGTAAACTTAACCAGAGTATTTTTTTCTATGGGGTAGTATTAGATTTCTTTACTTGAAATTTACATAATATTGTGGTATAATATAAGTGTTTGATTTTTATAAAAATAAAAGGAGTTTTAAATGAATAAAAAACAAGGAAAAGAAATTATGGAATTCTTGAATTCTAATGATTTTATACAAACAGTTTATACAAAGCAATTGATAGAATTATCATTATTAGATCCAGGTAAAAAATTGATTTTTAGAGGCGATGATAACACTCCTATATTAGAATTTATTAATAAAAACTTAGATGTAATAAATATAGAAAAATTTGCCCTTTTCGGTGTATATATGTTTGATACTTATTGTAAAGAAACAAAGGATATATATGTAAAGGAAATAATTAAAAAGATACATAATCAATATCTAGCTTTAGCAAAAAAATATATATCTAAAGATTCTGATGTAGTCCTATTTGACGTAGAGAGCAATCCTAAGAAGAGATTTAATATTGTTGCAATTTCACCTTCTAATTACATATATGGAAAGAGATTTAATGTACAAAAATTAAAATTAGAAAAATATTTTCCAGATATGGTTAGGATAATCGATATAGATTTCTTAGATGAATTATTTAAAGAAGATGAAAGAAACACTAATATACCAGAAGTAATAAAATCAACAGTTTTAGGAAATGTAGTTTATGATTTAACTGGTGAAAGAAAAGAAATTAATAGGTTAGCTGAAATTGACAAGAATATCACAGATAGAGTTGATTTTAATACTAGAATGAGAAATGAATTATTAAAGTATTTAAGCATTCCTGAAATAAAAGAAGGATTAAATGAAGATAAATTGTATATATTTGCTGCGTATGAATATTTATATAATTTAGAAGTTATTACTAAATTTAATATTCAAGATAATGACAAAAAATGTTTAATTGATATAAACTTTTTGAAAAAAATAAAAGAAATGTTAGATGCTGTTCAAGATTATACAGACACAAAAGATATAAAGATGTTAATTTATACAAAAAATCAAAATGATCAACAAGAAGTAGCTACATTTTCAAAGGATTTATTTAAGAAAGATTGTAAAGAAATTTTTGATAATTACATAACAAGTATAATTGTTACAAATGAAAGTAAATACTTTGATATGGATTATGTTTCTTTATTATCTAAAGATGCAGCTTTAGCACTTGCAAATAATCTTGATTTGAATAAAAAATGCAAATATTATTATACTTTATATAAAGCTAAATGTATTAGTTATAAAGAAATGATTGAATTTGAGAAAAATAATAATGCAGATACTAGAATTTATGTACTTAGAGCATTAATAGATAAAATTAATCAAAAAAACAAATCAATAAATATAGAATATGATGAAAATAGTAATGATTTCAATACTTATTTTAGTAAAATAAATTCACCAGAAATATTATTTTCGATTTCTTTATCAGATAAGTCAATATATGATTTATTAGATACAGATTTGAAAAAATATTATTTAGAAGCATCAATGAATCAATATTTGAGTAATGGAAGATATAAAAGTAATGCTTTAAGTAATTTAACAACATTATTAAAAAATGGTGACATTAGTGATGATTTTATAAAAGAAAAAATTATAGAAAATAACGATATTGAAAAAATAGAAAGTTTATTTGGAAGAGATAAAATAAAAGAATTATTTAATATAAGTAAATTAGTTAGCAATTTTATAGAAATAAATGACGGTAATAAAGATGCTTTAAAAGAATATGAATTGCAAAGAAAATTGTATAATTACTATGATTATATTAATGATTCAAAAATGGAAAATAATTTATTAAATGAATTAGAATTATTAGCTTTTGAACCAGAAGTACTAGAAAAACTATATGTAGATGGTCTTATTTCAATAAAGACAGTAAGTGAATTTGATAAAAATATTGTAACAGAAATATATGAAAAAGATTTAATAAGAAGCGAAGATAAAAAATATTGCGTGCAAAGTTTAGATATAGAAAATAAAGTTGGTGATTTAATAAAATTAAATCAAGATGGAATATTATCAAATAAAGAAGTTTTTGATTTATATATGAGCGGTAAAATTACTTTAAATGATATTAAAGGATATTCAGAAGGCATTGATATAAGTAATATTTTTAACGAATCAGAATTTGTAAATTATACTAAAAGATTCGCAATGATAAAGAAAAAAGAAATAAGAGATCAATTTATTAAATATAGTAAAGCATATTTACAAATTGTAGGGGTAGGAGACAAAGAAAGCGATACAGTTATTTCGAGTGATTTACAAGCAAAATTATTTAAAGCTCTTGGTGAAAATAATGCAAGAGAAGAAGATATAATTGAATTATATAAAATGGGATTACTTGAATTTAAGAATTTAGATGCAAATTATATAAAAGACAGTTTACTTATTAAATTAATAAAAGAGGGTAGTTTAAAATCAGAAGATGAAGAATACTTATTTAGAGATACTAAAGAAACTGGAACTAAATATCGTAGACTTGAGAATATTTTACCAGAGCTTAACAATAGTCAAAGGATCAATTTATTAGCAAGTGTATATAAGACTAAAGAAGGGGAAACAGACCAAATTGCTGAGATGAGATCAAATGAATTACTTAAGTACTTAGATGATGCAATAAGCGAAAAAGATGAAAAGATAAATAATAGAAAATCAAAGACAAATAAAAATTCAGAAGGAAATGCAATAAATAGTATATATTATGGAAATAATAATACTACAAGAGCTAGAATATCAACATTAGGAAATTTATTTTCACTTTTCAAAGAAATAAAGCCTAATTATGAACACATGATAGCTTCTGGAACATATATTGTAAATCTAGGAGATAATGTTGTTGTAGAAGAAGTTTATAAAACTTCATCAAATTCAATTGAAAATAAATCAGGAGAACATGCTTTATATATTTTATCAGAAAAAATTAAAGAACAACTTACTGCAAAAAGTGATATATCTTTATATGAAGCAGTTTTGAAAAATCTACTTGAAACTAACAGAATAGGTGAGAATTACTTTAATTGGAGTTTTATAACTGAAATGAAAAGAATGCATGTAGATGGTATTAATAAATGCCTACATACAGATAATTTTGTTAAAAATTTAAAGAAAAAAATTGGAATGAAAGATACTGTTGATGAAAATAAAAGAAGAAATTGTTTAAAAAATATCACACCAGCAGGACAATCTGAAGATTTATCAGTTGATGAAGAAGAGCATGAAATTTAATTTGTGATATATTAAAATAATAGAGAAAAGGAGGGAAATAGTAACATGAATCTAAATGATATAATACAAGCTTTTAAAGTTAATAAAGAACAACTTGAAGAAGCAAGTAAAATAGATGACTCTGACTTTAAATTTAGTTTTAATAAAGCTTTAGATATATTAAATAGATTTAGAGAGTTTAAGTCTGCTTTTTTAGATAAAACATCTCTAGTTGTAACAAATGGCAATCCATATATTACCATTATACTTTGCATGCAAGCTATTTCCCAAAATATCGCTTTATGTATAAATGTTCAAGATACAATGTTTACATTAAATTCTGCAATAGTGAAAATTTTTAGTTTAAATAGTAAGGCACCTCAGATAAGAAATTATATGACTCCAAGAGAATTTATAAACTATAAAGCAGATGATATTATAGTAATAGATGATAAAACTAAATTTTTTTATTTAAAAGATGAGTTAAAAATAAAAGTAAGATATGTATCATTATTAAATATTGAGCTCTACACTGATTCAGAAGAATTATCATCTCTTACTGATACAATAAATGATTATTGCAACCAAGAATGCATTGGTCTTGATATTCATAAAAATAAATCAATAGATGATTTTATAAATGATACTAATAAATATGATAGTGGAAATATTGCCTTAATTCTTACTAAAGAAAAAGTTAATCAACTAGATGTAAACGATAAGCTTAATGATAAGAATGTTTATTTTAATTGCAATCCGTTTGCTAAAATTGAAATTGATGTAGCTTTGAAAAATATTTTAAAATAATTTATGTATTAATAGTTTAATAATGAAAAAATATTATAATTCTTTGTGGTTTGTTGTCGCTAGAAAGTGATTTCATCACTTTCGCTCCATTCGCGCTTCGCTTGAGCGCTACGCACCACTGCAAAATTATAATATTTTTTCACTATATTGATACTTAAAATGATGTTAGGTGAAAAATTATATATAATTTTATAAATTAAATGTTAAGTATAAAAGTAAATTAAAAAAATATAAAAAAAAGATTGCAATAATGCTAAAAAGATGATATAGTAAAGAAGTATATTTTTAATTATACAAAAATTTTACAAAAACATAAATTTTAGTATAAATATAAACAATTTAAAATAACACAGAAAAGAGGAAATTAAATGAAATTATTTAAGTCATACAGTCAAAAAGAAGTAAAAAGAGTAATGCCTTTAGTTAGTAAAATTAATGCGTTAGAACCTGAAATTCAAAAATTATCAGATGAAGAATTAAAAGCTAAAACAGATTATTTTAAGGAGCAATTAAAAAAAGGAAAAACACTAGATGACATACTTCCAGAAGCATTTGCAGTTGTTAGAGAAGCATCGAAAAGAGTAGTTGGACTTAGACATTTTGATGTTCAATTAATAGGTGGAATTATACTTCATCAAGGAAGAATTGCAGAAATGAAAACTGGTGAAGGAAAAACATTAGTTGCAACACTTCCAGCTTACTTAAATGCATTGACTGAAAAAGGCGTACACATTATAACAGTTAATGATTACTTAGCAAAAAGAGATAGTGAATGGATGGGAAAAGTTTATACATTTTTAGGTCTGACAGTTGGACTTGTTATCAATGGAATGAAGCCAGATGAAAAGCAAAAGGCATACAATTGCGATATTACTTATGGAACAAATAATGAATTTGGTTTCGATTATTTAAGAGATAATATGGTTGTATACAAAAACCAATTAGTTCAAAGAGAACTTAATTATGCAATCGTCGATGAAATTGATAGTATTTTAATTGATGAAGCAAGAACACCACTTATCATTTCAGGTCGTGCAAATCAAGCATCTGATATTTATAAAAAAGCAGATAGATTTGTAGCAAAACTTGAAGCTAAAACATTAATAGAAGAAGATGTAAAAGATTTAAACCAAGAAGAAGATAATGAAAAATATGACTACATTATTGATTTAAAAGCAAAATCAGCATCACTTACACAAAAAGGTATAGCAAAAGCTGAAAAAGAATTCGGTTTAGATAATTTCAATGATATAGAAAATTCAGAACTAGTTCATGCAGTTAACCAAGCATTACGTGCTCATGGAATAATGAAAAAAGACGTTGACTACATAGTAAAAGATGGAGAAGTTCTAATTGTAGATGAATTTACAGGTCGTATTATGTATGGAAGAAGATATAATAATGGACTTCATCAAGCAATAGAAGCAAAAGAGCATGTTAAAGTAGCAGATGAATCAAAAACATTAGCCAATATCACATTCCAAAATTATTTTAGAATGTATGATAAATTATCAGGAATGACTGGTACAGCTATGACAGAGGAAGAAGAATTCCAAGAAATCTATAGATTAGATGTTATTGAAATTCCTACAAACAAGCCAATGATAAGAGCTGACCACCCAGATATTATTTACAAAAATGAAGATGGTAAATTTAGAGCAGTAATAGAAGATATAAAAGAAAGTTACAAAAAAGGCCAACCAGTATTAGTTGGTACAGTATCAATTGATAAATCAGAAAAATTAAGTAAAATGCTTAATAAAGAAAAAATTCCTCATCAAGTATTAAATGCTAAGTTCCATGAAAAAGAAGCTGAAATTATTGCTCAAGCTGGAAAATATAAAGCAGTTACAATAGCAACAAACATGGCTGGTCGTGGTACCGATATTGTTTTAGGTGGTAACAGTGAATATTTAGCAAAACAAGAAATGAGAAATAAATATACTTATGAAGAAATAGAAGAGGCAACTGCATTCAATGAAACAGATGATAAAGATATAATTGCAAGAAGAGAAGAATTTAGAAAATTAGTTAAAAAGTATGAAAAGGGAATAGAAGACGAAAAACAAAAAGTAATTGATGCGGGTGGATTAAAGATAATTGGTACAGAAAGACATGAATCAAGACGTATTGATAACCAATTAAGAGGTCGTTCTGGTCGTCAAGGAGATATAGGTGAATCAAGATTTTATATTTCATTAGATGATGATTTAATGAAAATATTTGGTGGAAATACAATCACTAAATTATATAATTCTCTTGGTGTTTCTGAAGATATGCCAATTCAAGTAAAAATGATTTCTAAAGCAGTTGAAAATGCTCAAAAGAAAGTTGAAGGAAGAAACTTTAGTATCAGAAAGAATGTTTTGCAATATGATGATGTTATGAATAGACAAAGAGAAACCATTTATGCTCAAAGAAGAGAAGTTCTAGATGGAGAAAATCTTAAAGATAGCATAGTTGCAATGATAAAATCAGTTGCAGAAGAAATAGTTCCTGTTTATATAAATGCAGATTCAAGCGATACAGAAGGATTAATGCAAGAAGTTTCAAATATATTTGGAATAACTTCATTAGATACATTAAAGAAAGATAAATACACTGAAGTTGATGTATTAGATGAACTTCAAGAAAAAGCACTTGCTATATATGAAGATAAGAGTGAAAGATTTGGAGATTCATTAAGAGAACTTGAAAGAGTTGTATTGCTTAAGATAGTTGATCAAAAATGGATGGAACATATTGACAATATGGACGAATTAAAACGTGGTGTTGGACTTCGTGCATATGGTCAAAAAGATCCAATCGTTGTATACAGAGAAGAAGGTTCTGTAATGTTTGATCAAATGATTCTAGATATTAAATTTGATGTAGTAAGACTTCTAATGCATGTTACAAAGAGAGATGAAGGTCAATCTAGAAAAGAAACAGCAAAAATTACAGATGCTAAATTACAAGAAAAAGATGCTATTGAATTAGTTGATGGAAAACCAGCTAAAAAAGGTGATATGAGCAAGACTGTAGTTAATGAGGAACCTAAAGTTGGAAGAAATGATCCATGTCCATGTGGTTCGGGCTTGAAATATAAAAATTGCCATGGAAAAAATGCTTAAATTTAACGGTTTTAAAGAAGTGTATCAAAAAATAAATACACTTCTTTTTTAGTTACAAAAAAATATTGAAAATTATAACTAATTTTTTTTTAATGATTGAATTTAATTTATATATATGATACAATACAACACAAACGTTCGTAATATAGAAAGGAGTGATTTATTATGGATAATGCAGATGGAGATATTATAATATATCAAACAGACGATGGATTAACAAAAATTTGAACTGTCAAGAAATCCTCGACAGTTCAAAACGAAAGAAGGTAATAAATTGCAATATATAACAAATTTAGATAAAGAAAAATTAGGCATATACAAAGATAAGTTAATAACTGAAGAAGTTGTTTTAACAGATGAACGACTGTATGAACACATACTATTATTCCATGAAGAGGAATATAAGCAATTAAAACCATATATAAAAAGTATAATTGAAAATCCAGATTATATAGTAGAAGACAATAGACACGAAGATACAATGATATATTTAAAAGAAATTGATGATATAGAAAAGAATGGCAGAGTTGTTATAAAACTAGCATTAGGACAAGATGACGATCATAATAAAAATTCAATAATAACATTAATGAAACTAAATAAAAGGACTTGGAATCAAACTATAAGAAATAGACGGGAAGATTATTTGGAAAAATAAGGCGAAAAAAGACTAGACAAAAATGAATAAAAGTTGTATAATAAAAGTACAATATAAATAGGTTATTTGAAGTGGACAATAGTGCCATCCACACACCTAATAGGTCAAAAGAGATGCAGGATTTGGCACACCTGCCAAATAACCAAGAGTTTAAAGGAGCTATGGAAACATAGCTCTAATTTTT
>CANQHI010000024.1 GCA_947623725.1 uncultured Clostridia bacterium | reverse complement strand
GAAAAATAGCCACTTCAAGAGATAATACTTATTAACAAAAAATGTTAAAAGTTAGATGAAAGATAAGACTTTGACTCATGCATGCGCTAGTTCGAATCTAGCCAGCCCAACCAAGTAAAAAAACATACAAATATAAATATTTTGTATGTTTTTTTTAGTATTTTTTATTTTATTATTTTTTTTATTCCTTTAGCAATAAATTTTTCAAAAGCTTTATCAATTTGTTCACAATATTCTTTCATATGTAGTAATACTGTTAAATTTCTATTTAAATTACTCATAAATATTTAATCTCTCTTTCTTTACCTCATTATAAAATATATTTTTTGCAAATTTTATTGTTTCGCTGTCATACTGTATATCATCTGTATATGTTTCTTCTATAACAATATCAACTTGTTTTTTTAATATTTGCTCTATTTCATATGCAAGTGCAGATAATTGTAAAAGTGTTTTTAAGTTTCCCTTTTTTATCATAATATCAACATCAGACTTTTTATTAGCCTCACCTCTTGCATATGAGCCAAATATATATGCTTTTTCAACTCCATACTTTTTTAGAATATCAGTTATCATTTCTTTTATTTCTTCAATTGTATATATTTTTTCACTCATTTTATTAATCTCCAATTTATATTAAAATAACCTCGGATTCTTAAGTCACCCGAGGTATTACTAATTTCGACTTCAGCCATTCGGTTTACTAAAGTACTAATTTATTTTACTATAACATGTGCATCTTGATTTTGTCAAGTAAGTTATAGATTTCTAATCTTCTCTTGCCCATATTACTAATCTTGCATTTACATCAGCTGTACAAGTAGTTAATGATATTTCTCTCTTGCCTGCTGTATCCCTTGTTGCGTATTCAAAATCACTTGATGATGTTTCATATACATTGTATATTGTATACTTTATTCTTCTTCCTGTAAGATCTGTAATATATATTAGATCTCCATTTTGTAAATTTTTATTATTTGAGAAAAATGTTCCGTTTCTGTAATTATGTCCAGCAATAACTGTATTTCCAATTTCATTTAATCCTACGCCATATAATACACCAACTGATACTTTCATTGATGCATCTGATGTTCTATCTAATACTGGATAATTAACTTTAGTTTTTGGAATTTCAATTCTTCCTAAAACTGCATAACCCTTATAAGTTTGTTTTGCTACTCTATTACTTGTTGTAGAATTATTGCTTTCAATTTCATTAACATCTATATTTAATGATACATTCTGCAATTCTTCTTCACCTGTAGTATTTCTTGGAACTTTTATTCTATTAGTGCTAAATTCTTGCTCTAAATATTCATTCGCTGATGTATTTATATAATATCTTTGATATAAATCATATCCCCAAAATCCTATAATTACAAAGATTGCTATTACAACAATTACTAATATAATAGTTAATACTTTATTGAATTTTTTTTCTTTCATTTTTCCTCCTAAATTTTACTCTAATATTGCTTTTATTCTTCTTACCCCACTTGAACTTGCTTCTTCTTTTATTATTTTAAAATGTCCAAGTTCTCCTGTATGTTTTACATGTGGTCCACCGCATAATTCTTTTGATACATCACCTATTGAATAAACTGTAACATCATCTGGATATTTTTCTATAAACATACATTCTGCTCCTGATTTTATTGCATCTTCTTTTTTCATAGTTTCTACTGTAACATTTATATCATCTTTAATCCATTTATTTACTAAATCTTCTGCTTGTTTCTTTTCTTCTTCTGTCATTTTGTGATCACAGCTAAAATCAAATCTCATTCTTTCTGCTGTAATATTTGAGCCTTTTTGATGTACGTCTTTATTTATAACTTGCTTTAAAGCTGCATTTAATAGATGTGTTGCTGTATGATATTTTATTTCCATTTCGCCTGTTCCTGCTAAACCACCCTTAAATTTTTGCATACTTCCTTGTCTTGATTTTTCTTGATGTTCTTTAAATAGCTTGTCTACTTCTTCCATATTTACTTTAAGTCCATTTTCTTCTGCTAAATCTTTGCTAACTTCTGGTGGAAATCCATAAGTTTCATAAAGTTTAAATATGTTTTCACTATCAATTGTGTCTTTTCCTTGTGATTTAATTTTTTCTACAACTTTACTAAACTCTCTTTCTCCACGAACTAAAGTTTTTTCAAATTTATCTTTTTCTGTAACTATAACTTCTGTTATAATGTCTTTTTTATCAAGTAATTCTGGATATAATTCTTTTAAAGTTTCTATATTTAATGCTATTAAATTAGGTAATTCTTTTAAGTCAACTTCTATTTTATTCATCTGTCTTGTCATTCTACGAATAAGTCTTCTTAAAATATAACCTCTATCTATGTTGCTTGGTCTACCACCATCTGCAACTATCATTATACTTGCTCTAAGATGTTCAGTAATAATTCTTCTACTTGCAATATCATCTTTTTTAGCTAATTCTTGTATTTTGTCCATTATTGGTTTAAATATTTCTGTATCAAATGGAGTTTGTTTTCCTTCTAAAAGCATTGTCATTCTTTCTAATCCTAGACCAGTATCAACATTTTGTTGAGAAAGTTTTGTATATTTTCCATCTTTTTTTAGGTATTCCATAAATACATTGTTCCAAATTTCAACATATTTTCCACAATCACAAGATGGCTGACAATCTGGTCCGCATGGCTCTTTTCCTGTGTCATAAAACATCTCTGTGTCTGGTCCACATGGTCCTTCTTCTCCTGCAATCCACCAGTTGTCATCTTTTCCATAAAAATATATTCTTTCATCTGGTATTCCTTGTTTTTTCCAACATTCTGCTGTTATTGTATCTCTAGGGCAATCTTCATCACCTTTAAAGCAAGTTACTGATATCTTTTCACTTGGAATTCCTAATTCTTTTGTTAGAAATTCATAACTCATTGCTATTGACTCTTCTTTAAAATAATCTCCTAATGACCAATTTCCAAGCATTTCAAAGTATGTAAGATGTCTATTATCTCCTACTTCGTCTATGTCGTTTGTTCTTAAACACTTTTGATAATCTGTAAGTCTTGTGCCTTCTGGGTGTTTTTGTCCTAAAAGGTATGGTACTAATGGTTGCATTCCAGCAGTTGTAAATAATACAGATGGATCATTCTCTGGTATTAATGGTGCACTTGGTATTATTTTATGATTATGATTTTTAAAAAAATTTAAGTATTTATTTCTAATTTCTATTGCCTTCATTTATATTTCGATAAATTAATAAAGCTTTATTAATTTATTTTTTTCTCCTTAATTATTTAGGTTTTGAAAGTTTACCTATAACTCATATTTTAACATTTTAATTATACCACAGTTTTTACATTTATGTAAATATTTTCTAAAATTTTTTTGCTTATATTGCAAATTCATTTACTTTTTCACTTGACCTATATTGCAAATTTTTATTTGAATTTCTGTTTTTTAGTTCTATGCAGAATTGATTTTTTTCACTAAAAATTTAATTTTCTTGATTAATTTTGTGCACTATTATTATTAGACCTAAATTCAAAAATATTCGAGTTTACATTTTAAAAATCGATTCTAAGTTTTATACCTTAGAATCGATCTTTATTATTTTTTTATTTAAGCTAATGTCTCTACAAAATTAAATTTTACTTTAAATGTTTCTTCAGAATTCCAGTTAGATTCAGCAACTGCTTTTTCTGATAATCCTATTTTTATTTCTAATTCTACATTCTCAAGTTTTGATAATTTTTCTTCCATAACATTAGTTTCGCTTTCTTCTGTTATTCCAAATATTGCATTAAATAGATTTGTAGCTGCTTCTATATCATTAGTTGCTACATCTTCTACTATTTTTCTTATTTCATAATCTTGACCATTGAAGCTTACTGTAATATTTTGAATATTACCATCAGGATCTGAACTTAAAATCTTAGTAGCCATTTCAATAAGCCCTGTAGTTCCTGTTCCTTTTATTTCTGATAATTTTGTATCTCTACTTGCATTTGCTATGTTGAAATTAATTGAATGATTATCTCCCTCTGCAAATTCTACTCTATAAATATCATTTCCTGCATGATTATTTAATTCATTAAATTCGCTTTCAATTTGACCTGTAACATCAGCTATGAATTTTATACTGTATTCTATATATCTATCGCTACCTTCAATTTTAGCATCATCATCAAAAAGTGTTGTATTTTCATCTACATATATTTTTGTTTTTAGAGTTTTACCTGCTAATTCTAAAATACTTGTTTCATTCTCTAACGCATTATCTATTCCTAATGCTGAATTTAATAAACTTTCAATAGCTGATTTAACATTTGCTTTGTTAGTATCTATGTTTTCATTATATTCAACTACTTCTCTTTCATAAATGCTTGCACTTTCATTTTTCAAAATAGAGAATTCAACTTTCTTAATATTTGTATCAGTTAATTTTTCTGCTATTGCATTAATTAATTCTTCTGAAGCTAAGTCTTTTATTTTACTTTCATTATTTAGAATTCCTACTTCGCTAACATTTGTTTCAGGATCAAAAGTTGTTGTAAATAAATTACCACTTTCTTCTGGTTTACTGATAACATCATCTAACATTTCTTTTACAGAGTTATCTACATTTAATTTTCCTACAAATTTTAGTGTATATTCAACATAAGTTCCACCCATTACTTTTTCATTCTCGACATCATCATCATCTATTACTGATGTATCTGTCACATAGAACTTTGCCTTTAATTCTGCTCCAAATAGTTCTTCTACTTTTGCAGTTAATAATTGTTCTGCAGTATATGATTTATCCTTTAATATTGCACCTATTAAGTCGTTTGCAGCTATTAAGCATGTAGCAGTATCAGTATTTTTATCTAATACAATTGGTTCTTCAAGGCCTTCTACTGATAATTCTATTTTTGTTAAATTATCATTATTATTTAATTGATCAACTAATGTATCTATTAAACCTGTATCAACAAATTCAGCTATTGCCTTTTTTGAATCTAAGAATCCAAATTCTGCTACATTATTGTCTCCATCTAAATTTATATCAAATAAAGTTTTATTACTTTCTTTATCTAATAAAGTGTCTATTGCTGATTGCAATACATCATCACTTACTACGGTTTCATCAGTTTCCATATAATCTTCTGGATATAAAGCCATATCTAGTATGGCTTCTCCAGCTTTTTCTGAACCTGCTTTATTTACATTATAGTATGCTACTCTTACTGTATCATCTGTATCTATCTCTTCACTACCAGCATCTTTTACTGTTAAATGTGCTGCTAGCTTTTGGTCATCATCTAAAACTAATTTACCTACATTATGCATTGCTATTGCTACTGTATCATCTGTGTCTACTATACCGTCTTTATTTACATCTCCATATAGTATAATTTTCATCTTTCTTCCGGTTGATAATTCTACTATATATCCTGTTCCTACATAATCTGCATTCTTTTCAACTTCAGTTGTTCCATCTGATTCATATACTTTTTTTACAATATCTGTTTTATATTTTTCATTTAATAAATCTTCTAATCTTCCTCTTGTCATGGCATTGCTCATATCACCTAATTTATTAGAATTAGATAATAGTACGCCTAATATAAATTCATCTTCTGTAGCTTCTGTTTGACTAACTTTGCTAACAGCTGACATTAATTTTTCTCCATATTCTGGAACATTTGTTGCTGCTTTTACATTTCCTGTTAGAAGGCTTGTTGCTACTATTCCAGAAACTAGCAGTGAACTTAATAATACTTTTTTATTCATATCTTTTTTTATGATATATTTAATAAATTAAATATTCATAATCTCCTTTCTTTTTATTAACTTATCTCACATAAAACTTTTGTTAACTAATTATATAGTATATTATTTATGGATCATCTACTTTTTTTACTATAACATTCATTTTAAACATACTCATACTTTCATTTTCAAATTTCCAATTTTTTTCAAGATGCATTATTATATTCAAATGTTTTCCATTAAATTTATTCATTTCTGTTTTAATTCCTCCATCTGGCAATATTTTACCAGGAAGGTCCACTAAAGCACTTCCAATATCCGCATCACTACCCGAATCCGCTCTTGTTAATTCAGTCTTTTTTCCAGATTGTCCTATCTCTTCGTCAGTAATAAATTCTAATTTATTCATATATTTTTCCTGTTCAAAAAACTGCTTAAGTGCCGTTTTTCCTCCACAACCATTTGCAACAGCACCTGCCATCGAATCATATAAATCCTTACCTTCAACAAATTCTACTCCCTGAAGCGAAAGTAACCAAGGAAAAGAAAATAATTTCGATGTATCTACTTTTTTTTGTTTTCCCTGAACAGTTGCATCTATATCTCCATTATCTTTGAAGGTTACTTTAACCATATTGTTTCCGTTCACATAACTTGTTACAATTTTTTTACCGAAATCACTAAGATTTTTCTTTGTAACTATTCCTTCAAAATTTATATCAAATTTTATATCTGGACTAGCCTCTGCTACACCATAAAGTTGCATTGATTGTGTTTCAAGTTGTTCTTTTTCTGTCTCTGAAATTGCATTATCACCGTCTAGATATATTTCAACAGTTAATTTCTTTCCTAATATATCATTTAAAATGCTACCACCTAAATTTTCCTTAAGTTTATTTTTTGCCTCTGTATTATCAGTACTTCCTCCTGCAAAATCTATTGATTCATTTCCTTCCACTGTAACTGACATTTTTTGAACACCTGGTACTTCAAGTTCAGCATCTAATACCTTAGCAAGTGCAGTTTGATATAAAATAGAGTCTTTTTCATAATTAATATCTTTTGTTTCATTTCCATTTTCTAACTGTATTGTTACATTATTATTTTCTTCTATTTTTTCTCTTATTTTATCTGCTATTGTTTCTGAAACATTTGGAGTTGATGCCATTTCTGTTATTTTATTTTTCAAATCCTGCTTTGTATCTACTACATTGTAGTAATTAGCATATAATTCAAGTCCTGCTGTTACTTTTTCTTCTTCAAATGCAAATGGCTGTTTAAGATTTACATCTTTACACCAATTTTTGAAATAATGTTTGTAATCATAAGTTGGATCTTCTATAGCATTTGCCATTAAAGGTTTACCCTCATCAGCTTGTATACTTGTTTCATCATTTGGATTGTTTTTATGTATTGTAACTTTAATTTTTGTTCTTACAAAATCAATATCATAAATTGCTGTTTTTGTATCATTTACATCAAACTCATAACTATCCGATAATGTTACTTTTAATTGAAGATCTTTTTCTCCTTCTATTAAACAGTTATTTGTAGCTTTTTCCCAAGAGCAATTACCATCTGCACAACATTCTGTGGTGCAAGAGCAAATTTCTTTCCAATTTTCTTTCAAGAATGTTTTTATTGCTTCTTTAATCTCTGAGGTATTGCTTGCTCCTTTAGCTAGTTCTCCTAAGGATTTTTCTTTATCTTCTCCATATATTAAACTAACATCTTTTACTTTACCATCTTTTAGAAGTTTATTTAATATAGCAATAGAATTAGTTCCTTCTAATGTATCTAAGTTTGTTGCACTTGTCATTACTTCTATGTTTAATTTTCCGTTTGTTTTATCATGACTATTTTCATAAGTATATTTATAAACATTTTCATTGTCTAATCCATTTATAGCTTCGCTTAATATGTTGTCCTTTTTTAATACCTCTTCAAAAGTTAATATATATACTTTTGCAAACTCAGAATCTTGATTTGATTGATTTAATGTAATAGTTACGCTTTTTCCAATTAATGATTCTAATTTTATTTCATCACTTGTTTTTGTACTTTCTCCTGCTGTATCTCCGCTAATTAATTGTCCTAAGATTTCAATAATTTTACTTTTTATTTCTTCTGTAGTAACTGAACTAAAATCTTTTCCTTCAGAACTATATAAATCTTTACTATTTGCACTAACCTTTACTTTTGCAAGATTTTGTGTTTTTAGAAAATCTTGTAAACTCAACATAAGCCCAGTTTTTTCTATTTCACTTAACTTTTTATCTTTATTTAATATATCGATCCTTATTTTCTCTGCATCTTCATTTCCAAGGTCATAATCTAAATGGAATATATTTTTTGCTTCTGCATTACCATTATTATATTTATTAATTATATCTATTATTTTAGCATCTATATCATCAATTTTTTTCCAATCTGCTTTTAGAGTTGTATTAACTTCTATTACTTCAGTATTAAAATCAAACTTTTCATTACTATTTAAGTCTTTTTTCCAACCCATAAGTTTATATTTTTCATTATTTTTCTCTTCTCTTATGTCAGTTTCTTTTTCCGTACCACCATCTTCTGTTACCATATATTTTGGTCTGTCTTTTTCTTCTATTTTTCCTGCATTTACAAGTGTTACTGTATCTACCCTATCTTCATCTTTTCCATCTTCTTTATATTTCCACTCGAATGTTACAGTTATTGGAACTGCATTAAATTTTACTGAATATTCTCTTTCTGTTTTTTCATCTTCTAATTTTATATTATCTTTTGTCTTAATAATTACTTTTAATTCTTTGTTTTCTAAATTTCCAACTATAGCATCATCAAACTTATCTTTTCCAAATATAGTTTGTGTATTATTTTTTAACCAATCTGTTATTTTAGAAGTTATTTGTTCTTTATTGTCATTTTCAGTTAATTCTAATGCTACTACATCAGTTTCTTCTGCTTTATTTACATAATCTAATGTTATTGTGCTAACTCTTCCATTATGTAATAACTCATTTATTTTTTCAAATACTTTAGCTCCTTCTGCTGAACAAACACTTGACATTTTTTTACTTCTGTCATTTACTTTTGCATTTATAGTTGTTATAATGTCATTTTCTTTGTCATAAGAAAGTGTAATTAAATCATCTAAAACAGATTGATTTTCTTCTACTATTTTGTCTAAGAATAAAGTTCCACTAAATACTACAGAATAATTTTCGCCTTGATTTTCTGCAAATTTTGCTGTTTCTTCTTTATTAACTTTTATATTTAATTGCATTGTTAATAAATCGTCTAAAGTTTTCTTTGCAAGTTCTTCTTTTATTTTTTCATAATAATCAGCATCTGTATAATTTGCTGTGACATTTATACTTAAATTATATTTTAATAACTCACATAATTTATTTACTATTGTTTCTTTATCGTCTTCTTTATTTAGCCACATTGTACTTCCATCAAATGTTAGCTCAATATTTTTGATTTTTCCATTATGTAATGCATTTTCTATTGCTGTAACTAATTTTTCATTTTCTAAATCAATTACAGAATCTTGTTTTTCTTTGTTTATATTAAAATGAATTGTATTATCAACTAATTCTAATTGGAATTTATCTTCTTCTGAATTTACCTCATCTATAAATTCGTTGATATCTATTACTTCTTCTTCATCTTCAGGAAGTAATTCTTCATCTATTATCATGTAACCAGTTTTTTCTGTTCCTATACTGTTTACATTATAATATGCTACTCTTACTGTATCATTTGTATCTATATTATCTGTAGATACTTCTGAATTTTGCTCATTCTTTACTGTTAATCTTGCTGCTTTTTCTTGATAACTGTCTAATGTAACAGTACTTACATTATGTTTTGCAATTGCAACAGTATCATCTGTATCAACAATACCATCTTTTGTTACATCTCCATATAATATAACTGTTACTTTTCTTCCAGTTGTTAACTCAATGACATAACCTGTTCCTACATAGTCTCCTCTATTTAATAAAGTTGTACCATCTTCTTTATAAATATTTTTTACAATATTTTTTTGGCTATATTTTGTTTCTATTAAACTTTTTATTTTTCCTTGAGTTAATTTATTGTTGTTTTTATCAATCTCATTATTTGAAGGTAATACTACTGATACATAGTATTTTTTCTCTCCACCTTCTACTTCATGATAAAATCTACTTATGTATGTTCCATCTTCTGTTGCTGCTGTTATACTAGCAATTTTTAATAAAGAAAAAATGCTTAATATAATAATTGTACTTATTAATAATATTCTTTTTTTCATTCCTACTTTGCTATAGTTTTATAGCATATCCTCCTTCTTTTATTTTTGTATACAATTTTATTAATTATTTAATGAAAAAACTTAATAAAAATCTACATATTGCAAATATATCATAATTTGTGCAATTAAGCAATAATAATAAAAAAATAATTAGAGTTTTTTTGCCTCTTTTTTGCAAGAAATTTTTGGAAAAATATTTTCTCCAATCTATTCTCTTTACAAATGTTTCGAGATTTTACAAATTCTAATTATTTTTTTATTAAGTTTTTTCATTAATAAAAAATTTTTATTATATATATAGTAAAATCTTTTTTATTAATATAAAACATAAATATTATAATTTACAAAAAAATGCCTAGGTGGCAGCGTACTTAACATACGCTTAGCATTTAGCTACCTTACCTAGGTCTTACTATAAATATTTTACCACACAAAAAAATGTATGTCAAATATTTTATTAATATTTTATGCAAAATATTAATTTTTATTCTTAATACTTCTCGGAAATAAGCTTACTCTAAAATTTTTTGATTTTAATTCTTTTACTACATTTCCGACTAATTTTATATTTTTATAAGAATTATAAAATGTATTAACAATTAAATCTGCTAATTGTATTCCATAATTGGTTTTAGAATCATAATAGGTAATTTTAAAGTCATCATCATATATACAGAATTCTGTTTTTAAATAGGTTTCTAAATTATTTAATTCTCCTACTCTTATATTTCTATTATCTATGCTAATAATAAATTCTATTGGCTCATAATTCTCTTGCAAATTGAGTTCTGGTAATATACAATCTTGAATTAAAATTTTTACTGCATAATTAAAAAATATATTTGAATCTATTATTTCTTTTTTCATATATTTTTTATCAAATACCTTAACACACCCATGAAAAGTCTCAATGTCTTGAATTTTATTAAATATTTTTATTTTTTCCATTTCACTCATATCATATGATTTTATTTCTGTATCTAAAAGTAATTTTTTTTCTTTCTTTAATTTTAAATTTTCTCTTTTATATTTTGCTTTTATTCTTATTTTATCTTCTTCATAAGAGAAATAGCCACCAACTGCAAAATACCTTGTTTTACTGTTTTTATGAATTGATCCGACTTTCATCTAAATATACATATATTTTCATATTATTTTTCTTCCTTTTTTATAGATTTAATATTATAATTAGTAATTGTCCTAACTAGTATTTTTTAAATTTTCAAACCACATACAATACAATTGCTATCATTTGCAACAATGTTGCTAATACAACAAACAAATGAAATACTGAATGCATATATTTTTTTGTTCTTCCAAGTCCATAAAGGACTGTTCCAACTGTATAAGTTATTCCACCAAACAAAATTAAAAGCATACCTGTTCTTCCAATAGCTTGATACAATATATCTATTCTAAATACAATTAACCAGCCCATAAGCAAATAACTAATCATCGAAAAAACTTTATATTGCTTTAAATCTATTGCATTTAGTGTTATTCCTACTATTGCTATAATCCATACTATTGCAAACATACTCCACGCAAGTGCTGGATCTACTAGTCTTATTGAACATAACAAAATTGGAGTATATGTTCCAGCAATTAATACATAAATGGTACAATGATCTAATACTTGCATTACTTTCTTCGCTTTTCTTGTAGGCTTTAATCCGTGATAAACACTAGACATTGTATATAAAAATATCATTGAAATTCCATATATTATACTTGTAAGTATTCCAAATCCACTTTTATGAATTATTGATAATACTAAGCATACAATCATTCCTATTATTCCAATACTGCCACCTACAATATGAGATACCATATTAAATATCTCTTCTCCTCTTGTATAAACTGGTAATTTTCTATCATTTAATTTTGTTCTAGGCATTTTTATTCCTCTCAAAAACTTTTTTCAACTCAAAATTTTATTATGGATTTAATTATTGTTAATTTCTCCTATTAATTCTAGTCCATCACTTTTAATTATTTTTACATTGCAAATAATATTTTCAAGACATTTTTCACTTTTTATTTTTACTAGTAAATAATTATCAGTATGGCCTTTATAATATCCATCACTATCTTTTTCTTCAAATAAAACGGAAACAACTTTTCCTATGTAACTTTGATTATATTCTTTTTGATTTTCATTAGATAACTCAATTAGTTTTTGGCTTCTCATTTCTTTAATGTTACCATCTATTTGATTATCCATTTTTTCCGCCACTGTACCCCTTTTAGGAGAATACTTAAATATATGCATTTTGTAAAATTTTATCCTCTTTAAGAAATTATAAGTCCTTTCAAATTCTTCGTTTGTTTCATTTGGAAACCCAACTATTATATCTGTTGTAAGTATTACATCTTGGTAAGCTTTTCTAAGTATTTTACAAATATTTTCAAATTCTTCTACTGTGTATCTTCTATTCATTCTTTTCAAAGTTTCATTGCACCCACTCTGCAATGAAAGATGAAAATGATGGCATATCTTTTTTAATTTTGATAATCTATTTACAAATTCTTCTGTAATTAATTTTGGCTCAATCGAACCCAATCTAATTCTTTTTATCTCATCTATTTTATTAATTTGTTCTAAAAGTTCAATTAATCTAAATCCTCCAGTTTTCAAATCTTCTTTTGGATCAAATTTTTCATATGTATCATTATATCCATATAATTTTCTATATTTTTTTGTATCATCTTCACTAAAATCTTTTCCATAAGAGGCAATATGAATTCCTGTAAGTACTACTTCTTGAATTCCTTTTTTTGCAATTTCTTTTATCTCTGAAATGATATTTTCGGGCTGTCTACTTCTAACTTTTCCCCTTGCATAAGGAATAATACAATATGTACAAAATCTATCACATCCATCTTGGATTTTTATAACTGCTCTTGTAACTTCTGTATAAGTTATTATTCCAAATTCTTCATATTCATCTTTATGCATTACATCAGTTACAATTGCATTTGTATTTATATTTGTATTTTTATTTTTATCTATTTTTTCATCTTTATCTTTTTTATTTATATCTTGATTCTTACTTATATGTGAATTTTTTAGATAATCTTCTACTATTTCTACTATTTTATTTTTTTCATTTATTCCTAAAACTAAATCCACTTCTTTAATCTTAGATATTTCTTCCTTGGCAACTTGCACATAACATCCAGATGCTATAACTATAGCATCTGGATTTATAGCCTTTGCTCTTCTTAAAAATTGTCTCGATTTTCTTTCCGCAATATTTGTTACGCTACAAGTATTTATTACATATATATCTGCTTTTTCTTTTTCATCTACTATTTCATAGCTTTTTTTTATAAAACTCTGCTCCATTGCATTAGATTCATATTGATTAGTTTTACAGCCAAGACTTATAAAGTGTACTTTCATTTTATGTTTTATACCTTCCATTTATTTTTTATATTCAACTTGCATTTTCCTAAATAATTATAAAATTATGCCTATATATTATACTCCATATTTAACTCTTTTTCAATATTTAAGATTCTATTATATTTAGCCACTCTTTCACTTCTGCAAGGAGCTCCCATTTTTATCTGACTCGCATTTACAGCAATTGCTAAATCTGCTATAAATGTATCCTCAGTTTCTCCTGATCTATGTGAAATAATTGTTTTGTAACCATTATTTTTAGCTAATTTAATGGTTTCCAATGTTTCAGTTAAAGTTCCTATTTGGTTTGGTTTTATCAAAATAGAATTAGCTACTCTATTTTTAATTCCTTTTTCTAATCTATTTCTATTTGTAACAAATAAATCATCTCCAACTAAATCAACTTTTCTTCCAATTTTTGTTGTAAGCTCTCTCCATTCTTTCCAATCTTCTTCTGCTAAACCATCTTCGACTGACATTATTGGATATTTTTCAGTAAGTTTAATAATGTACTCTATCATTTCATCTTTTGTTCTATATTTATCACTTTTCCAAAAATAATATCCTTCTTTTTCAATCTTTTTTGCAGCATCTCTCATTTCTGAACTTGCAATATCTAATGCAATTTTAACATCTTTTTCTTTTTTTAAGCCTGTTTTTTCTATTGCATCTAAAATAAGTTCAATAGCTTGTTCATCATTTTCTAAATCTGGTGCAAAACCACCTTCATCGCCAACTGCAATAGATAATCCTTTCTGTTTTAAAATTTCTTTTAAAACCTGATATATTTCCACACACATCTGCATACATTCTTTAAAATCTTCTGCTCCGACTGGAACTATCATAAATTCTTGAATGCTTAAATTGTTACTTGAATGTTTTCCACCATTTAAAATATTCATCATTGGAACAGGAATTGTATTGCCCGCTAATCCGCCTAAATACCTATAAAGTGGAATATTCATACTATTGCTTACTGCTCTTGCAACTGCTAATGATGTTCCTAATATAGCGTTTGCTCCTAATTTAGATTTGTTTTCAGTTCCGTCTAATTTTATCATTGCTTTATCAATATTAATTTGATTGAATGCATCTTGTCCAATAAGCACTTTTGCTATTTTCTTATTAACATTATCAACAGCTTTTGAAACTCCATAACCATTGTAAACTCTAAAATCTCCATCTCGAAGTTCTACAGCCTCAAAGCTTCCAGTTGAAGCTCCTGATGGTACTTTTGCTGTGCCTTGAGTTCCATTCTCTAAAGTAACTGTTACCTCTACGGTTGGATTACCTCTTGAATCAAATACTTGACTTCCTTCTATTTTTTGAATTGGCATTTCTCTCATAATTTTATTAAGCTTATAAAAAAGCTTATCTCCTTTCTATACAATTTTTATTAACTTAATATTAATAAACCTAATATTATTTATTGAAATTATTGCCAATTCAATATTTTTTTATTCTTTTTAATTTTATTTTTTACCACTTTTCTACTTCTAAATTTATTCTTTTGCTTCTTGTTTCTCCTAAAATTTTAGAAATAGTAAATCTTCCTTTTCCTCTTATTGTAATTATTGTATTCTCTTCTATTGTCCTTGAATTTCTAAGTTCTAGTTTAAAATTTACAAAAACTCTTTCTTGCTCTATGTATTTATTTGCATCATTTCTTGAAACTTTTGCTAACTCTCCAACTATTGCATCTAATCTCATTGATGGAACATTTATTTTTATAATCTGTTTTTCTTTTTCTATGTAATTAATATCTTCTAAATTGATTTTTTCAATTTTGGCTTTTTGAAATCTTGTTAAAGTTCCTAAACTATTAATTAAAAATTTTTCTATTTCATTTGAGATTATTATATCTGCTCCATCATCTCTAACTAATATATCTCCTATCTTTTCTCTTTTTACTCCTAACTTCATTATTGCTCCTAAATAAGTCTTATGTTCATACTTACCTATCATCTCTTTTGGTAAACTTATTCTTATAGCTGACATTATATTGCTAAATATTTTATCATCAGATACTTCAAAAGGAATTAAAACAAGCATCGTTCTTTCTGCTTGCTTATATCCACCAAAGAAAATAAAATTTTCCTCTTTTCTTTTATTCAAAATCTCCTCTACAATACTTTTTTGTGCTAAATCTAAAAAATCAGTATTTTCAACTCTATTTTTAGCTTGCACAATTTTTAATTTATCTAAAACTTTTGCTATTAGAAGCTTATCAATATCTTTCTGCAATTTGGTTGATTCTACTATCTTGTCCATTTGTTTCTCCTTTTTTTCCTACTAAAATACATGCATAAAGTATAACTCCAATATTAGCTCCTAATATAAATCCTACAAAACATCCTAAGTAAAAAATTTTTTTTGCCCTCCTAATATCTTTTTTATTACTTTATGCAAAATCTTAATTATTTATTCCTAATTATACATAAAATTTTGCTTAAAATCTATCCTTTTTATAAATCTGTTTTTGAAACGTACTTTTATTTTTAGTTTTGAGAAATATTTTTTTGAGATATTTTCATTTATGAGTCATAAAATATTTTTAGTTTTTAAATCTTGTAAAATTTAGAAAAGTATGTTATTATTTTTAACAGTATTTACTGGGGTATAGCCAAGCGGTAAGGCAGATGGCTCTGACCCATCGATGCGTAAGTTCGAATCTTACTACCCCAACCAATATTGAAAGAGGTTTTTATGTTAAAGAAAATATTTACAGATACAAAATTCTATATTTTTGCTATCACTACTCTTATTTTTTTTGGAATGTATTGTACTATTCAGTATGCTCCAGATACTTATTTTGTTTTTGGACAACCTTTAAGTGAAAGTATGGCAAATTTTTTTCAATCTGGTAGAATTGTCACCGGGCTCTTTTTTTACCTTCTAATGAATATGCTACACTTTGGATTTATAAAAACTTATGTAGTTTCTTATATTTTAGCTATTATCTGCACAATCTTCAGTTTATATAAATTATACAAACTTTTTAAGAAAGATATTAAAAGTGATATTATTTGTGTGATTGCATCAATTTTAATTATTATAAATATTTTTTCAATTGAGTTATTTGTTTACATTGAAAAAGGAATAATGATGCTTTCTGTATTGCTTTGTATTTTTGCAGTTGATGCCTTAAGAAACTTTTTTGAAGGAAATAAAAAGTCTATCTTCTTAAGTATTGTTTACATGTTAATTGCAAACTTTTGCTATCAAGGTACAGTAGCTATATTCGTTGCAATTTCTTTAATATATGTTATTAAATATTCTAAAAATATAAAAAATTTTATACTTAATAATATTGTAGTTACTTTGGTTTATGGAATACCTGCAATTATTAACTTTGTAACAGTAAGATTTATTTATGGAAATTCAAGAGTTAGTGGTAAAATTGTTTTAAGTGAATCAATTTCAAAAATATATGCTGGTATAAAAGAAATGATTTTAAGTAATTATGGTTTATTTCCAAAATACTTATTTTTCATATTTTTGACTGCCTTAATAATATATGGAATATTTAAGATTATAAAATCATTTGAAGCTACGAATCAGAAAGTTTTATATATACTTGGTATTTTTTATATTTTAGTTGGAACTTTAGCCTTTACTATAGCTCCACAATTATTACAAAGTACAAATGAAATTTGGTTTACCGCAAGAAGTACTTATGCTTTTACATCAATACTTGGAATCTTGTTAATTTATTTTTCAAGTATTATAAAAATAGACAATAAAGAAGCTATAATTATTCTTGCAACTAGCTGTATATTTTTATTAATTCAATATATTTATTTTGCTATGTATACCATAGATAATTACAAAGTTAATTTTGAAGATAAAGAAATCACAAATCAAATTGAAGAACTTATTAATAATTATGAAAAAGAAACTGGAAATGTTATTACTAAAATTTCAATTTACAATGATATGAATCCAAAATACTCTTATGATGATATAAAATGTATTAAAGACATGAATATTAAAGCTTTTGCACATGATTGGTCAGCATCTGCAATTATCAATTTTTATATGAGAAGAAATTTAGTATCTGTTCCAAATGATGATGAAATTAAATCAAAATTTAGTGAACAAGATTGGAATTACTTTAATGAGGAACAATTAATTTTTCAAGGTGATACCTTACATTTGTGTAATTATTAACTAAAAAAATTAAATTTATATTTAAACTACAGTCATACATTGAAAAGTGAATATTTTTTTATATTTTTAATATACTATATTACAAAAATTTTTCGATTATTAAATTTATATTATTGTTTTTTATTACATATTGACTTTTAATAAATTTTTAAATATTTAATATAATAATAATATAAATGTATTGTTTTTATGTAAACAGTGTGCTATAATTTTATTATAAATATGAAAGGAGCTGATATTATGGCAACAAGTAGTTTTTATGCAGATATTACAATTAAAGATAAAAAAACTGCAAAGAACTTTTTAAAAGCTATGGAAGATTCAGAAAAAGCACCTAAGAAAAAAATAAATCTAAAAAGTAAAAAAGTTGATGACAAAGAAACATTAAGGAGAATGTTTTTAAAATAAATGGAATATATTGTTACAAATTTAGACAGTTTATATAAAGCATTAGGTGAAAAAAAATTACAAGAAATATTAAATACATTTGAATGTAAAAAAAATATTGAAGTAGAATCTTTTTTGAAAGATAAAGCTATTTCTCTTTCTAAACAAGGAATTTCTAAAACTTATATTGTTACAACTATTAATAATGATACAACTATAATTGTTGGTTACTTTTCAATTGCAAATAAAATGACAAAAGTAAAGCAAGATTTTTTTGGTGGAAAAACCAAAAAGAGATTTGAACGATTTGCAGAAACCAACAAGTCTAGTAATATGTATCTCACATATCTTCCTTTAATTGGTCAACTCGGAAAAAATTATCACAATAACTATGATAAATATATTTCAGGTGACAAGTTATTAAGATTAGCTTGTTTACAAGTAAAAGAGGTTCAAAAACTAATTGGTGGTAGATTCGTTTTTCTTGAATGTGAAGATATTCCTAAATTAAAAGATTTTTATGAATCAAATGGGTTTAAGTGTTATAATAAGAGAAAATTAGATAAATATGAAAGTGAAAATGGAATAAAATATTTACTTCAAATGATTTGTGATTTAAGTGATTTATAATAAATTAATTATTGCCCACCAAAATAGGTGAGCAATAATTTTTGGTGGGCAAATGGTGGGCAGTGAGCAAATTTTATATAAAATTGCTGTTTTATTTGTTTTTGAACTTCTTTTGAAAGTCTTTATTTCATAGCTTCTTCTACAGCAACTGCAATTTGAACTGTAGCTCCAACCATTGGGTTATTTCCCATACCAATTAATCCCATCATTTCAACGTGTGCTGGAACTGATGATGA
>CANQHI010000023.1 GCA_947623725.1 uncultured Clostridia bacterium | reverse complement strand
AAACAATATCATTTTTGGTACTCTCTTTCAATATTTTATTTTCAATTTACTTGTGACATATCTATTTTAAACCTATAGTTTTACTAAGTATTTCTTTTTTCATTTTTCCAATTATTTTCTTTTCAAGCCTTGATATATAACTTTGTGATATTCCGAGCATGTCAGCTACTTCTTTTTGTGTTTTTTCACACCCTGTTGTAAAACCAAATCTTAGCTCCATTATATTCTTTTCTCTTTTATTTAACTTTAATATTGATGCCTTTAATAGTTTTTGATCTACCTCATCTTCTAGTTTTCTATATATTACATCTTCTTCTGTTCCTAATATATCTGATAATAACAATTCGTTTCCATCACTATCTTGATTAAGTGGTTCGTCTATAGAAATTTCACTTTTTATTCTATTGCTTCTTCTTAAGTACATCAATATTTCATTTTCTATACACCTTGATGCATATGTAGCTAACTTTATTTTCTTTTCCATGTTAAAAGTATTGATTGCTTTCATTAAACCTATTGTTCCTATTGAAACTAAATCTTCTATTCCGACTCCTGTATTTTCAAATTTTTTTGCTATATATACAACTAATCTTAAATTATGTTCCACTAACTTTTTCTTTGCTCTTTCATCTCCATTACTTAAATTTATTATTTCTTTTTCCTCTTCCTCTTGCTCTAGCGGAGCTGGTAAATCATCACTACCTCCTACATAAAATATTTTATCTATATCTTCTATACTTAAATCTTTATTAAATGCTTTGTTTAACATTTGTAATAGTTTCATTTTCTTTACCTCCTTCTAATATTTCTAAACCAATTAAAGCAGAATAATTTTTACTAATTTTTTTATTATATATTCCGCACAATTACATTTGATGTTTTCACAATATTCTCACCTTGTTTTATTTGCACATAATTTGGTTTTATTCCAACTAACATTCCATTTTGCTTTCCTATTGATTTAAAAGGTATTAATCTTATTTTAAGATTCTCATCACCTCCTATTAAATTTTTTGTATCTATAATTTTTTCCATAACAGCATTCTCTACAATTATTACCGGCTTTTGTGAAATCGGATCTTTTAATGTATTTCCCGAATCAATATATCCTTTCAGTTTTACTTTCTGTTCATTTACCATTATTTCTAAATCACATAATAAATCTTTTAACTTCATCTGTCTTTTGTTCATACTAAATGAATACTGTATTATCAAAAATCCTACTGCACCTGCTATTAATGTCATTTTCATTGGATATGTTCCTACTAATACACCATTTTCAAATGAAACATTTTGAGGCGATACTAAATAAAGTAATGCTAAAGCACATCCTCCTATTACAAATGAGGTTAAATAAAATAACAATAGATTTTTGCATATTTGCTTTATATTTTGATTATTAAATGCAACATAAATCATAATTACTGATAATAATATTTTCATGAATAATGTAGAATAAATTGGTATAATTTTTAAATAACTTATTACAGCATATCCTGCCCCTAATATACTTGAAATTATCAGCTTAAAATTCTTCATCTTTCTTTTCTGTATGAATCCTGTTGCATATAATATTATGTAATTCATTAAAGTATTTTCTAAAAATACTATATCTAAATAAACCGTCATGCTCTTTATTTTAATCTCTTTGTATTGAAAAATCTGTCTATTTTTGAAATGCATAATAAAAAAAGACTTGCCTTTTTAGACAAATCTTTTCTTATTTTTACTTTATATTATAAACTTTTCTATTTATTGATTTTTAATTTAATATATTTCTAATATAAAATAAAAAATAATTAATTTGAAGTATCGCGCAGCGATCAAGCGAAGCGCGAATGGCATACACAGTAGCAAGATACAAAAATTAATCATTTTTTTTATACTATTATTAAATATAAAAAAATATAATTAATTTGAAGTATCGCGCAGCGACCAAGCGAAGCGCGAATGGAGCGAAAAGTGTTTATCACTTTTCTGCGACAGCAAGATACGAAAATTAATTATATTTTTTTATTTGCATATTTACTAATATTTATTTTCCTAAATTTTTATTCTTTTTTAAGAATGGAGGAATGTCTATATCAAGTCCATCATTACTTGGTACTGGAGTTGTTTGATTTTTAATCCACGCTTTTCCACCACCAACTATACTTGTTTCTTTAGTTCCTGGTTCTTTATCAAATCCTGTTGCTATAACTGTTATACAGATGTCTTCATCTAAACTCTTATCAACTACTGCGCCGAAGATTATGTTAGCTTCTGGATCAACACTTCTTTGTACTAATTCAGCTGCTGTATTTACTTCATGTAGTCCAAGATTTTCTCCACCTGTTACATTAATAATAACTCCTCTTGCACCTTCTATGGTTGTTTCTAGTAATGGGCTTTGGATAGCTTGTTTTGCTGCATCTTCTGCTCTATTTTCTCCAGATGCTCTACCAATTCCCATGTGTGCCATACCTGTATTTAGCATTACTGCTTTAACATCTGCAAAGTCTAAGTTTACTAAACCTGGTATTTTTATTAAGTCTGATATTCCTTGAACACCTTGTCTTAATATATCGTCTGCCATCTTGAATGCTTCTAACATTGTTGTTTTTCTATCAATAATTTGTAGTAATTTATCGTTTGGTATTACTACTAATGTATCTACTTTTCCTTTTAAGCTTTCAATTCCACGTTCTGCTTGTGTAAGTCTTTTCTTTCCTTCAAATGTGAATGGTTTTGTAACTACTGCTATTGTTAATATTCCCATTTCTTTGGCTATTGATGCTACTATTGGTGCTGCTCCAGTTCCTGTTCCACCACCCATACCAGATGTAACAAATACCATATCAGCTCCTCTTATTGCTTCTGATATTTCTGATTTACTTTCTTCTGCTGCTTGAGCTCCTATATCTGGATTAGCTCCTGCTCCTAAGCCTCTTGTTATTTTTTCTCCTATTTGAATTTTTGTTTTTGCTTTTGATAGCATTAAAGCTTGCTTATCAGTATTTATAGAAACAAATTCAACTCCTTCTATTCCAGAATCAACCATTCTATTTACTGCATTATTTCCTGCTCCACCTACACCGATTACTTTTATTACAGCTGTTTCGTCTGTATTAAGACTTTCATCATAGTTATTATTATCTAGCAACATAACGTTTTCCTCCTAAATTTTATACATTTTATTATTTTATTAAATATTGTTTTTATTTGAGTAAATGATTTTTCGTTTTTTTATAAAATAAAATTTAATCTTTATTTAGAATTTTATTTTAAGAATAAAAGAAGTCTTTTATTTTTTCAAGTAATATTTTGAAAAATCCTTGTTCTGAACTTATGTCTAAACTGCTTGATACTGTTTTTGCAAATGGTCTTGTTGCAATATATCTAACTAGTGCAAAAGCAGTTGTATAACAAGGTTTTAAAATTCCTGTTGTTTTACTTGATGCCATTTTTACCGGAATATTTAATGTAATTTTTCCTACTATATCGCTTTTACTTATATTTGTAATACCTTGTCCTGTTAATATTACGTTATTTATATTTTGCTTTATTCCTTCGTTAGTTATTTCTTTATTTACTAATTCAAATATTTGCTCTATTCTTGCTTCTATTATTTCTACTATATTTGAACTTCTTACTATTTTATTTCCTTCTTTTACTGTATTTAAAACAACTTCTGAATCATTATCTATATATGATTTTAAGGCTAGTCCATATTGTCTTTTTAATTTTTCTGCTTCTTCATGAGATATATTTAATACAAGTTCTATATCATTTGTAATATTATCTCCTCCTATTGGTATTGCACTTGTATAAATAAACTTATCTCCTTCAAATACTCCTATATCAGTATGTTCTGCTCCTATGTCTAGCAACATTATGTAATCTTTTTGATCACTTTCTTCTAAAATAAGATTTTTCTCTGCTAATGTAATTGGTACCATTCCATCTATATCAATATCTACTTTTCTAAATATATTAGAAATGGTTTTTATATAGTCTTTATCTCCAAAAATGATTTGCGCATTTAAAGTAAATTTTGAACTAAAGGCTCCAATTGGGTCATCAGTCTTTTTCCCATCATCTAGTATAAAATCATTTGTTACTATATCTATTATTTGATTTCCTTCAGGCACTTCTACATCCTTTGCTTGCATTAATGCATTTGATACATCTCTATAGGATATTCCTGAATATTTATCTTTAGCTTCCTTTGTAACACTGTTTTGTATTATAGTCACATATTTACCTGGAATCGTTATGTATGCAGAATTTATCTTCATATTCATTTCTTTTTCTGCTTCTTTTACAACATTAGAAATAGATTGTGCTAATGCAGTTTCATCAACTATTTTTCCCTTTTTTATGCCACTACTTTGTTTACTGGTGTTACAAATGACTTCTATTTGATTAAAATTATTGACTTCACCGACTACTAGACTGATTTTAGATGCGCCTATGTCGATGCCTACAATGATATCTCCTATAGCCAAAGTGATTTACCCCCAGTCCTATTTCTTTTTTACTTGCTTAAGAATATAATATTTTTTTTTAAAAGTCAATAGAATTAGAAATATTTTTGTAATATTTGTAACTATTCTGTCACATTGTTTTTCTTTTCTAATTTCTTTGATACTTTGCTTAGCCAATACCTTCTTATTATGCCTAAATTATTGAACATTCTTCCTACAAACACAACTATTGCAGCTAAATAAATATCTACATTTAGTCTTTGTCCTAAATATGTTAAAAGCATTGCTATTATTGCATTTACAAAGAATCCTGATATGAATACTTTTAAATCAAAATTCTTTTTTATATTTGATGCTATTCCACCAAATACCGAGTCTAATGATGCAACAATTGCTATTGCTAAATATTTAGATGCACTATATGGTATTGTTGGAATTAAACTACCTAATAAAACTCCTAATAAACTTCCTATTATAATGGTTAAAATTGTCATTATTAATACTCTTCCTTTCTTGTTTTATTTAGCTTTTTTATAAACTATAAACTCATTAATTTTCTTTCATATTTTCTGCTGTAATTTCTTTTGCATACTTATATATTAAAATATTATCTGATGCTTCAACAGTTATATCTAAATAGTTTGCTTTCATCAAATCAACATATCCACTATTTTTTAAGTTTAGTGTACTCATTAAATAGGATTTATCTCCAATTGCTTTTATTGTATATGGTGAGTTTATTCTTTGATCTGCATTCATTACAATAAAACTATTATTTATTGTACATATCTCCGTTAAATTAATTACTCTATTGCCATTTATTGAAATTGCTTCTGCTCCTGCATATTTAAGTTCATTTACTAATGTTATTAAGTCATTTGCTGTATATGTTGCTTCTTCTGTATCCTTTAATGTAATTATAACCCCTTCCCCTTCAACATCTGTTAAACCTAATAAAGCATTAGAATCATTTAATTCTTTGTCAAGTAACTCCGTTGATTCTTTATTTTCTGCCATTGTTGATATATATTCTGAAATTGTATTTTTGTTTTCTTCATATTGTGTCATTGTTTCTTCATACTTTGATTTATATGAAGCAATTTGAGTACTCAATTCGTCAGCTCTCAGACTTTCTAAATCAGTTTCTTGTGATTTATTTATTGTTTTAAATTGTATAAACATGCATCCAACTAATATAAAGCTCATTATTCCTATAATTATAGAAAAAACTATTTTTTCTTTTTTTAGCTTAAAATCAAGTTTCATTATTAATTCTATTCCTTTCTAACTTAGCTTTTAAAACATTTATGATTTTTATTAATGTGCTCTCTTTATTATAGATCATAAATTATTCAGTATCTTTCATATATTTTCTTGTTAATGCTCCATTGTATTTATTAATCTGAATATTATTTTCTTTTCTAACAGTTATTGATAAATTATTTAATCTAAGTAATTGAAGTATTCCTCCTGCTCTTTCTACTGCACCATACAACATCTCTTGTTGACCTATTGCTTTTATTACACAAGGTGATCCTATTTTTTCTCCATTGACTAAAATTACATTTCCTGCACACATAATATAAGTTGAATTTACTATTCTTTGTCCATTTATTTCTATTGCCTCTGCACCTGCATTTGCAAGTTCATTTATTATTTCTCTTAAATTTCCGTCATGTATAAGCAAGCTACTTGCATCAGCATATTGAGATGATGTCTTAGCATCTGCCATCTCAATAACGATACCATTTCCTTTAACATTAGTTAATCCAAGTAAAACATTATTCTGTTTTAACTTCTGCGTTTTTTCTTCTGAATCACTTGCATTTGTAGTTGCATTTGCTCTAATAGTTTCAAGTTGTTTACTTGAGATTTCTAATTGTTTTACTGCTTTATCATATTTTTCTTTCCATTGTAAAAGATTATCTTTTAATTCTTCATTTGCAAAATTTTGTTTTACAACTGAATCTTCCATTGTCATTGTTCTTATTTGCAATGTTAATGAAGTAGCTAAAACAAAACATACTATTCCTAAAGCTATTCCTATGTTTTTATTTTTCATTGCTTTCTCTCCCTTGCCATAATATTTTAAAATAATATATTTTTACATTAATTATATCTCATATAAGGAAACTTATTTTTAAAATCTACATTTAAGAATATAATTCCTGATGAATCTTTTTCTTTTTCAAGTATTGATTGTAAATACATCATTTTTGTATCTATTTTCTCAGTTGTTCCTACATTTACTATTTTATTTTCATTTTGTATGTTTAAGACATAATTATTACTATCTGATATATTTATTGATGTTATTTTGTCTTTTATTGAATAATTTTCTGCTATCTTTAATATCTTTAATACTTCGTAAATATTTTCTACATCTTCATCACAAAGATTATTTCCTGGCTTAATATTTTCACTTGGCGTTTTTAACCCTAATAATTTAGGTTTGTTTTCAAGTACATTTGATGATAATTCTATTATATATCCTTGTGAATCTATATATGTATATGCTCCTCCAAATTCAAGATAAAATTCTGGTTTTCTTTCTTTTACTGTTATTACTATTGTTGATGGCAATTTTCTTGATACATTTACTTCTTCAATATATTTATTTTCTTTTATATTTTCAGCAATTTGCTTACTTCTCATTTTGTATAAATTAGTGCCTTTTTCTATTCTTGATAAGCTAATAATTTCATTACTTGAAATCTGCTCATTTCCTTTTACTGTAATCTCTGTTATATTGAATATAGGCGATAATAAAAATAAAGTTATAGCAGTTATACAAAGTATGATTAAAAATAAAATACTTGCTACTTTTTTTACTTTTTTACTTTTTTCCTGCTTTTTATAGTTTAAATTTTTATTATTAGCTTTTATCTGTTTTCTTAATTTTTTCTTATTCTTTTTTAATTGCTTATTTGACTTTTTGTTGTTATATTTTATCTGTCTATTCAAATCGTTATTATCTATGTCTAATTGCTTGTCCCTTTTTATTTTTTCTTTTGAGGCACCTTTTTTTATCGGTGCCTTAACTTTCTTTTGCATTTAAACCACCTTTTCTATTTTTATATTCGCGCCTAATTTTTGTAATTTATTTTCTAAATTTTCGTAACCTCTTAAAATGTATTCTATATTTTCTACTCGAGTTTTACCTTCTGCTGATAATCCTGCTAAAACTAATGCTGCCCCTCCTCGTAAGTCTGCACTGCTTACTGTTTCACCTTTTAATGTAGCTTTTCCTTGTATTTCTATCGTATTTTCTTCTTCATTTATTTTTATATTTGCTCCCATTTTCTTTAGATCTAATGCATACTTAAATCTATTTTCAAAAATGTTTTCTTTTATTATTGATGTTCCTTCTGCTTTTGTTAGCACTGCTCCTATTATTGGTTGCATATCTGTTGGAAATCCTGGATATGGCGTTGTTTCTATATTTACACTTTGAAGTTGTTTTGGAGCTTTAAGTGTAATTGTATTCCTTCCTATTTTAATATCACACCCCATTTCTTTCAGTTTGTATAACACATTTAGTAAATATTCTGGATTAGCATTTTCAACTTTTACTGTGCCACCTGTAATTGCTGCTGCACATAGAAGCGTTCCTGTTTCAATTCTATCATTCATTATTTTATAATCTGCTTTATGAAGTTTTTTTACTCCACATATTGTTATTCTGCTAGTTCCAGCCCCATATATCCTTGCTCCCATTTTATTTAAGCATTTTGCTAAATCTTGTATTTCTGGTTCTTTTGCTGCATTAATAATATGTGTTACTCCCTTGCAATAAACAGAAGCTAGTATTATATTTTCGGTTGCTCCAACACTAGGAAAATCAAGCCTTATCTTTGCTCCAATCATTTCTTTTTTTGCTCTGCAATGTATGTAGTCATCTTTTTCTTCTATCTCTACTCCTAAATCTTTAAAAGCTTTTAAATGTAAATCTATAGGTCTTTTTCCTATATTACACCCTCCTGGATAAGAAAAAGTTGCTTCTTTAAATCTTCCTAAAATTGCTCCTGCAAGAATTACTGTTGAACGTAATTTATGCATCAATTCTTTTGGTATAGTTTTATTGTGCATATATTTGCTTGATATTACAATTTTACCACTATCTGTTGTTATTTTGCAACCTAACATTTTGAGTATTTTTAAGGTTATTCTTGTATCTTCTATATCTGGAATATTATAAAATGTTACTGGCTCAGGATTAAGTATTGCAGTAGCTATTATCGGAAGCGCTGCGTTTTTTGAACCAGATGCCTTGACCGTACCTTCTATCTTGCAATTTCCTTCTATTACATAACTTAGCATACTATAATCTCCTTTCTAACTGATATATAGTATGTTAAGTTTACTTTTATTGTTACTTTATTCTTATATTCAAATATTTCTGTTAGTTATTTTTCATATTTTTAAGCATTTCTATTGGTTATTTTTTCATGCTTTTAAACACTCCTATTAATTATTTTTTTATGTCTTTAAACATTTCTATTGGTTATTTTTTTATGCTTTTAAATATTTCCAAACTTTTTCATTCTTTCTGTTTCATTGTTTGATAAATCTTTTATAAACTTACTAAATCCATCTATATCGTTATTTTTCAAGAGTTCAAAATATTTTACTCTATCTTCTTTTGCAATAACAATTGGAGAAATGTTATTTTTAATAAGTTCATAATTTATAAGTAATCTACCTGTTCTACCATTTCCATCTTCAAATGGATGTATCTTTTCAAATTCAATATGATATTTAGCAACTTTACTAAATATATCCTGCTTGTCATTATTATAATTATAAATGTAATATGTCATCAAATTTGGTATTTTTTCAGGCTCTGGTGGAATATGCTCACTTCCTCTAATAAATACTTGAATCTTTCTATATCCTTCTGTATCTTTTATATCTTGATTTATAGTTTCATTTAATTTCTTTATAAATCTTTCATCAAAATCCTCATTATTTTGTATATTTTTAAAAACTAATTCTAATGCCTTTTTATGATTAATTGCTTCATAAATTTCTCTTGGTTCTTTTCCTTCTATTTTAAAACTATTATCATTATATAATATGGCATAAGTTTCAGCATAAGTTAAAGTACTTCCTTCAATAGCATTTGAGTTGTACGTACTTCTTGTTATAAAATCTTCTAAATATTCTTTATTATTTAATATAAATTCTATAATGCTCATAATTATCTCCCTTCGTTCTTTAAATCTATTGAAAGTAATTTACTTACACCGTTTTCCTCCATTGTAACACCATAAACTGTATTTGCAGCTTCCATTGTACCTTTTCTGTGAGTTATTACTAAGAATTGTGTATTTTTACTAAATTTCTTTAAGAAATCTGCAAATCTATATATGTTTACATCATCAAGTGCGGCTTCAATTTCATCTAGTATGCAAAATGGTGCTGGATTTATTTTTAATATTGCAAATAATATTGCAATTGCAGTTAAAGCTTTTTCACCACCTGATAAAAGCATCATATTTTGGAGTTTCTTTCCTGTTGGTTGAGCTTTTATATCAATTCCACACTCTAATATATTTTCCTCATCTTCTAAAACAAGCTCTGCTTTTCCTCCACCAAATAATTCAACAAAGACTTCACTAAAATATTTATTTATAAGAGTAAATTTTTCTTTAAATTGCTTCTTCATAGTTGTTGTCATATCTTGAATTATGTTTCTTAATTTTGTCATTGTATTTTCTAGGTCTAGTCTTTGCTCTCCCATTGTTTCATATCTTTCTTTTGTCTTTTTATATTCTTCAATAGAAGAAACATTTACATCTCCTAAGTCTTTTATTTTTTTATGAAGTTCATTTACTCTTTTTTGAGTTTCTTGAATATTATCTGGCTTTTTATAGTCTTTTACATTGTTTGGAGTTACTTCATACTCTTCCCATAACTCATTTATTATGTCTGTAATATCCTGCTCTCCAGATGTAATTTTAACATCAACTTTTACAAGTTGTTCTTTAATATTTTGAATTGTCTCGAATTGACTTGTTACTTCTTTTTCTTTTTTTGCAAGCATTTCGCTTTTTTCTTGTCTTGTTTTTCTTAATTCTTCAGTTTTAGTACCACTACTTAAAGTTTCCTCTTTTATTTTTTTGATGTTTTCTTCTAAATCTAAAATCACTTTTTCTAAATCTTTATTTTGCTTTATGCTTTCTTCAATTTGCTTTTTCTTATTTTCAATACCGTTCTTGTAATTATCAATATCATAATTAATTCTTTCTACCATTTCTTCTATTGACATACTGCTTTCATCAAATGAAGATACTGAAATTTTTAAATTTGTTATGTCTAAATTTAAGTCATCAATATATTTTTGGTCATCTTTATTTAGTTCTGAAAATTCTTTTATTTCTGCTGTTAAAGCTTCTATTTCTTTATTTAATTCTAAAATATTATTTTCTAAGTTTTCTTTTTCAGCTATATTTTCATTAGCTTGTACTTCTATTTTTTCTAATGTATCTATTGCCTTTTGCTTACTTTCCTCTAGTCTATGTATTTCTTCTTCTATTCCATTTAATTTTTCTTTTTCTCTAGCATAAACTATTTCAGCGTGTTGCATCTCAGAAGTTTCTTGTTCTATTTTTTGAATTATATCTTCATTTTTCTTTAAAAAGTCTTCTTTTTCTGCTATTTTATTTGTAATCTTAGAATCTATATCTTTAATATCTTTTTCTAATTTTTTAATTTCTGTACTTCTTCCTAAAATATTGACTGTCTTCTTAGAATTAGAACCACCTGTCATTGAGCCCGATGGATTTATAATATCTCCATCTAAGGTTACTATTTTAAATGAATACTTATTATCTTTTGCAAGTTTTATTGCAGATTCCATATCTTCTGTAATAACTGTTCTTCCTAAAAGATTTTCAATTATTTCACTATATTTTTTATCTGCCTTAACTAATTCAGATGCAATTCCAATTACACCCTCATTTCTACTTGCAATTTTTTCTAACCTTTTTCCTCTAATTGATGATATTGGTAAAAATGTGGCTCTTCCTAAATTATTTTTTCTAAGATACTCTATCATTTTTTTAGCATCTTGCTCTGTATCTGTTACAATGTTTTGTATAGCAGCACCTAATGCCATTTCAATAGCTAATTGATATTTTGAATCTGTTGAAATAATATTTGCTATTACTCCATTTATTCCTTTTTTTAGTGATAAATTAGATTCGCAAGCAACAAGCAAATCTTTTACACTTTTTGCATAACCTTCTTTTTCTCTTTCTGTTTCTACTAAAAAGCTTAATCTGGTTTGCATCATTCTTCTGTCATCAGTTAAATTTGCAATTACCGTTTCATATTCTTTTGTCTTTGCATCTAAATCTTCTTTTTGCTTTTTTATTTTTTCAAGCGATTTTTGTTTTTCCGCTTTATTGCTTTCAATTTCATTAAAACTTTTTAGCATTTCATTTCTTTCATCTCTTTTTTTATCAAGATTTGAAATAATTTGTGCCTTTTCTTTTTCTTGTTGTTTCCTGCTATTTAAAGCATTTTCATAATTTGTATCACATACTGCAATTTTATTTTGATTTTCATATTTTTGCTCTGTTAGATTTTCGACCTTTTTCTTTTTATCTTCGATTTCTAGTTCTTTTGCACTTAACTTCTTAGTTAACTTTTCAAGTTCTTTCTCTTTTTCTTCAAGTTCTTTTTCAAACTTTTCTTTATTTTGTACTAAACTATCTTTTTTAGTTTCTTTATTTTTCTTTTCATCTTCTAATTTTTGTATATTTTGCTCAGACTCTGTAATTTCACTTTCTAGTCTTGTTTTGTTTTGAGAATTATTTGAAATTCTTTCTTTGCTAATATTGATATTAGAAGTAATTTGCTCAATTTTGTTTTTACTTTCAAAACTTAAATTTTGCATTCTTTCAATTTCTTCTGTAAGATTATCTATTTCTGTTTTTAAGCTTTCTCTTAAATTTTGCATATCTGAAAGTTTGTTATTTTCTTCTAATTGTTGATTTTCAAATATTTCTTTATCATTTTTAAGTTTTTCTAACTTTTCTTTATATGTATCAATTTTATATAAAAATAATCCTATTTCTATATTTTTTAATTCTTCTCTTAAATCTAAAAAGATTCTTGCTTTTTCTGCTTGGATTTTAAGAGGTTCTAACGTTGCCTCTATTTCTGACAAAATATCATTTATTCTAATTAAATTAATTTTGGTTTGTTCAAGCTTTTTCTCAGATTCCTCTCTTCTAGTTCTATATTTTACAATTCCTGCCGCTTCTTCAAAAATATTTCTTCTATCTTCTGATTTATTGCTTAAGATTTCCTCAATTTTTCCTTGCCCAATCATAGAGTAGCCATCTTTTCCAATACCTGTATCCATAAATAATTCTAATATTTCTTTAAGTTTACAAGGAACTTTATTTATAAAATATCCTGATTCACCTGTTCTATATAATCTTCTTGTGATTGTTACTTCTGTATATTCTATTGGTAAACTGTTATCTGTATTGTCAATTACCATTGATACTTCTGCAAATCCAAGTGATTTTCTATTTTGAGTTCCAGCAAAAATAACGTCTTCAGATTTCGCTCCTCTTAAAGACTTCATACTTTGCTCTCCTAATACCCATTTTATAGCATCAGAGATATTACTTTTTCCTGATCCATTTGGTCCAATTACTGCTGTAATTCCAGGTCTAAATTCTAAAACAGTTTTATCTGCAAATGATTTAAACCCTTGCAACTCTAGATTTTTTAGATGCATTTCTTTCCCCTTGCTTTATTTTTATTTTTTTACATATATTCTTGCAAAATATTATCATAAAACTTGCTAATTGTCTATTATAATGAGAAAAAAACTGTGCAAATTTATAAAAAAAATGCACAAGAATTTTTAAGTAAATCTTGCACATTTTTATTATATAATTTACACTTATAAACTTTTCACAGATTTTTGTTTTTTTGTCAAGTTAGTTGATTTATGCTAATATTTTTTGACAAAGAACCATATTTTTTATATTGAAATCTAACTATCTCTTATGATTTATTTTATCACCTTAATCTCTTTTCAATTCAAAACTTATCTTTCCATCTTTTTCAATTTTTTTTAGGTTATATCCACTAGATATTAAATCAATAGAAACTATGGGGCGAATGCCAAAAGAGGGCACATCATCTCTTCCGTCCAGACCAAAATAGTGCCTGACCACTCATATACAACCCATCATTCAAACTAGACACGAATACTTGTAATCCAAAACTGCATTGATCACTCTCCCAATGTACATAACGGCCAGCAAGCCAGTATAACATAGGTTCACTACTTTCATCATTAAACAATAAGTTATAATATTCTCTATTTATAAATTCATTCTCTTTATTTATATAATTATGGTTATAGTATGATTCTTTGAAATCCGGATTATTAATTCCTGTACCTTCTCCGGCTTCTTTTTCATACTTATTTTCTCTTTCCCATATTAAACATTCTTTGTCATCTTCTAATGTCCATTTTGAATCAACTTCTTCCCATATTTTTGGATATTTGGAGTTATCATATGTTTTACTATCCCCAAAACGTACTGTGCCATTTTCACTTTCTTTATATGATTTTTCTTCATGTTTATATTGTGTATAATCATATGTACTTACTTTTTGTATGTCGCTTCTTCTTAAATTTGCAACATTTATTCCTCTTTTCATTTGACCATTTTCATCATATTGTCCATAACATTGTCTGCATATTTCATTTACTGCCCATACTCCATTATTATATCCTGTTGCACCTTCTAATGTTAATGTTGTTTCTGTTGGTTTATCTGATATTAGCCTTATTGTTTTTGTATTTTTATCATAATCCCAAATTTTCCAACCTAATTCTTCTGTTGTAAATTTTTGTTCTAAATTTTCTTCTACATCTTTAATTGGATTATCGCTTTTATCTGTGTTTGATGTCACTCCCGATGTTGCTTTTTCTATTATGCATGGATTTTCCTTTGTTTTTCCTGTAGGAGTATATCCTGTAACATAAACTCCTACATAATCATTATAATCTATTGATATTTTTTCCATCTCTTTTGCTATTTCTTCTATTGCTTCTTGTTCTTGTTTTTCTGACTCTTGATATTCATTTCCTGCTTTCTTTGCCATTCTAAACAATCCATTTTCACTTAGTGCCGTATTTATGGTAACTCCAGCTAATATTAAAAGTATTATTATTGTTATTACTAGTGCTACTAATGTGATCCCTTTTTCTCTAAAGTTTTTTATTTTTTTCATTTTTCTCCGTTCTCCTTTTTATTTTCACCTTTGTTGGACTTTGTACAATTAAATTTATAGCATTTTATATTATGTATTAAGACAATATTCAATGCATTTTTAACTCATTTTTATTAAGTAAAAAACTTAATAAAAAAGCTACAACTTCTATAATTCATATATTTCAATGATTTTATAGATTTTGTAGCTTTATTTTTCTTACAAAATTGTAATAAATTCATCTTTTATTTTTCTTGTTTAAATACTTATATTTATGATAAATTTATTTATATTGATTTTTTATTAAGTTTTTTACTTAATTATTTTTTATCATTTTATTTTTACTTTAAATCAGTAACCAAAACTTCTTTTTAAAATAAATATGGCTCTTATTTAAGAGCCACATACTTTTTTAAAAATTTGCTAATTTTTCTTTAACTTTTTCTAGCATTTCTGTATAATTTTTTAATTTTTCTTTTTCTTCATTTATTTTTTGCTCTGGAGCCTTAGCAATAAATCCTTGATTTGAAAGTATTTTATTACTTCTTTCTACTTCTGCCTCTAATCTTGCTTTTTCTTTTTCTAACCTTTCCTTTTCTTCTTTCATATCAGCTAAATCTTCAAAAGGCATATATAATTCTATTTTGTTTGAAATAATATTTATTGCATTATTAGGAATCCCTGTCTTATCTTTTACAACTTTTAAATCTTTTCCAAAACCTAATTTTAGTATAAATTCTTTATCCTCTTCAATCTCTTGTTTAAAATCTTCTGTAACAAATATAAGTTCAGCCTTTTTCGATGGATGAATATTCATATTTGCTCTAACATTACGAACTCCTACTATTATTTCTTTTATTCTTTCTATAAAGTCATTTTTATCATCATAATCTACACTGACTTTTGCTTCTGGCCAGTTTGAAACCATTAATTCTTTACCATCATTTATTAAATTTGAATAAATTTCTGATGTAACAAATGGCATAAATGGATGCAATAATTTTAAACTGTTTGTAAATACATAGTTTAATACAAAGCATGCTTGTACTTTATCTTCAACATTTTCACTATATAGTCTTGGTTTGCTCATTTCTATATACCAGTCGCAGAATTCATTCCATATAAAATTATAAATATTATCAATTGCCACACCTAAATCATAGTTTTCTATGTTTTTTGTGACATCTACAATTAGCTTATCTAATTTATTTATAATCCATCTATCTTCTACTCTTAAGTAACTATTTTTCTTATCCATTGCTTTTTCGCCAAATGTAATTATATCTTGTTCATTTAATTCTGCCATATTTGCTGTAATAAATTTTGCAGCATTCCATATTTTGTTTGCAAAATTTGATGCTTGCTCTAATTTTTCTGGCATATATTTTATGTCATTTCCCATTGTAGAACCTGATATTACAGAAAATCTTAATGCATCTGCTCCATACTTATCTATAACCTCTATTGGATCTACACCGTTGCCTAATGTTTTTGACATCTTTCTTCCTTGGCTATCACGGATAATTCCATGTATTAAAACATCTTTAAATGGTGCTACATTTGTAAATTCTAGACCTTGCGTCATCATTCTTGATACCCAGAATGTTATTATATCAAATCCTGTTACTAATACATTTGTTGGATAGAATCTTTTATAGTCTTCGTTTTCCACATTTGGCCAACCAAGTGTGGAAAATGGCCACAATGCAGAACTAAACCATGTGTCTAATGTATCTTCATCTTGATGTATATGTGTGCTTCCACATTTAGTGCATTTTTCTGGTGCTTTTTTGGATACCATTATTTCCTTGCAATCATCACAATAATATGCTGGTATTCTATGTCCCCACCATAATTGTCTTGAAATACACCAATCTTGAATATTATCTAACCAATTAAAATATTGTTTTTCATATCTTTTTGGTATAAATTTAACTTCATCATTTCTTACACAATCTGCTGCTCTTTTTGCTAAGTCTTTCATTTTTATGAACCATTGCATTGAAATTTTGGGTTCTATAGTGCTTTTGCATCTTTCACATTTAGCTACATTATGAGTATAATCTTCAGTTTTAACTAATGCTCCTATTTCTTCTAATTTTTCTACTATAGCTTTTCTTGCATCTATTAATTCCATTCCTTTATATTCTGGAACTAAATTACCCATTTTATAATTTTCATCAAAAACTTCTACAACTTCTAAGCCATGTCTTAAACCTGCTTCATAGTCGTTTATATCATGTGCTGGAGTAAGCTTTACACAACCTGTTCCAAATTCCATATCAACAAATTCATCTTCTATTATTGGTATTTCTTTGTTCATTATTGGAAGTATGCAATTTTTTCCAACTAAATCTTTATATCTTTTATCATTTGGATTAACAGCAACTGCTGTATCTCCAAGCATTGTCTCTGGTCTTGTAGTTGCAACTTCTATATATTTTCCTTTTTCTCCAACAATTTCATAACGAATGTGCCATAAATGTGATGGCTCTTCTTTGTATTCAACTTCTGCATCAGAAATAGATGTTTTGCAACTTGGGCAATAATTTACCATTCTAATGCCTTTGTATATAAGTCCTTTTTCATATAATTTTATAAATTGCTCTAAAACAGCATCAGACATTCCTTCATCTAATGTAAATCTGTTTCTTGACCAATCACAAGAACATCCAATTTTTCTTTGTTGTTTTTGTATGATTCCTCCATACTCATGTGTCCAATCCCAAGCTTCTTCTAAAAATGCTTCTCTGCCAATTCCTTCTTTCGTCTTTCCTTCTGATTTAAGTTTTTGAACTACTTTCATTTCTGTTGATATTGATGCATGGTCTGAACCTGGAAGCCATAGTACGTCAAAGTTATTCATTCTTTTATATCTTATTAAAATATCTTGAATTGTATCATCTAGAGCATGTCCCATGTGCAACTTTCCTGTTACATTTGGTGGTGGCATCATTATACAGTATGGCTTTTTATTTTTATCCATACTTGGCTTAAAATAGCCTTTTTTCTCCCACTCTTCATAAAGCTTATCTTCAAATTCTTTTGGATTAAATTTATTTTCTATTTTTTTCATATATTTTTAATTGCGAAAGTTTTGCAATTCTCCTTTCTAACCTTTCTATATATTTTTAATAATCTTTTTTCTGTATTATTTTTATTTATCAATATCTAACTTTTCTATACTATCATGTTCATTAATATATAACTTTTATTTAATCTATATTATTATTTTATTTATTAATATCTATATTTTATTTAAACTATATTAATTATCTTATCCACTATTATTTAACTCTTATTTAAAATACAAAAAATAATTGAACATATTACACAAATAATAAATCCAAAAATTTTAATCAATCTTGTTACTTTATTTTTATCTGCTGTACTAAAAAGTTTATCTCCAATTTTTCTTGCATCATATATTGCTGTAATGCTTATTGCAATTACTATTAATAAAAGTATTTTTAATATATTCATTATTTAACATCCTTGTTTCATTTAGTTTTTAGTTCTATCTAATATTTATAATTTAAGATTTTATTCATATATTTAACATTTATATTTTTAAATTTTATTCATGCATTTTCGTTAATTAAAAAAATCCACACTAAATTTATTTTCAAACTCTTCACCTGGTGCTAATACAATCATATCTGGCTTTTTTACAAATATATTTGAACTATTAATCCTGTCTGCTGTTGACATCCAAGGCTCTAAGCAAATAAACGGTGCCCCTTCTCTTGACCAAATTCCTAAATATGGCCACCCAGTAAAATCCATTGTAAGTATTGTTTTTTTAGTTCTTTTATTTTTTAAGCTAATTACTTTATTTTGAATACCTTTGATAATTATTGCATCATTATCAAAAGTGTGATTATTTAATGGAATAATCTTATTATCTACTAGTATATTTTTGGCATATTCTGTACCAATAAGTCCATCTATCAAATACAAAAAATGTACTCTTGTTTCTTCCTGCTCAAACTCTAAATAATAATTTCCTATTTTTAAATCATCTGGATCTATTTTAAATGCCGGATGTGAGCCAAGTCCAAAAGGCATATTTGTCATGCCCATATTTATTACTTTGTAAATAAATATTAGTTTGTTTTCTTCTTGTCTATATGTATTATATAATTCAAAATCATAAGGGTATCTTGCCATAGTATATTTATTGCTTTTTAATACATAAGAGTGAAAATGATCTAATTTTGTTACTGGTTCAAATTCCATGTCTCTTGCAAAGCCATGTTGTAAAATCTCATATGTTCTTCCACTTATAATGGTTTGATTTCTTTTTAATTTTCCCACTATTGGGAACAATACAGGAGCATGTCTCTTCCAATAAATTTTACCTTTTTCATCTCTTACTTCTTCTCCTTGATGTATTTTCTCAATTCCATCTAGCTTAAAACTTATTAGTTCTCCACCAAAATCAGTTGTTGTCATAAAAGCTCCCATTGACACATTTCCTTTTACCTTAAATTTTACTAAAAAAATCCTAATTCATAAACTAAAATTTTTTATATTATATCATTTATATATGCCTAAAATCAATATTTTGTAGATAACTATTTTATTTTTTGCTGTATGTTAGTCAATCATATGTCACAACTTTTTGAAATTAATATACTTTGAGTACCATATATTGTTTAAACCGATT
>CANQHI010000022.1 GCA_947623725.1 uncultured Clostridia bacterium | reverse complement strand
ATACTTTCTATTTTTTCTTCTAATAGTACTTCTGCAAATGCTTTCGTTATTTCTGGATTGTTTTTACTAAATAAACTCTGAAAAACAATATCTATCTTTGGTATTAATAAATTATTTTTTCCATTTGTCATAGGCATCTTTCCTTTCCGTGTGATTTTTTATAATATTGGGATTTTTTAAGAAATAAAATTTTTGAAAAAAAATCTTAAATAGATTATAATGCCAAAATATGACAAATATCAAGAAAAATCGTACGACATAATTCGACTTAAAAAAATTGATTTCAAGATTATAAATCTTGAAATCAATTTTTCATTATACTTTATATAACAATATTATTAAGATTATTCTTCAGCTCCTGGAAGTTTATCTGCAAAAATGAAATTAAAGTCATATTTTTCCACTGCTTCCCAGTTAGTTTCTTGAACAACGCTGTCTTTTAATCCTATAGTTATACTTAATTGTGCATTCTCTAAATCTCCTAATTTAGCCTCAGTCAATTTGCTCTTTATATTTTCTGTAGAAGGATTTCCTACTAGTGATGTAATATCAGATAATTCAAGTTGTGTTCCAAAAATATCATTAAATAACTTTCTTGCTACATCTAAAGAATACTCTTCTCCTGTTTCTGTTCTTATAACATAATTTTGTCCATTATAGTTAACTGTTATATTATTAACTGCATTTTTAATAGCATCTAATTTTGTCATAAGTTGTTTTGCCATAACTATTAATCCTGTTGATCCAGTTCCATAAATATCAGCTAAACTTTTTTCTTTGTCCGCTGTTTTGAAAGAAACATTTACCTGATGATCATTTTCTTCATCAAAGCTTATTCTATAAATTTCATTACCTGCATGCTTATTTAGTACATCAAATATATCTTTTTGAATTTCACCATTTCCATCTACTACTACATCTAGTACATATTGTACATATTTAACTCCATTTTCTTCTAATACATCTGTATCATAAGCTTCTGTGTTTTCACCTAAGTATATTTTCATAGTAAATGTTATACCTGCTAAATCTTTTACAGTTTTAGAGCTTATATCGCCACTATCACCTAATACATTTTTTAGTAATTCCATTATTTTTGATTTAATATCATTAGTATAATCTGTCTTAACTGCTTCTTTTGTCATTACATCTGTTGCAGATTTTCCACTAGCATTTGATATACTAAAGGCTATTTTTGTAACATTTGCATTAGTAAATACACTATTTGCAGCTACCATTAAATTAGTCTTTGTAAAGTTTGCTATTGTGGTGTCATTCTTTAAGAAACCAACTATTCCTTTATTTGTTTCTGTATCAATTTTTACATCAAATACTTGATCTCCACTTCCACCAATTGTTCCTTCAACTACATCTAACGCTTTCATTACTGTTTCATCAACATTAATTTTTCCAACAAATTCTAATGTATATTCAACATATGTTCCTTGAATTACATCTTCGCCTTCAACAGCTTCATCATCTAATTTAGATGTATCTTCAACATAGAATTTAGCTTGGAATTTCTTGCCAAATAGTTCTGATACTTTTGTTTTTAATACATCTTCTACTTCAGTTGCTTCTTTTCCTAATACTTTGCATATTAAATCTTTAGCTTTACTCATACAAGTTATTTCATTATCTTCTTTATTAAGTTCAATAGGAGCTTCAAGTCCATCACAAACTAATTCTATTTTTGCTAAATTAGGATTATTCTTTAATTGATCAACTAGTTTATCAATTAATTTTGTTCCAACAAATTCAGAAATTGTTTTAGATTCATCTTTTAGACCAAATTCTGCTGTATTTGTTGTTCCATCTAAAGTTATCTCAAATAAGTCAGAATTTCCTTCTACTTCTGCTAATTCATCAATAGCATCTTGTAATACATCATCGCTTACAACTGTCTCTTCTGTTTCTGTATAGTCTTCTGGATATAATGCCATATCTAATATAGCTTCTCCAGTTTTATCTGAACCAACTGTATTTACATTGTAAAATGCTACTCTTACAGAATCTCCTGTATCTATCTCTGGGGCATCTGCTTCTTTTACTGTTAAATGTGCAGCTAATTTTTGATCTGCATCTAATGTTAATTGTTTAACATTTTGTTTTGCTATAGCTAAAGTATCGTCAGTATCAACCATACCATCTTTAGTAACATCTCCATATAGTACAACCTTCATTGTTCTTCCTGTTTCTAGTTCTACTATATATCCTGTTCCTACATTATCTTCATATTTTGTAACTTCTGTTACTCCATCTGCTTTTAATACTTTTTTTACTATATTTTTCTTATATTTAGCATTTAGTAAATCTTCTAATTTACCTTTTGTAAATACATTATCTTTTTTACCATATACATTAGAGTTTGGTAATAAAACTCCTAATATAAATTCGTCTTGTGCAGGTTCTGCTTGACTAACTTTATCAACTGCAGACATTAATTGTTTTCCATAGTTTGGAACATTTGTTGCTGCTTTTACATTTCCTGTTAAAAGACTTGTTGCAACTATTCCAGAAGCTAACAATGAGCTTAATAATACTTTTTTATTCATTTTTTCTCCTAACCAAATATTATTTACTTAACCTAAACAGCTTTTGTAAATCTATTATTTCAATAATATTTAATATTTATTATTTTAAATTTAATATTTTTAATTTAATATTTTGTATAATATTTTAATACTTTCATCTTCACAATTTTAAATTATGAAAAATTATTATTTTTAATATTTAAGACTGCTTACAAAATTTTTGAATTTTTATAAACAGTCTTTTTCACTTTAGTTTTCAATATGATTTATAATTTATTTTAAATAAATTATTTTCTTCTTCTAATTGCAACTGTTGCAACTATAACTAATGCTGCTACTCCAATAACTGGTGCTACATTGAATCCTGTTTGAGGCATTTTGTCTGGTTCTTTAGTTGTATTTGTTGGTGTTGTGTTTGTTGGTTCTTCAGTTGTATTTTCTGGAGTTGTGTTTGTTGGCTCTTCAGTTGTATTTTCTGGAGTTGTATTTGTTTCTTCTTTTTTGATTTCTAAAGTAACAGAGTTAGATTTTTGAACTACTTCATAAGTATCACCATCTGTAAGTTTAACTGGTGTAACTTTGATTGTATCGCTTCCTTCTGTTGCTTTAACAGTAAATTTAATTGTAAATTCTGTCAATCCATCTGTATCAACCCATTCGAATCTTCCTTCATCTGGATTTTTTGCTAGTGCTCCTACAGCACTCTTATACTCTAAAAAGTTATGATCCCACTCTACTAAGAAGTTTGCTCCTGCTACTGGTTCAGTAATACTTATTACAAATTCTATTTCATCTCCAGTTTTAACTTCTAATTTATCTTTTCCATTTGCAGTAACACTCATTGTAGTTGTTGGTGTTTCTGCTGCATTTACTATGCTTGCGAATGATACTACAATCATTGCAACTAATAATAATATTGTAACTAATTTTGTTTTTTTCATTTTTTTATTCCTCCTAAAATTGTAGTTTTTTAACTACTTATTTGTTTTTTTTAATTATTTTCTACTACTTCGTTAGTAGTATTTTCTGCAGATATATCTGCTCTAATATGTTCGGCCTTTACTATATACCTTGTAAGACCTCCGAGGTTCACAAGTAATCAACGTAACTTTTCTTACTCCATCATCATTTTGCTTAATATGGTCCATATCATAAGGATTAACTAAACCTAACGTTTCCGTTATAGTATAATCTATTTTTCTTCCGTCCTTACTTATTATGTAAAATGAATCGCCTACTTCAAGTTGTTTTAACTTTCCAAATACTTTTTGATAATTGTGCCCAGATAAACATACATTACCTGGTTCGTTTAAATCAGGACCCCAGAATTTTGTAACTCCAAATTTTAGAGCTGCTTCTTCAGTAGTATCTAAAATCTTTTGCGTTACTCCTAATTTATCAATTACTATCTTTCCTAAAACTGGATAGCCTTGATACTTCTCTGGTAAATCACTTGTGTCAACAATTTCAAATTGCTCTGGTGGTAATTCAACTTCTTCTGGTTCTTCTTCTTTGATTGGTTCTTCAGTAGTTTCATTTTCTACTGGTTTCTCCACATTACCATATGTTGATGATATTATAAATGCTACAGAGATTAAAACTATTACAAATACTAAAAAAATTGGTATGAATTTTTTTGTCTTTGTTTTTTCATTGTACCTGTGTTTAGCCTGTTTCACCTAGATTCTACCTCCCTTCACCTCCTTTACATAAAATTACTAAAATAATAATTTTTTGGTCTATACAAGGTGTAATAATCGTAATGTCCTCATTTTTAACTTTATGTAACATATTATTTTAATCAGTTATTATTCTATATCTTTTATTATTCTTTGTCAATTGTTTAGGCATAATTTTTATTAGGTAATTTAAGGTAAAGTTATGCAATTCCTTTATTCCCACTGATTATTAATTTTATGTTACATTTAACATAAACTTTCAATTATTTTTTAGCTATTTATTAAGTTTTTTCATTAATAATTTTATTATAATCATCAAATGTTATATTTTAGTTGTTTGTTTCGAAATATTTTCTTAATTTATTTATCATAAAAAATACGCATTTAGGACTTTTCTTCCTTAATGCGTATCTTCATTATTTTTAGATATACTTATAATGACTTTTAGCTAAATATTTAATTATCATTCTCCACTCTTTTATATCTAGCTTCAAAGACTTTTTCCATGTCTTTCCAACTAACAATTAGTTGATTATTTTCATCGACATAAGTCATATTATTATCTCCAGATGTACGTTCTACTCTTGTTCCATCTTCTCCATTTGATAAATCATACCAACCATCAAATACGTATCCCTCTCTAGCATTTGGAGCTGTCATTTTTATATTTTTTATATCTCCTCTTCTTCCTTCTATTAAATGATCAACATTTCTTCTACTTGAGTAATCATAGAATCCTTCACAATACTCAGTATTAGCTTTAAATCCTACAAACCATATACAAGCTGCAAGTAAATCATCGTCCTCATTTTCCATTCCTTTTTCCCATGTTTTCCACCATACATCTGTCTCGTTATTTTCTTCTTTTTCTTTGCATTCTTCACATTCACATTTCGTGAATGTATCATTCCATTTATGACCTTCTCCTGAAATAATATCATCTGCTCCAACTTTTAGATGACATTTAACACATTCAACGCCTTCTTCTTCAGCTTCTTCTAAGCTTAAAGCTTTTAAAAGAAACTCATGTCCAGTTGATTTTATAGTTTTTCCAGTTATATGATTTCCACAATTTTCACATTCTTTGTCTGCTTCTTTACCATTACTTATGCAAGTTGGAGTTATTGCATTGTCTAATGAAATATATTTATGTCCTAGTTTAGAGCCTTCATCTATAATTGTGCTTTCTTCACCGCAATTCTCGCATTTTGCTGTTTTGGTTCCATCTATTGTGCAAGTAGCATCATTATTTTTCTTATAATCACTAAATTTATGTCCTATAGCTTCTGCTGTTTTTTCACTTACAGAATAATTACAATTTGAACATTTTGTTGTTGTTATTTCACTTTCTGTGCAAGTTGCTTTTTTTACTTCTGTAATTAAATTATGTCCTTTTGCTTCAATTTCTCTTTGTTCTATGTTAGAGGTACACCCATCATGTATACAATGACGAGATTCACTTCCTGTAGATTCACATGAAGGAGCTTTATCTACTGTATAATTACTAGAATATTCATGACCTAAAGCTGGAACTATACTAAAGAATTCTGCTTTGCAATACTCACATCTTGAAAAATTTTCTTTTCCATATTTTTCACATGTTGCTGGTTCATCTTCTAATTTTATAGTTTTATGTGCATTTAATGCAATAACTTCTTCTTTTTCTATTTCTCCACATTCTGTGCATTCTCTGACTTTTTCACCTTTTTGTATACAGTTTGCTTCAACTGTAATTTTCCAGTCTGTAAATGTATGTTCATGTTTTTGTGGAACTTCTACTGTTTCATTAGAATTACTTGTTTCATCTTTTTCGCTATCCATCTCATTTTCTTGAGGCTTTACTTCTTCTGTCTTTTTAATTTCTGTTTCTTGAGGTTTTACTTCTTCTGGCTCTGTCTTTTCAGGTTCTGTTTCTTGAGGTTCTACCTCTTGATTTTCTTCATTTTGAGTCTCTACTTTTTGAGGTTCTTTATTTTGTGGTTCTACATTTTGAGTTTCCTTATTTTGTGATTCTACATTTTGAGGTTCCTTATTATTTTCAGGTTCTGTTTCTTTAGAATCATCTTCATGAGACTCTGTTACTTCGTTTTCATTTTTTTCTTTTTTTACTTCTGATTCTGGTACTTTCTTATCTTCTTCTGCTTCTGCTTCCGATGCTTGTTTATCTTCTTCTTTTATTTCCGTTTCTATTACCTGTTTATCTTCTTTCTCTTCTGGTGCTACTGTTTCCTCAACTTTTATATTTTTTACATCAATTTCATTCAAATCAAATACTATGTTTGATTCATCAGATTCATATATTTCAGAATCTACTATTTCCTTACCATATTTTGATTTTTCATCAATTGCTCCTACATTATAATATGCTATTCTTACTGTATCTCCTGTATCTATTGTATTAACACCTGATTCTTTTTTTACTAAAGTTGCTGCTTTTAATTGTGCAGAATTTTTTATTGAAGAATTGCTTACATTATATTTTGCAACAGCAATAGTATCATTTGTATCAATTAGCCCATCTCCGTTTACATCTCCGTAAATTACAACTTCAACTTTTGATTTTGATTCTAATTCTACTACATATCCTGTTCCAATTGTATCAGTTTCTTTAAGGACTTCTTCTCCGTTCATTTTGTATACTTTAGATACTTTTGTATTATAGTATTTTACTAGTAAATTAGTTAAATCTTTTTTTGTCAAAGCATAAGAGTTATTTGGTGGTAATATTATTGATATTGTTTTGCCATCAACTCTATATACGCTACTTGATAATGCTTCTCCATTTTTTAATCCTATAGATGTTGTACTTTGGCTTGCTTTTGGAGCTACCATTAATGCAACTGCTAAACTTGATGCAACAATTGAGCTTAGTAATACTTTTTTATTCATAACATCTCCTCCTTATTTATATAATATTAGGTTTAATAAATTGTATATTTTATTTTACCACATTTTGATATTCATTACAATAGTTTTTGCCGAAATAGGTGGCCTCTAAAAAAAGAGAATTAAATGGAATATTATCCAATTAATTCTCCTAAAAATATTAAATTAAAACATATTAAATTTATTTATTAAAAAGTATTATTAATTAATTAACTATGAAACATATTTAATTGTTGGTTTATTTTGATCATCAAAAGTATCTACATCTTTTGTGTTATCAAAAAATCCTGCAAACTTATCATTTTCTTCTGAAAATAAATCTCCTGATTTATCTTTTAATTCTTTAACATTAACTGTTAATTTCTTTATATTATCATTTTCAGATGTTCTTTGGAATGTAACAGGTCCATGGCTTTCTTCTCCTACTATAATTTGTCCACCGTTGAAATTAATAGTTGCATCTCCTCCATTTACATTAGAAAATCTTACTCCTGCAAATGTATTATTATTTAACTCTATGGTTGAACCACTTTCAAATGAATACATACTTAATGAATTATGTTTTATGTCACCTGTAAATGTATTATTCTCAATTACTATATTATTTCCTTTTTTTACTTGATAATCAAAAGCAAATTCTATTCCATTATATATATTTTTTAATTGTTTAAATGTATTTCCTGTAATTGTTATATTGCTTCCTGCATCTTTTTTTACTAATATAATATTTCTAAATATTCCATTAGTATTAGTTTCTTCGTTACCTTCAAATGTACAATCTTTTATTGTAACATTATCCGCATTAGCTTCAACTGTTATAATGCTTTGGCCATTTTCTCCTTTTTCTGATGTATCAGATGTTTTTAAATGTTTAAATGTAACATTTTCTATAGTAACACCTTTGTTTGATATTACCATAACTTCTTCTTCAGAACTATTTGATGCTAACATTACACCTGCTGTAGCAGAATAATCTGGATCTTCTATTGTTAAGTTCTTTATTTTTACATTATCTGCATCTACTTTTACATTTCCTTTTAATGTAACATCTGCACCTTCTGCACCTTCAATTGTTACACTTCTGTTAATTGTTAATGGTTGTACTTCGCTAATATCTTGTTCTAAAATAATTTCATCAACATTTTTATCTGCTAAAACTTTAGTTAAGTCTTCTTGATTTGATATTTTAGCTGCTTCAACTTCAAATTCTAAGGTATATGTTTGTGCTTCAGTCCAGTTTGTCTTTTCTATCAAACCTTCTTCAAGTTCAAATTTTAATTCTATTTTCTTGTCTTTTAAATCTCCTAATTCAAGATCAGATAGTATACCTAACTCAGCTAATAATGCATTAGTGTAATTTCCATCTGCTTTTGCGGCATCAAGTAGAGCTTTTACGCTACTTACATAGTCTGAACTTTTTCCTAGAAGTGTGTTCATAAATAGTATACCATCTTTTATAGTATCTCTATATTCTTCATCTACGCTAGCATTATTTTCTTTAACTGCTTTTAGTGCATCTCTTAATTTTTCAAAAGTAAAGGTCATTGAGTTTAAGATACCAGTATCTTCACTGTCCGAAGCATCACTATTTGGTATACTTAATGTAACATTTCCAAAGTCAGTTATATATGGACTCTTTAAAAATTGATCTAATGCAACAAAAATTCCTGTGTTTCCTTTTCCTTTAATATCAGTTAATATTTTTGCAGTAGCTTTTTCTCCTTTTACTGATACTTTTATTGCATGATCTTCCATTGTTGTTGTAAACCATTGATTCTTTCCTTCTGTTTCATAAGATTGTAAAAATTCTATTATATTTTGAACATCTTTTTCTGCATCAGCTACTAATGATGTTGTATATTCTACTGAATAACCTTTATCTGTTACAGTTTTATTTTCTTCATTTAATAAACTTGTTGTTTGATAAATATAAAATTTAATTTTTACTTCTTTTCCTAGTATAGAAGCAACTGTAGGAATCTTATCTGGATCACTCATATCTTCTGGTAACTTTATATCTTCTGTGAAAAGTTGAGCAATTTTATATAGGCATTCTTCACTTGACATTTCTGCTGATAATTCTACTGTCTTATCTTCTACTGATAATTCTATTTTTTCTAAATTATCCTTAAATGTGCCTAAGTTATCAGCAAGCTTTGTCATTATATCAGTTCCTGCAAGAGTAGATAAGCTTACATCTACATCATTTAAAAATCCAAATTGTATACTATTTGTGCTTTCATTTAATGACATACTGAATTTTTCTTCGTTTCCAGTCTTTTCATTTATATCTTTTATTGTATTTTGTAAAATTGTATCAATGTTAACTTCTTCTTTTACATCATCAGGATATAATTCCATATCAACTATAGCTTTTCCTGTTTTGTCTGTAGTTAATCCATTAACATTATAATATGCTACTCTTACTGTATCGTCTGTATTTATTCCATCAGTTGTTTCTTCACTATCTTCACCTTTTACTTTTAATTGTGCTGCTAATTTTTGATAATCATCTAATGTTGCTGTATGTACATTATGTTTTGCTATTTCTACTGTATCGTCTGTATCTATCATACCATCTTTATTTACATCTCCATAAAGTACTACTTTCATTGTTCTTCCTGTTGCTAATTCTACTGTATATCCTGTTCCTACGGGATCATTTTCTCCTTTAATTTCAGTGCTTCCATCTTTACCATATACTTTGCTTAATACACTTTTTGTTCCTATCTTTCCGTATTTTTCATTTAATAAATCCTCTACTTGTTTTCTTGTTAATATATTTTTATTTCCTCCTAAAGGATTTGATGACTCTAATAATACTGACATTATATAGTCAGATTTTTGTGTTTCTGTTTGTTCAACTTTTTGAACTGCTGTCATTACTTTTTCTCCATAGTTTTCAATATTTGTTGCTGCTTTTGCATTTCCTGTTAAAAGGCTTGTTGCAACTATTCCTGATGCTAATAATGTACTTAATAATACTTTTTTATTCATTTCTTTTCCTCCATATTTTTTTATTTTTATTATTGAGTTTAATTCAAATAATCTCTATCCCACGCTTTTCACCTCCTTTATTATTAATAAAAAAGATTAATTTGATTTAAAACTCATTTTTATTAATGAAATAACTTAATAAAAAATAATTAGAATTTTGAATACTTCGTAACGACCAAGCGAAGCGCGAATGGAGCGAAATTTGCTTGCCAAATTTCTAGCGACAACGAAGTAAAAAAATTCTAATTATTTTTTATTATATTATTGTTTTATTAATTCTGTTATGATATATTAAGCGTAAATTATTTTTTTATTAAGTTATTTCATTAATTAAAATTTTTACTTTTGTTTGATTATTAATTATCTGATTTATTTTCCGCTAAAAAAATTTTACAAAACAATTTTACTCACAAACAAGTACTACTCTATATCCAGTTCCTGCATCTTGTTGTCCATTTGAGCCTGTATAACTAAATAATCCTGCACCCGCATTATTAGCAAAATCTCCTCCTCTTGCAAAGAATGGTGTATCTTGTTGAACAAAAAAGCTTGAACTCGGTCCCCAACTATCTGTTCCAAATCCTGCATTAGAAGTTTCAATTATTGCTTCTCCTCTTTTAGTTATATTTAATAAATAGTTTTGAATCGCATAGGTTCTATCATATTGAGTTCCATCATCATTATTTCCATGTGTATAAACTGTTTTATATTTAGTATTTCTTGCATTTTCACAAAGATATCCTTCATTTGATCCACCATAAGTATTTATTCCAGAATAACCATTATTTATATATCCTGCTGTAAATTCCCAAGCACCACCTGATAAATCATATATTCCTGTATTGTTTCCAGTTGTACTTTCATTCACATTATAAATGTATACTTGAGTAATTGTTTCTGAACCACCAGTTGTATAATTAGTATCTTTATTTACTTCTAATTGTGTCGTTCTGCCATACTTACTATATGCTAGATAAGCTATAGCTCCCCATTCGCTGTTTTTCATTAAATGACTTTCTAATTCTCTATTATAATTAAATGCGTTTACATAGCTATTTCCTATTGATATATTTCTCCAAGATGAAACTCCAGGCTTACTTACTGCTTTTATATGATCATTTATTAGTACATTTCCTATTTGATTATTTTCTGTTTCAGTATGTATACCATTAGTTTCCATGCTCATTTCATATTTAGCGACCCAGATTCCACTTATATTTGTGTCCCAGCCTCCGTTTCTATATCCGCTTGCTGTATCACGACTAAATGCAGGTGCTAAAATATAATGATTTCCTACTTCTGTTAATCCTTGATTATTTGTAGTTATTCTAGTTAATGTATTATCATTATTTATTTTTAAAATTCCTCTATAATCGCTATATCCAATTGGTGTGGTATATGTATTATCAGAATAATATGTTATTTTATATGCATATCTTGGAATCCAAACGAAATAACTTTCACCATCAACTGCATTTGCCCATTTCTTTTCTTCATAATTATACCATTCATTATCATTTTCCGTTGTTTCTAAAAAGTTCCTATCTTTCATAGAATATTTTACAGGAGTCATTCCTTTCAATACTGGTGCAAGTGGTTTTGAAATAATATTATTATTTTTATCTAACCAAATAATGTCTATTTTTCCAAATTTTTTGTTTAATTCTTCATTTCCTTCATTTTCAATTATAGTGTTGTTTATAACATTCTGTGCTATCTTTATTTCTTCTAATTCTTCTTCACTTGTTTCATTTACTATTGAACCTTGATTTAATTCATTATTTTTTTTAGGTTCATTTATTGTATACATTACTCCAATAATTATTGCTAATACTAAAATAATAATTACTGAAACAGTAATTATTATTCTTAATTTCATATCTTTATTATCTTTTTCCATATTCAAGATACTCCTTGATTTTTTCTATAGTTTTATTATTTAAGTTCTTTTCTATTTTGATCTATTTCTTTTAGTACAGATTCTAATGAACCAGAAAGAGATTTTAATATACCATCTGCATATTCTCTAGCTCCTTGTGTAATTTGTCTAGCATTTTCGTTTGCAACTGACATTATCTCGTTCTTTTGCTCATAAGCTTTCTTTGTTATTTCATGTTCATCTATCATTGAAATAATTCTGTTTTCGGCCTCTTTAACAACATCATCGGCTTCTTTTTTGGCCTCTGCTAAAATTCTCTCTCTTTCTTCTTGTACCCATTTAGCTTGCTTTAATTCATCTGGTAACTTTAATCTAATCTCTTTTATTAATTCTAAAACTTCACTTTGTTCTACTATACATTTATCTGACAAAGGCACTTTTTTACTATTTTCAACTAAGTCTTCTAATGATTCTAATAATGTAAAAATCTCCATATTAGTTCTCCTCTTTTATAAATATCAAATTTGCTCTTCCATATTTTCTTTTGTCTACTATTTTTATTCGTTCAATACTTTCTAATTCTTTTTCATCTCTCGATATTTCATCTGTTTCTAAAATCATTATTCCTTTTTTGTTTAAAATGCCTTTTTCTATAATTCTTTTTACACTATCTACTGATAGATCATCTTTATACGGTGCATCTATAAAAATAATGTCAATTTTTTCTTCTATCTTTTCTATACATTTTTTATAGTCTGCATTAAATATTATTGCTTTTTCTAACAAGTGTGTTTTTTCTAAGTTTTGTTTTATCATTTTTATAGCTTCAACATTTTTATCGCAAAAATATGCTTTTGACGAACCTCTACTAAGTGCTTCTATTCCGAAGAGCTCCACTTCCTGCGAATAAATCTAAAATGATAGCATCTTTAATTTCATATTGTATAATATTAAACAATGATTCTTTTACTCGATCAAGTGTTGGTCTAGTTAAATTACTTTCTATTGAGCTTAATTTAGTTCCTCTTGCTTTTCCACCTATTACTCTCATACACTTATTTTATCCTTATTTAACCAATTGTCAATAGCATAAATTAAATTGTAATAATTCTTTAATGTATATGTAACAGTTGTATTGTATCATACTTTTTCCATAAAATAAAGAGATAAATGAAAAAATGCCATTTATCTCTCTTTTTTATTACAAAAATGTTATTATTCGTCATCATCATCTTTAATTTCTTTAAGTATCTCTAATTGTGCTATTAGTAAAGATTCCATTTTAGCTTTATATACATCAAACTGTTTTTTTACATCTTTTAATTCTTTTTGTTTTTCTATAATTTCTTGTTCTATTCCTTCTGTAGATGCTTTTGCTCTTAATTCAGCTTCTTTTATAATTTGATCTGCTTGTTTTTGGGCAGCACTTTTTACTTCTTCTGAAGCAGATTGTGCTAAAAGTAATGTACTTTGCAAAGTTGATTCGATTTGTGTGTAATGTTTTAATTTCTCTGATAATTCTTCAACTTCTTCTCTATTTTCTGCAACTTGTTTATATAATGTTTCATAATCTTTTGTTAAATCATCTAAAAATTCATCTACTTCTTCTGGATCATAACCATTTAAAGTCTTTTTTGAGAATTTTTTATTTTCGATTTCTAATGGTGTAATCATTTTTTCCTCCCTAGACAAGTCAATAAAATTTTAAATATAATCCTAATTATTTCCTTTTAACCAAGAAACAGGTCCTTTAGCTTCTTCTTTTAAATTATTAGATATTTCATAATTATATGGTGCAACTACAAAAATAGAGTTAGATATTTTTTGCATTTCTCCATCTAATACATGAACAGCACCACTAATAACGTCAATAATTCTTCTTGCTACATCTTTATTTACATATTCTAAATTTATAATTATTGATTTCTTTTCTCTTAATAAATCGCAGATTCTTTCTGCTTCTTCAAAATCTGTTGGTTGTGTTATTACCATTCTAGCTTGTGGTTGAATAGTTGTAACCTTATTATTCTTTCTTCCAAAAAAGCTTCTTGGTTCTTCAACTTCATCTTCATATGCATTCTCTTCTATATCATAATCATCATCATAATTATCATCTTCTGCTGTATTCATATTAATCATATTCCACAATTTATTTACTACATTTGCCATCTAAAAATAAACCTCCTAATATTTTTTCATTCGTTATACGACTAAACTTAGTATCTACTTTTTTTTAATTATTGTCAAGCAGTTTTTTCAAATGTAATTGTTATTTAATTATTCTGTAACTTTATTGTAACATTTTTAGTAATCTATAAATATCAAATTTTGCCATTATATTCAGTAATTAGACATAATTTTTATTATTTTGTTTCTTGTATTTGTTCTTCTGTTGGTTCTACTATCAACTCATCATATAACATAATTCCATTTTTTATATTTTCACTTATCTCTAATTCATCTATTTCTGATGTACTATAATTTGTTACAATTGAATAGTCATCTTCTTGTTTTACTAATTTTATCAATACTTTTTCTAAATATCCTGCCTTAGTTCTTATTACATAGTTTAGATTATTTTCTGTTATGATAGCAGAATTTGGTACTTTAAATCCAGAACTATCCCACCATATTATGTTAAATATTATTTTTCTATACAATAATAATTCTTCGATTCCTTGTGTAAAACTAAATATTAATGTTACTTCTGAATCATTTTCTCTTGTTATATATTCTATAGTTGCTTGAACAACTTTTCCACTTGGTAGTAAAATGCTAACTTTATCTCCAAGATTTGCAGAATTAGCTTCTGGAGTTCTAGATGTGCATGCTATATAGCAAATAAAATTATTTACTATTTTTCCTGTTTCATTGCTTGTGGATATAATTTGACCTGTTTTTAAATTTAATTTTGATAGAAAATTTTTATCATATTTTGCAAATCCATCTGGCGTTAGTGTTTCTTCTAGTCCATCTACTCTATATGATATTATTCCACTAATTGGAGATGTTATGTATTCAGAACCAGAATTTAATTCATTTTCATATCCACTTCTTTCATCAATTAATTTTTTCAAATATGAACCACTTGGACTTAATTCTCCTGCAATTTTTGCCTTTTTAGTTACATAATTGCTAATTTCTTTTTTTATTTCTTGAATAGATTGAATATTGTTAAGTTCATTAATATTCATTAATTTAGTACTTATCTGGCTATCTAATAATTTAGTATCACCTGAAAGTAAATCATCATTATTATTTTCTATTGCTTCTTGTATTTTTAAATCAAGTCTCTTTATTTTTTCTAATAAACCTTCTTCTCCATTAGAATAATATCTAAATATTGATTCTCCCTTTGCAATTTTGCTTCCTTCATCTGCAATTTGTTCCATTCCATTTTTGTAGTTTTCTCCCTTTACAACTACTTCATCTCTTATTATATAGCCATTGTCTGTTTCTTCTTTAGATATTTTTCCTTTTTTAACAATTACTGTATTTGTTGGGTTAATTATCAAATTTATTATTGATGCTAATACATAAATTACTATTATAATTAAAATAGACGCACTTAATAAAAGCTTAAAATTATTAAGTTTTTTTTGCTTTTTTCTATTCTTTTGTTCGTCTACTTTATTTTTCAATTAATTCTCCTCATTATAATATCTATATATTTTCTATGATTATTTTTGCATTTTCTTCTCTAGTGTTTTTTATACCATCTAACCATATTGCATCTTTATATGCTCTAAACCAAGTTAATTGTCTTTTTGCATATCTTCTAGATTCCTGCTTTATTTTTTCAATCATTTCTTCTTTACTAATTTTGTTTTCTAAATATTCTACTACTTCTTTATAACCTAATCCCTGCATTGCTGTTGGAAATTCTTTATATTTTCCTAAAATATTTTTTACTTCATCTATTAATCCAGCTTCTATCATCATATCTACTCTTTTATTTATTCTTTCATATAAAATATCTCTATCCATACTTAATACAAATATTTTATATTCATATTCTAGTTCATGTCTTGACTCTTTTTCAAGTTCTGTTTTTGTTTTTCCTGTAGTATGATATATTTCAAGTATTCTAGTAATTCTTTTTCTATCATTTGGACTAATTTTTTTCATAGCTTCTAGATCAATTTTACAAGCTTCCTCGTATAATTCTTCTAATTCTTTATTCTCTAATTCTTTTCTAAATTTTAAATCAATTTTTTCTTCTTTATACACTATATTATATATAAGTGAATTTATGTAAAGTCCTGTTCCTCCTACTAAAATAGGTTGCTTACCTTTATTTAATATTTCTTTTATAGTTTCTTCTGCATCTTTTTTGAAATTTGAAACACTATATCTTTCATTTGGCTTAACAAAATCTACTAAATAGTGTTTTGCCATTTTTCTCTCTTCTTCAGTAGGTTTTGCTGTTCCAATATCCATATCTTTATATATTTGCATTGAGTCGCAAGATATAATTTCGCCATTAATCTTATTTGCAAGCTCAATTCCTAAACCTGTTTTTCCTGAAGCAGTTGGTCCACAGATTACTATAATTTTAGGTTTTTCCATTTATTCTTCTTCCCATTTCTTCAATTCCGAATTGAATATTTTTTATGTATGCACATTCTATGCATAATAAAATAATGTCTATAATAATGCATATTACAATATTTTTTATAAATTTATCTTTTTCTATTTCACTTAGCCTTGCTTTTCTTATTTGAACGGCAATCGGTGCTGCCATTGCAATAAGATTAATTGGAAAAGCTGTAAACATAATCATTGCTTTTGATTTTGTTGCAACCTCTTCTGATATGCCTATTTTACTTATTGAATATATTATATTCAATATAACAAAGTTTACTATTATTAAAGCTATTATAGAAACTACTCTAAATTGAGTTTCTGTTCCTTTTAACATTTTATTTAGCATAAAAATTGAAAATAAATTTAATATTATTAAAAATACTACTATTATATTTATCATATCTTGTTCCTTTTTATTTCATATGTATTTTTATATTCTTGAAAATTTTTTATTTCATATATATTTATTTTCTTGAAAACTTTTTATTTTATATGTATTTATCTTCTTGAAAACTTTTTTTCTATATCTGTTTTTGACATCTTTATAACTGTTGGTCTGCCATGAGGACAACTAAATGGATTTGGTAATTTTAATAGTTCTTCCATTAAATTATCAACTTCTTCTTTTGTAAGTGCCATATTTGCTTTAACTGCTGCTTTGCAAGCAACTGTTGATAAAAATTTTTCTTCTAATTCTTGTTTTGCTGTTCTTGCTACTGTATTAATTTCATCTAATGTTTCTAAAAATATTTCCTTTGTATCAAAGTCAATGCAAAACTCTGGTACTCCAGTTAATTTAATTGTATTTTCTCCAAATTCTTCTACAATAAATCCGGCTCTTTCGAATAATCTTCTATTATCTTTGAATATTCCCATTTCTTTATTATTCAAATTAATTATATCTGGAAGTAACATTATTTGAGAATCTTTTTCGCCTTCTTCATAATAATTTTTCTTTACTTTTTCATACATAATTCTTTCATGTGCTGCATGTTGGTCTAAAATATACATGTCGTTATTTATGGTTAAAATAATATATGTATTAAATGCTATTCCTATAAATTTATAAGGATTTTTTTGATTGCTTCCACTTTGTTCAAATAAAGATATTTCATTATCTTTTATTGGTGATATTGGATATTTTTGTTCTTCTTCTTTTAATTTTTCTTCATATTGTTTTTTTGCATCTTCTATATCTCTTCCAAATAATTTTCTATACATTTCTTCAAATGAAAGTTCTTCTTTATTTTCATTATTTGTTAGGTTTTCTTCTGATTTATCTTGTTTTATTTCTTCTTCAATTTCTTTTTTATTTAATTCATCTTTTACTAGATTGTCATCTAATTCTTTTGTTACTTTTTTATTTTCGATTTCATCTTTTACTAAATTATTTTCAATTTCATTTTTTATTAGGTTATCTGATAATTCTTTTGTCTCTTCTTCATTATCTGTTAATTCTTCGCCTACTTTTTTATCAATAACTACATCTTTTTCATTTTTTGTAAAATCTTCTACTAATTTATTATTTTTTATTTCTACTTTTAATTGGTCTTTTTCTACTTTATAATTATTTATCTCTGAATTTAATATTTCTTTTTCTACTTTATCTTTATTTATTTCCTTTTCATCAATTTTCTCTTTTTCTTCTTTACTTAAATCCTCTTTTTCATCTTTCTCTTCTTGCTCATCTTCTTTATTTTTCAAAAAGCTTGTAAAATTATTTAATACCCTAGAAATTTCTTGTTGAGTTGTAGCCTTTGCTATTTCTTGAACAAATCTTGTTCTTGTTTCCTCATCTAATCCTTTTATTGTGCTCTTAAAATCACTAAATTTTAATTCGTCAGTTTTATTATTTGACAAATTATCATCATTTTTTTGAGATGAATCTTTATCATTTTCCATAGAAGTTTGGAAACTCTTGTTTAATCCCCATGCTTCAACTCTATCTTTATTTTTTATTTCCTTTAACATATCATTTGGAGTTAAATCACTATAATCTTTTTCTGTATCATTTACTAAATCGCCTTTTAATAAAGTTTCTTTTATTGCATGATATACTGCTTTAAATATTTTTCCTTCATCTTGAAATCTAACTTCAAGTTTTGTTGGATGTACATTTACATCTACTTTTTTAGCGTCCATTTCAATATTTAAAATCAAGAATCCATGTTTTCCAACTGTTACTAATCCTTTAAAGCCTTGCTCTGCCGCACTTGTTAAAGTTTTATCTTTTATATATCTGTTATTTACAAAAAATAATTGATTTGATCTATTAGATCTTGATATTGCAGGTTTTCCAATACAACCGGTAATATGCATATCTTCATAAGTATAATCAACTGGCAAAATATTTTGTGCTATTTCTTTTCCATATATTGCATATATACAATCTTTTAAATTTTCGCTACCATTTGTTTGAATTATCGTTTTACCTGCACTAATTAATTTAATTGCAACATCAGGATTAGCTAATGCTATTCTAGTAATTGCATCTTCTATATATCCTAGTTCTGTAAAATCTTTTCTTAAAAATTTATATCTTACTGGCGTATTGTAAAAAAGTTCTTTAACTGTTATGCTTGTACCTTTTGATGTTCCTTCTTCATGCTTGTCTATTATATCTCCGCCTTCAACTACAACCTTATAGCCAATATCACTATCTGCTGTTTTTGATACAAGTTCAACTTTTGCTATTGCTGCAATACTTGCTAATGCCTCACCTCTGAACCCCATTGATTTAACAACTTCTAAATCTTCTGCTCTTCTTATTTTACTTGTAGCATGTCTTTCAAATGCAATTTCCATATCATCAGGCATTATTCCGACTTCCATCATCTATTACTCTAATATAAGAAATTCCACCATTTTTTACATCTACTGTAACATTTTTTGCACCGGCATCTATTGAGTTTTCAACTAATTCCTTTACTGCTGATGCTGGTCTTTCTATAACTTCTCCTGCTGCTATTTGATTTATCGTTAAATCATCTAACAAAACAATCTTTCCCATATTAACTATCTTTCCTCCCTAAGATATAAATTTCTAAGCCTTATTAATTCCTTTTATAGCTATCAATCTAGCAATATTCATAAGTTACATAATTTACTAATAGAAACTTTTTTCTTACAGTTTTCAAATGGATTATATCATTTCAAAATATTTTTGTACAGTATTCGTAACCAAATTATTTTATTATGAATAATATATACCATACTAAAGATTT
>CANQHI010000021.1 GCA_947623725.1 uncultured Clostridia bacterium | reverse complement strand
TCTTTTGCACTCTTATTAAAGTAATAATTTGATGCTGCTTCAACTCCTCTTACTTCAAGTCCATTAGATTGACCTAAGTAAATTCTATTCAAATATCTTTCTAAAATCTGCTCTTTATTAAGTATTTTTTCAACTTGTACTGCTCTTGACCATTCTCTTATTTTTCTTTCAATTCCTGCAAAACCACTTCTTTCATCATCTTTCATAGTAATCTTTATAAGTTGTTGAGTTATTGTACTTCCTCCAAATGATCCATTTCCTCTATGTATAACAAAATCTAAAATTGCATGTAATGTTCTTTTTACATCTATTCCGTGATGTTCAAAAAATCTTTCATCTTCAATTGCTACAAAGGCATCTGGAAGTTTTCCCATTTCGTTATATTCGATTTTTTTGTTTATTTCATCACCTGTAAGGGTTACAATCTCATTGCCATACCTATCATAAAGTGTTGCTCCTGCATCTGATAAAAGATCTTTTTCCGTAATAGCCCATTTATCTGTTTTAAATATTGCAACAACAGCAGCAACTCCTGCTACGATTAATACTAATATAAGTAAAAACATTATTTTTAGAAACATTCTAAGTTTTCTATGTTTCTTTTGTTTTTTATTTTTTTTCTTATCTTTCTTTAAATCTTTCACTGGTCCCTCATCTTCATCATTTTTTACAATGTTATCAGCTATTATTGTATTGTCATTAGTAACATAATTTATGTTTTCATCTGCTAAATCATCTTGCTTACTATTTTTATCCATCTCAAAAATCATAGTATCATCACTATTTTCAAGATTTTCCTCTTCTTTTAATAAATCTTTTATATGACTTTTTATTTCATCTTGTATATCATCTTCGTTATCATCTAAAACATCTTTTTCTTCATTATTTTCTATTTCTCTTTCCTCTTTTACATGCTTCATTCCATTGTGCTTTTTTCTTTCATGTTTATTACTACTCATACATACCTCCTAAATTAGGTAAACCGATATTTATATTATATTACAAATTAATATAGATTACAACATCTAAAACAAATTTTATTTACATACACATTTATTTTTATTAATATTATTATAATCACTTAAGAATATTGTTAAAACAATAATTACAACCATCAAATTATTATAATTAATAACAAATATTTATTTGTTTAATAATATCATTTACACCAATTACAGGTTCTGCTCCATACTTTAATAAATTGTTAGTTCCTTCTGACTTTTTTGAAAACACATTTCCTGGTACTGCATATACATTTCTTCCTTGCTCTAATGCAAAGTTTGCAGTTATTAATGCTCCGCTTTTCTTTTCTGCTTCAACAACAATTGTTCCCATACTTAATCCACTTATTATCCTGTTTCTTGCTGGAAAATTCTTAACTTCAGGTTTTATCCCTACTGGATATTCACTTACAATTGCTCCACCTAATTCAACTATTTTTCTTGCTATTTCTAAATTTTCTTTTGGATAAATAATATCTAACCCATGTGCTACTACTGCAATAGTTTTTCCATTCGCTTCAATAGTTCCAATATGTGCATATTTATCAATTCCTCTAGCTAGTCCACTTACAATAACTATATTTTGTTTTGCTAAATTATATGCTAATTTTTTTGCAACTATTTCTCCATACTTTGTGCACTCTCTTGTTCCAACAATTGATATCGCATTTCTTTTAAGGATTTCGATATTTCCAACAACATATAATTTCTTTGGTTTATTTCTTATTTCTGCTAATAAATTTGGATAATTGATGTCATCACTATTTATCTCTTTGATTATTAAATTTTTATTTGCCACTTTTCCTTCTTTCTATATTAGTCATATCTTTTATATTAATATCAATTTAATTTTATTATCAAATAATAACACCTTGCCTTTTAATAAAATTAAATTTTACAATATAAAAAGAGACTATATTATTAAAATTTAGTCCCCCTTATTTTTATTTACTTAACCAATTTTCATATTCTTCAATTATTTGGTCTGCTATTTCATCTGGTTTTAAATATGATGTATCAATAACTAAATCGTAATTTGTCATATCGTCACGGTTTACGCCATATTCTTGAATCCACCTATTCGTTTCTTCTTTATGTCGATACATTAACTTTGATTTAGCATCTTCTATACTTTCATAAGGTTCTGTATCTTTTCTTAAACTATCATTAAATGCTCTCTGTACTGCTACATCAATATCAACTTTTAAATAAATCTTAAATGATTCTGGAATGGCAAACCATCCGAAGTTTAGCATCTACAATTAAATTATCATGAGTTTCAGCATATTTTTTTGCACTATTTTCTATTTCGGTGTCTAATTTAGGATGTTCATTCAAATATACTTGAAATTCAACTATTGTCATTCCTTTTTCTTTTGCTAGTTGTCTAACATATTGTCCATTTCTATAAACTTCATAGTTCAAACGCTCTTTTAATATATTTGATACTGTTCCTTGACCACTTGAATGATCTCCCGTTATTGTTATAATATGTTTTTTCATATATACCCCTTTTTATTCGTTTTCACTATTACTATTTAAAGTATCATTTTCTTCTGGTTCTTTTTCTTCATTTTTTATTTCTTCACTATTTTCTTCTTTATTTTTAACTACTTCTTGCCATTCATTCTCATTATATATTTTTACTTTATCTTCTTCTATTTCATCTGCTGCTAAAGTAACTGGTGAAACATCATCTTTATCTGTCATTGGTTTACTTCCACTTGAAATTTGTCTTGCTCTTTTAGCAGTAGCAATAACTAATCTATATCTATTTTCAGCTTTCTCAAGTAATTGTACAACTGTTGGTTTTACTATCATTTTATTTACTTCCTTAAATATTTATTTAGGTTTTTATTGGTTTTACCTATAAACCTAGTGCTTCAATTTTATCACTTTAATTCTAAAAAGTCAAATATTTCCATATTAATTATTTACTTTAGTTAGCTTAAAATATGCAACTTCTCTTACAAATTGCATTTACTTGACAAAATTGCTTTCACTTGACTTTTTAGTTAGCTTTTTTAGATTTTTTTCGTATTGATAAAACTAGTATTTTTCCTAAATAGTATAAAGTAAAACATATTACTATTACTGCAAGTACTATATTCAGTATATCATTTTGTTTGTTTACTAGATTTAATAGAAAAGTCGTACTTATTCCAACTACAAGTATTTCCATTCCATAAAAAGTGTATTCTATATCATCTTTTTTATATGCCGTTTCAAATAATATAACTGTTATTATTGCTTCAAGCATGATAACTACTTTTAATCCAATTATAAATTGAATGACACTAACTTTTTGTATACCAATAATTAAAGCTAAATAATATAATACTATAAAACAAGCTATTATTGCATTTTTTAACATTTTCTTGTATTTTTTTTGATTGCTCTCACTTAACTTTTTTGTTTTTTTAGTATTTTTTATTTCCTTTTTTATTGTTTCAAGCTCAGTTGCTTTTAGTTCTTCTGGATTAACTAAGGCCTTAGATTTATTTTTTATATCTACTTTTTTATCATCTTTATTTTTAATTGAAACTTTAGCTTCTTTGACACTTTTATTTGTAGTTATATTAGCTTTTTTTATTTCTTTATTTTCAGTTATATTTTTTTTATTTATATTATTATTTTCATTTTTTTTAGTATCTTTTACATTCTTATTTTCAGTTTTATTAGTCTTTTTTATATTACTATTTTCAGTTTTATTAGTCTTTTTTATATTACTATTTTCAGTCTTATTAGTCTTTTTTATATTACTATTTTCAGTCTTATTAGTCTTTTTCATATTGTTATTTTCAGTTTTATTAGTATTCTTTACATTTTTATTTTCAGTTACATTATTTTTTTTATTGTTTTGATTTTCTATTTTCTTAACTTCTTTTTTTGATTCTTTTGTTTTATTTTGTGAATTTTCTTTCGCTACATTTTTTGTATCATTTTTCATATTTTATTTTTCGTATAATGTTATATATAATTATACAATTACTCCTTTCACCTATAATTCATATTCATATAATATCATACTAAGTAATACTACAGAAGCTGTTTCCGTTCTCAATATTCTTTTTCCTAATGAAGCTGATATTGCTCCATTTTGTGTAAGTTCATCTACTTCTGATTTATCTATGCCACCCTCTGGTCCAATTATTATTGCAATATTTGATAAATTATTTCTATTTTTCAATACTTGTTTTAGGGTAGTTTTATTTTCATCTTCATAAGCAATTAGTACTAAATCATAATCTTTTATTTCATTTTTTACATCACTTATTTTTTCTGCATTTCGTATTTTAGGAATTATATTCCTTTTGGATTGTTTAGCTGCAGATTCTGCAATTGCCTGCCATCTTTCAATTTTTTTATTATCTTTTAATTTAAAAATACAATTTTTCATTTCAACTGGAACAATTTCATATATACCTAATTCTATAGCTTTTTGAATAATATATTCCATTTTATCTGCCTTTGGCATTCCTTGAAATAATGTTACTTTTATATCTGATTCTACACTATCAACTTTATCTAATAAAAGACAATTTACTTCATCTTTTTGTATATTTTCTATTTCAGCTAAAAACTTTTCTTCATTTTCTTTATTGTTTATGTATAATTTTTCACCGTTTTTCATTCTAAGCACCGAAGAAATATGTTTTGCATCTTGTCCTTGTATCTTTACCTTATTGTTTTGTATTTGTTCACTATTTACAAAAAAATTATACATTTTTATTATAATCCCCACTCATCTTCATATTTTTGAATTGCATTTTCCGTTTTACTCTGTTCCTCATCAATCATCTCTCTTTGCATCTCAGTTTCATTTTCTACTTCTCTTACAACTGAGCTATTACTTGCTAATCCTAAATTAATAGAAACACCTGCTATTATTGATAAAACTATAATTGTAATTGATAATGCAATCATAGTTACTCCTCTTTCGTTACCCATATCTTTTTCTCGTATATTATAATACGAATTTCTCCTTTCTTTTATTTTTTTTAACAATTATATCAAGCTAAAATATAATAATTTATAAATTGTATTTTACATTTTTTACTACTGCTCTCATTTCGATTAATATAAATATCAATCAATTTATTAAAGTATATCATATTTTTAACAAATTGCAATAAATTTCAGAAAATAAAAAACAGCAATCAGATTTGATTACTGTTTGAGAAAATAATTTTTATGGACTTTAAATTTGTTTGCTTACTTTGCCCATAATTAAATCCTTCTAAAAATTATTATTTTTTTCTTAAACTTTTATTATATTCTTTTTCTAATTGTTTTAGGCTTTTTTTCGGTGTAGGTAGATCTTCTGGCATAGTTCCGACCAGCTTCTTTAATTGCTTTTCTAACTATTTTTCCTATTTTATTATGAGTATCACAAGCCTTATTTTCAGTATTAATTTTATCCCTTTTTAATCTTGATTCAGTTTGCGTAATACGAAATAAATTAGCTGCAAGTTCTTCACTTCCCATATTGTCTAGAATATCTTCTCTGTATCTTAGCCCCTTTCTTTTTGCAATATCATCTGCTGTTTCTCCATTATATAAGCCTTTATATCCACTATTATGAAATTTATCAAAATTTTTAACTCCTGCTTTTTTAGCTGTTTGATTAAGTGAATAATTTCCTTTCTTTGTTAAATTTCTTTGATAAAATCTTTTTTCATCTTCTGTTAATGAAGTATACTCTCTTTCACTAATTTCTTGCTTTCTAGTTTGAACTGCAAAATATGTTTGAGCAAGAGCAATTACTTTTTTCCTACTATCTCCATTTTGTGCTATTAAATAACAAGCATAACGAGTTAATTCGTAATCTCTAATTTCAACTTCTGCATTATTAGCACGTTTTGACAACTTATTGACGTCAATAAAATGTTCAAACACACTAATACCACTATTTTTACAAGATATCTTAGCTTTATCAATTATTTTTTCAAAATTCTGCCAATTTGAATACTGTAAAATTGTCATAAGTTCTCTAGCGTACCAAAATTCAATACCATTTTCATCAATATGTTTAATATCTTCAAATGTTTTATTTTTTTTATCTATTTTTTTCATTTATATCATCTCCATTCAACATATTTTTATGTTTATAATTATAAAACATTTGTTTGCAATTGTCAATACTATTTTTAATCTTTTTATTATTAAATAAATATAAAAAATACCATTCTTTTATTTAGAATGATATTTCTATTTATCTGTACTATTAATTCGAACAGATACGTCATTGGTGGAGATGGTGAGAGTCGAACTCACGTCCACTAACCTTTTCACATTAATTTCTCCGAGTGCAGTTTACTTTTTAGTTTTCATCTTATTTAAAGAAGTAAACAAATTTAATAAGATATATCCATTTATTATACCCACTCTTCTAATGGAAAGAATAGTTTTGTTTCCTACTTTAAATCGTCGCCTTATTAAAAGCAGTAGGCTCTTTTAACAAAACGTCACTGCACTTAGGCAGCGTAAGCTAATTCTTCTCTATCAGCTTTTATTTTTAGTTGCTTATTTTTTAAGTGGCCTTAAGCTCCACTACTCGCTTTTAATGTGTCTATGATTAATGTCGAAACCATTTACATCCCCATATATTATTATGAGTTTACACAATAAAACTTATTATATTTACTTTTTATCTTTTTTAAATACAAATAATTTGCTTAATATATAATTTCCTATTATTACCAAAATTTGAGAAACTATTTTTATTATTTTATCATTTTGTTTTAAAAGTGTTACTCCTACAAACATTACTAACATATCTAATAAAAGTGTTCCTATTCTTGATGTAACAAATTTGCTGATTTCTTTAAGTTTATTTTCTTCTTTACTTTCAAATACAAATTTTCTATTTGTTATATAAGCAAAAGTTACACCTGCTACCCAAGATATAATATTTGCAACTTGTAATTGAATAGCATTTTCTGGATTAAGAATAGTATATATTAATCCATAGTAAACTACTAATGCTACTACAGTTGTTAAAACTCCAAATATTAAATACATAATTACTTCTTTATTTAGCACTTTTTTTAATAAATCTTTTATTTGCATTTTACTTTTCCTTCTTTTAAAAAGCTTTATAGATTAACTAAATCCGTTAAGTCTATAAAGCATTATTTCTGGCAGGGGTAGAAGGATTCGAACCCTCACGCACGGTTTTGGAGACCGGAATGCTACCATTAACATCATACCCCTATCTACCTACACATATTATAATAACATATATAATATTTTTGTGCAAGTAATTTTTACTATTTATTTTTTATATCCAAATAATTCTTATAATAGTTAAGTTTTCTCATTGTTTAAAGCTACTTTAAATATAAAAGTGGGCGAAAGCCAATCTCCTTGACGTTATGAGCTTCGTCGATGTAGTAACGATCACCTGTGTAGTAGCTACTTTTATAGTAAGATCCGCCTCGAAGTACGCAAGGGGATTTGATTTCAAAGATAATTCGCGCAGAATATTCTGTTGTCCATTCACTAACATTTCCCGCCATATCATATATATTGCATTTGACTTCTTCTGTGTCTCCTGTATTTTTTAAAGTTGTATTATTTCCTCTACCTTGATTTGCATAATTTTCATTTCCCATTGCTTGTATATATACTACCGCTGTATCCCATGCATAACTATTTACTAAATCACTTACTACATATTGTGCTTCACTATCTTCTCCACTGTACATATTTTGACTTACTTTAGATGCATCTCCTTGAGTAACATTATTCCATAACATTCCTGAAGTATAATCGATTTCTTCTTCACTATAACTCGTAGATGGCTTTGAGTATGGCTTGTCGTCACTCTTATAACTTGCTTCATATCTTGCTAGATAATATCCATGATTGTCTTGTACACTTTGTACAAATTTTGCTAAATCTTTTGCTCCTGCTCCTCCATTTGATCTATCTTTATCATCAGTATACTCATAATATTCAACATCTGAACCATTTAACACTGTACTCTCCGCATAGTTTACACCTTTTTGTACTAGGTTTGGTGTTCCATCTGTATATCCTATACCAGTACTCCATTCTCTTTTATATTTGTATCTTCCTAGTGTTATTTCTACTTTTGTATTATTTTTTAATTTTATTAAATCTTCTGCATTTGGTTCTGTAGTTACATCATTATCTCCATCTATATTACTTACTGGTATCCATACAAATTGATTTCCTTCATCATCTTCTATTACTATTCCATCTTCTACCGTCTCTCCTTCTACTACTTTAAATTCTCCCGGTACTGTTACTGGATTTCCAAGTCTATCTTCTGCTTCTTCTTTTCCGTGATTTGTTGTTTTTAGTGTCGTTACTAAAACTTTTCCATTTGGTCCTTTTCCTTCTTCTGTTGGATCTTGTCCATCTACTATTTTATCTATCTCTTTCTCTACGTCTCCTAATTTTTCTGCCTCATCTGCCTCTGATTCTTTATATTTTTCCCCTGCATATTTTGCCCTTTCAAATAATCCATTTTGTCCTAATGCTGTTGTTAATGTTACTCCTGCTAAGATTAATAATATTATGATTGTTATTACTAATGCTATTAATGTGATTCCTTTTTCTTTGTAATTTACTTTTCTCATCTTTATGATTTTCCTCCTATTTCTTATTATTTACTTTTTGTTATATTTATTAATAAATTAATTTCATCGCTTACGTAGTTTTTATCTAGTATGTTATAGTATTTTATTTTTATGTCTTTTATTAAGTAAAAAGATTAATAAAAAAGTATAAAATTTTATAATTCATCTATTTCAATGATTTTGCAAAATTCTATACTTTATTTTTTTACAGTTTTGTAATAATTTTTATCTTTGTTTTATTCTTATAATTGACTATATTATGCTATATTATATATATGTTTATTTTTTATTAATCTTTTTAATTAAACAAAAAATTTTAATAAGTTTATTATAATAAATTATATTTATTATAATCTTTTTTCTATTTTATTAAAAGCAGCTAAATTTACTTATCATAATATTTGCTAAAATTTGCTTGACTTTTCTACCAGATTATAGTAATATGTTTTTAATTATTTTCAATAAGTGGGGTGCTATATATAGGAGCCATTAATGTTTAAAATCTATAACAAAATTTTATTCTTTTATCTAATTATACTTATTTTCTTATGCATATTTTTTGTACCTATATTATATTCGAAAAGTAATTTTTATAAAGCTGACAGTGATTATGAAGGAAAGATAACTATTTCTTCTAATTTATTTATATGGCCAATTCCTGGATATACTACTATTTCATCATATTTTGGAAAACGAAATTCTCCCACTGCTCGGAGCTTCTAGCTATCATTTAGGACTTGATATACCTGCTCCAGAAGGCACATACTTATATGCAATTGATGATGGCTATATTTCATTTGCATCTTGGGGCGCTGGCGGTGGTTATACTATTGTTTTAGATCTTATTAATTATAAAAATATTTCCGTATCATATTGTCACGTTTCTCCTACAATGTTCGTTAATTATGGAGATTTTGTTTCTCGAAAAAAGGTCATAGGTATGGTTGGACCTAAAAATGTATATGGCATTCATAACAATCCTTATAAAGATTCTAATGGAAATCCGACAAATGGTGCAACTACTGGTTCACATCTTCATTTTGCAATAAAAAAAGATGGAAAAAATGTAAATCCCTTAGACTTTTATAATTTTTGAAAATAATGTAAAAAAATAAAAATATAATTAATTATATTTTTATTTTTTTACATTATTTATTTTTCAAGTTTTATATTTTTTATTAATCTAACAAATTATTTACATATCATCTTCATTGTTATTTTGTTTGTTTTTATCTTCATTAGTCTTTTTTGAATCTTGAACATTATTTTGACTATTATTGTTTTTAGGATTATTTACATTATTATCTTTTATATTACTTTTTTCTTCACTATCAAGTTTATATTCTTCATTTTCTTCTGAAAGCTGTTCAACTTGACTATCCATTTCTTCTTCATCTTGATAACAATGTTGACTGCAACCTTTACAGTCTTTAGCACATTCATTTGATTCATCCCAATCTAGTTCTATTACATTATGGCATTGTGGACATTCTATTTCATCTGTTGTTTTAGATTCTTCACTAATTATAAAGTCATAATCACAATAAGGACATCTTATTTCAAATTCATAGTCATTATCATGCATTTTATCATAATTGTTTTCATCTTCATCAATATAAATATCTTCTTCAATTTGTGATATTTTTCTTTCAAGTTTCTTTATTCTATTTAAAGTCATTTCTTGCTTATCTTGTATTCTTATAAGATTATTTGATGAACTGATAAAAAGTGCAACAAGTTCGACTAATTCATTTTTAATTTTAGATTTTTGAGCCTTATCAGTTATGTTAGTTTCTAAATCTTCCATTAACTTATTAAATAATCTGCTTATATCTTCAACCATAAATTTTCCTTTCAACTAGATTCTTTCCATGTATTCACCTGTTCTAGTATCAATTTTTATAACATCTCCTATATTGATAAACATAGGAACATTTATTTCTAAACCATTCTCTAATGTAGCTGGTTTTCCTGAAGTAGTTGCAGTATTTCCTGCAAATCCAGGTTCTGTATATGTTACAGCAAGTTCTATAAACATTGGTGGTTCAATAGAAAATACATTTCCTTTATATGAAAGAATTTTTACATTCATATTTTCTTTAAGATATTTTAAACTTTCTCCAATTTGCTCTTTATTTAAAGGAATTTGTTCATAAGTTTCATTATCCATGAAATAATATAAACCACCATCTTCATATAAATATTGCATTTCTCTCTTATCTATTTCTGCTGATGGAAATTTTTCTGATGGATTAAATGTTTTTTCTAAAACACTTCCTGTTATTACATTTTTTATTTTTGTTCTTACAAATGCTGATCCTTTTCCTGGTTTTACATGTTGAAATTCAACTACTCTATATACATTTCCTTCCATTTCAAATGTTGTACCATTTCTAAAATCTCCTGCTGAGTATACTGCCATTATTATTTCCCCCTTAATTATTAATTATTCATTTTTTTCCAATATATTTATTTTATACCAAAAAGTGTTAAAAATCAAGCTTTTTAGCAAAATATCCTATCTCTTTTTACAATATTGCATTTAATTTTATAACTAACTATATCTTATCTTTTTACATAAATAATTTTATTTATCTTTTCTATTTATATAGTTTTCTAAAATATACACTGCTGCAATTGTATCTACTATTTCTTTTTTCTTTTTATTATTTATGTCCAAAAAATTCATTGTTTTATGTGCTTCTACTGATGTTAATCTTTCATCTACAAGCTCTATATTTATAGTATTAAAACGAGATTTAAGCTTATGTAAAAAGAGCTCAGTTTCCATAGCTCTTTTTCCTTTACTTCCATCCATATTAATTGGATTTCCTAATACAATACAATCAATATTATATTCTTTTATTAATTCATCTATTCTTTTTAAGATTATTTTGTCACTTCCATTTGATGTAATTGTTTCTAATCCTTGTGCAGTTATTCCTAATTCATCAGTTATTGCTATACCAGTTCTAACTGTACCATAATCTATTCCTAATTTTCTTCCCATTCTATTTTCCTATTATTTTTCAATTTCTATATATTCTTTTACCATTTTTTCTAATAGTTCATCTCTTTCTATTTGTCTTATTAAATTTCTTGCTCCTTTATGGCTTGTTATATAAGTTGGATCTCCTGATAAAATGTATCCAACTATTTGATTTATAGGATTATATCCTTTTTCCTTTAAAGCTTCATAAACTTCCTTAAGAATTTCCTTTGTTCTAACATTTTCTTCTCTTTCTACCTTAAAACTTAATGTTTCATCTGTTGCCATAACCTTGCCTCCTTTTACAATGTATTTATTGTATTATCATTTGACAAATCTATGTATTCTTCTAATTTTTTAAGTGCTCCATCTAGTGATGTTCCTTTATAATATGTTGAAATTGCAACTCTTATTTTAGGATTAACTACTACATCTATTTCTTCATTATCTGCCATTGGAGCATTTACATTATTATTCACGTTTTGAATAATATTTGGTCCATTTTGAACAATTTGCATATCTTTTTCTTTTTTATAATCTTCTGCAACAGGAATTTGCATATTCTCAATTGATCTTTTTAAACCTTGCATGAAATTATTTACTCCTTGAACATCTGCTCCTGAAAATACTATTGCAAACTTTGGTCCCATATATCTTACAAATACATATTCTTTTGCTAAATTGTTCTTTACAAAATTTGAAATTTCTGTAACTACTTTATCTCCCGTTTTTCTACTAACTTCTGTATTTATATTTGGTAAATTTACTATTTTAAAAATACATATTGCTGATGTTGTATATCCATCAATTATCTTCTTTCCTTCACCATATAGATATTCTTCTGATTTAAGTCCTGAATACAAATCGTCTCTAACTATATTTTCAATCGTTGATTGATTTTCCACTGTTTTTAAAATAGTTACTATATTATTTCTGACTACTTCTAGAATTGTTGTATCTATTTTATCAAATTCATGTGGCATACTTCCTTCTATTATCCAATATCCGATGTATACATTATCTACATATAATGGAAAGAATATTGCACATTTTGCTCTTCCAAATTCCATCTTCTGGTATGGCAATTTTTCATTTTCATTATCTACTGTTACATACTTAGGAGTTGCTGTTTTTATACTATCTCCAAATACTGGATCATTTTGAAGATTTCTTAACGTTTCCCAATGTTTTTTATCTACATTAGATGTTCTTATAACATATTCAGCTCCATCAAATACTACAATAGTTGAGTATTTGATAGAATATTTATTTATCAATATATCATTTATACTTTCTAGTTTTTCTTTTATAGAACTAGTTTCTCCTAAGGTATTCATAAATTCTTGTAATACATTTAGGCTAGTTACCCTTTGATTTAGGTTTGAGAAAGTATCTATTTTTTTATGAACTGAATAATTATATATCATTAGAACCATTACAATTATTACTAATAATATTATAATTGCTAATACCAAAAGATATCACCTCTTTATTCTTCTTAAAAATTATTTGTTCTCATTTTGTTTAATGTATCATTTACATTATTCGAAAATTGCGTTGTTTGTTGTGTTTTATTTTTTTTGCCACCAAATAATCCATGTTTTTCTTCTGTATTATTCTGTGCATTGTTATTGCTATATCCTCCTGATACAAGTGGATATACCATTCTTCTTAATTCTTCTAAGCTGTTTAAGAAATTTTGTGAATATCCATTTAAACTTAAATTACACATTGCTATTGATTCGAGATATCTTGCATATGTTTCCGTTTCAAATGGTATACATACATATTTTATAGTTTGTGCATTAAATAAATCTCTTTGTAATGTCATAGATGGTTCATTATATTTTGACATACCGCCTATAATCATTTTTTCATCTAGTTTTCTTAATTTAACATACTTGTTAATTATTATTCTTAGTTTTGTTTCATCTAACGCATTTTTTAATTTTAAATTACTTAAAAATTGTGTTAATGGTTGAATTGTGAATGTGTCCATTGATTGTACTAGATATATTTCATTTGATTTTACAAAATAGTCTACATCTGTATCATAATCACAATCTAATAATATTATTTCAAAGTTGTTTGATAGTGTTTGCAACATTACATCACTATTTAATATCTCAATTTCATCTGGAAGTGAAGTAAATACTGTTAAATTCTTATTTACATTTAATCCATCAATTATTCCTTTAGATAAATTTTTCATGCTTTCTGTTGCTTTTTTCATTAATGTACCATCATTATCTGTAAACATATAATATGAATTTTTATTTTTTGTTAAGTCTAATATTGCTGTTTTTATACCGTTTTGTGATAATAGTTGTGATAAATTGTTTACAATAAATGATATTCCATTTTTGCTAGTTCCTATAAATGATACTATTTTTCCATTTCCTGCAATTACATTTGTATTTGCATTCATTTGGTTCTGAGTATTTACTAAACTATTATAATTATCTTGTATATTATTATTTGGTGCAACATAACTATTATTATTTGTAAATTGTGGACTTTCCATATTTCCATAAGGTGAATTATTTGCATTTGCATACATTGGTGTATTCATATTTCCATATACGGAATTATTTGTATTTTCAAATCCTGTATTATTTGCATTGCCATACATTGATGTATTCATATTTTCATATGGTGAACTGTTTGTATTCATATCTCCATATGGTGATATATTCGTATTCATGTTTCCATATATTGAATTATTTTGATTATATATATCATTTGATAGATCACTATATGGATTACTATTGATGTCATTATTTGTATTGTTTGTATTATTTATATTATTTGCATTATTTTGATTTATATTTGTTTCTTCAATGTCTAAATCAAATAAGTTAGCATCATCAGTTGTTGTTTCTACCTGAGAATTATTTGTATTATTGTTTAGATTTTCTATGTCATTTTCAAATCCAGGTAATACTCCATCTTGATTAGAATTTATTTTATCTAAATCCATTATACTGTCATCTATTGGATCCATACTAAATAAATCCACTGTTTCGTTACTTTCTTCTAATCCTGGTAAAACATCATTTTGAGACATATCTAATGATTGATTATTATTTACTGCATTTGGTTCCCCAATATTATTATTCAAATCTAAATCTGTATTTAATGGATTTTGTACGGTTTCAAAAGATTTTTTCGATGGTCTGCCCCTTCTTCTTTTTTGCATGTTATCCATTGGTTGTATTGGCTGCAATTCAGATATTGCTGTTGATGTATTGTTTACTGTACTTAAACTATTTACTGGTTGCACAGCTGGTGGCATAATTTTTCTTGGTCTGCCTCTTCCTCTTTTTTGAGCCATATCTGGAGCATTGTTATTATTTCCATTATATGCTAATCCATTGTTTATATTATTGTTGTAATTGCCATTATTTATATTCATATTATTAAGATTGTTGCCATCATTTATATTCATATTATTTAGATTGTTACCATTATTCATATTCATATTATTAAGATTGTTACCATTATTCATATTCATATTATTAAGCTTGTTACCATTATTCATTTCATTATTATTCATTGGAGGTTGCATACTTTCTTTTACTCCTTGTATATTATTTATTAAATGTGCATTGTTATGCACTTGATTATTATTTGGTATATTTTGATTCTCTAATTTATTTGAATTAAAATTTTGATTAGCTGTATTTCTTATTTTAATTGTTGATGGTATAATTACTGGCTTAGAAAGATTTGTTTTTTCTAGGTCTTTAGTTAAAACATCTAAGTTTCCTGGTTTTTTAGGATCCTGTCTGTTATATGGAGAATAAGTTCCATTTGATAAAACTGTACCTCCATTCATCAACTTACGATAGGTATTTGAATTTTCTTCTAATATCCTTTTTACTTCTGCTGGAAAGAAGTTAACTATGACTCTTAATTGTGTATCACTATATTGTTCTGCAATTTTATCAAAACTTTCCACACATCTTTTAACATTTGAACCTATTTTTCTATAATGTGATAATATGTTTTGAATTTCTGTTTCACTTACATCTTGCTCGTTGCTATTTTCATACATTCCAACATCTTCTGATTCAATTTTATAGTAAAGTTTTGCCTCTTTTTTATTACGAGGTTTATTAATTAAATTACATACTGTATCAATACTTCTATCATTTCCAATTATTGCATTATAAATTCCTATCCCAAATAATTTTATAAGTAATCTATCAGCAGTTGTTCTTCTATCAGAGCATATAAAAATTATTGGAATATCTTCTCCTGTAGGCTTTGATGCCTCATCACTTATTCCATCTAATTTTTCAAATAAGAATTTATCAATTGCTTCATAATTATTATTCGAGATAGGTTCTAAATCTTCTCCTATAACTATTGCGTCATAGGATTTATTTTTTTGTAATTCTTTTATTATTGCATTAAAGTAATAAACATTTTTACTTGTAATTATTTCTTTATATTTTTGTTGATATTTATTTACAACTGATGTTGTAATATTATCATTACTTACTGCAAATAAAATTCTCATTAGTTTAACCCCTCCAACCTTTTACTATGATTGCAAATATCAAAGGTAATACTTGACATATAACAAGTAAAGTTATTACAGCAATCATTGTGTTAAATCCTTTGTAGTGAGCTTCTAAGTGTCTTATTCCTATAACATATTGGTATATTGCACTTATTGCTATTCCTAAAATTCCAAATGGAATACTATATATTCTTACTTTATTTAAAATATAAGCAACTAAACCATATGTACTGCTACCATAAGTTTCTTTGTAATCTTCTAAAGATTTTAATTCATTGTCTTTAATTTCTACTAATTTACTTTTTGTTTCTTCTGGTATTATCTCTTCTGTAGTATTTGCAGCATAGCAAGAACCTATGCAAAATATTCCAAAAATATATGTAAATATTACTAAAGTTATTATTGCCTTTCTCACTATATATAATCCTCCTTTATATCCTATAATATAATACACTAACTTTTATAAAATATCAAGTAAATTTTACAATTTAATACTTATAATATTGTATTATTTTTTTATAATTTATTGTATAAATACATCATCCATCTGTAAACTCCATTTGCCCAGTTTTTATCACTTGCATAAGATTTATTAACTGCGGTTAATGTAGCTCCTTTGTAATATGTTGCTACTGCCTTTTCTCCATTATATATATCTGTTCCTGCTGGATTCAAATAATATTTTACAAGAACTCTTGCAACTAAGTCTATTCCTTCTGCATAAGTATTAAATGTTGATGCACTACCCGATGGATCTCTATCGTAAGCTCCATATCCAAATAGATTTTTCTTTTTTAATGATATCGATGATGTTCCCCATCCACTTTCATGTATACCTATAGCTGCTAAAAATACTCCATTTATATTATATTGCTTTTCTGCATAATAAAAATAATCTGCATTTTCTGAAAATACATTATTTTTATCACTCGAGTCATTTCCTAAAATTTTTCTAAATTGCTCTAAACTTAAATTGCTTTTTTTATTTAGAAGCATACTAAATCCTAAATCCTGAGTTAGCTCTTCTTTTGTATACTGATTATTATTTTCATCTCCATCACCTAATCCATTTGGATTATTATATGTTAAACAATCCATTGGTGCCCAACCAAGATATCCATTAAACATAATATAATACCAATCATCTTGTTTAGCTTTTAAAACGACTATGTCTCCCGCTTCTATTGTAATAAGCTTTTGTGCATCTAGGTTTGGATCAACTCTTATCGCTAATGTATTAGATGTTACTTTTAATTCATCACCAACTATTGGTACATAATTGTTTGAATATTGAGCTGTTCCTATTTCTACTATTTTATCTATTGCTACTCTTTTTATTTCTGACGAAATCTGTTCTTCCGATATAATCTCACCATTTTTATATATTTTTTTTGTTATAGCATCTTGAAGTCCATCGCTTCCTTCTTGAAGTGTTTGAATTTTTCCTTTAGCTAGAGATTCATTCTGTCTATAAATTGTAGTAAATTCTATATCTTTTTCTTGTTTTTCTATTTTTTCTGTAATTATTTCTGATTCATTTTGAGAAATGACGTTTTCTAAATCAATCTGTTTTGATTCATTTTGCTTTGTTACTGGTACAATAATTTCTAATGCTGAAGTTGATGAAACTTGTTTTATTTCATAGGTTTTATTATGTATTTTTTGAACTGCAAAAATAATAGCTATAACTAAAGCTATGGCTATTATAAAAGCACATAAATATCTTGTCCACTTCACTTTTCTCAACATTTTTTTCACCTATTATTATTTTACCCTTTATGTTGACTTTTGTCAAATTTTAGGCATAATAATTTTTCTTTTGTAATTTATTTTTCTCAACTTTTATTTTCTATTTGATATTATTGATTTTAACATATATTTATCTCATTTTATTTAATATGTCTTTTATAACTTCGCCTGCAATAATCAATCCTGCTACTGATGGTACAAATGATATACTACCAGGCACTTGTTTTGAACTTGATTCAATATTCTTATTTACTTTTATTGGCTCTTCTTTTGAATACACGACTTTTAATTTTTCTATATTTCTCGCTTTTAATTCTCTTCTCATTACTTTTGCAAGTGGACAGACACTTGTTTTATATATATCTGTTACTTCAAATCTAGTAGGATCTAATTTATTTCCTGTACCCATGCTTGATATAATTGGAATCCCTAATTTTTTTGCTTGAACAACAAGTTCAATCTTTGCAGTAACTGTATCAACACTATCCACAATATAATCCACTGTCTTATCTAGTATTACTGTATTATTTGGCATAAAAACTTTATAAGTTTGAACATCTGCATCTGGATTTATTTCAAGTATTCTTTCCTTTTCAACATCAACTTTATATTGTCCTATTGTTTTTCTTGTCGCTATTAATTGTCTATTTAAGTTAGTCAAACTAATCTTATCATTATCAACTAATATAAAATTTTCTACACCTGCTCTTACTAATCCTTCTACTACATAAGTACCTACTCCACCAATGCCAAATACTGCAACTTTAGCTTTATGTAATTTTTCAATGGCCTCTTTTCCTATTAATAATTCTGTCCTTGAAAACTGGTTAAGCATTTATTTCATCTCCTGATTCTTATATATTATCACATTTTACGGCATTTACAATTACTCTTCTTTTGTTATTATTATCGCATGTCATAAGGGTAATTATCTTACAATCTGTATTTAAGTTATCTGCATTAAAATTAACATTACTTTTTTGAAATGCATTACTTATATAATCCATTTTTTCATTCACATTAGAAAAATTCTTTTTTATTAAATCTACTGTTGGCTCTTCTATATGTGACGAAAAAACTCTATACGTTGCTTTTCCATTTTCTGTGTAAATATTAACTAATATTTTATTTCCTAATTCTCCGTTGTTTATTTTATGAAGATCTGCAAACATTCTCTGATTTTTCATATTATGACCATAAATTACAGTATTGTCATCATTAAAATTCGGATCAGTTTTACTATCTACAAAAATACTTCCTGCAAGATTATATTTTTTATAAATATCTTTTTTTAAATAATATTCATCACTTTCTCCTTGCAAGATAGGGTAATTTATATATGTATTATCTATCTTAATCCACCCTATTATATCCGAATTTATTTCCTTTAACTTTGAAAAATCTATTTCTATATCTTCAGAATTATTCTCATCTTCTGATATAACATTAACATATAATCCAGTTTCTAATTCTTTTGTTTTTCTATCGCTTATTAACCAAATTGTAACATTAATTCCCGAATATAAGAATATACAAATTAAAACAAATAGAATTATATTTATTAATTTATTATCTTTTTTTGCATGTTTTCCTTTTTTATTTGTCTTTTTTCTTTCCATTTATAACCTCATAGACTCTAAAATTTTTATTGTAAATTTAATATACATCTTTTTATATTATTTTGCAATTATAATTTTAAATATTAATATGAATGTAATAATTAATTATAAAAAAGGAAGTAACTACTTTTTATAGTGGCCACTTCCCTCAAAAACTATTAATTTAATATTTTTCTATTGAGTTTGGATTAAATGAACTCCGGATTACTACCCCATCGTAAACTTTTTCAATAGCAAATTGCCTTTTGAGAATCTTTCCGATTATTTTATTATCGCACTTTTCTGTAAAAAAATGCATAATTACAATCACTCTGCTTTTCTTGCCTTCGCGGATAACATCGTTTGGATATACAATACTGTTACTCAAACGCATTTTCCCGTTCTTTGCTCTAATCGCTGTTTGCTCATAGTCCACAGAGAATTTTTCAATTTCTAATGCTTTAGCAATTTCCTTTGCTAAGTGTTGCTGAGTTTTTTTGAACTCTTTTACTTTCCGTTTGTTCATAACAAACCCTCCTAATTAAATTTTGCAAAATATATTTTACCACATATTATGCAATTTATCAAGTCTTTATTTTTATTATTTTACACACGTGAAGTGAAAATTTAAATTCCAGTTTTAAAATAGGAAAGAGGAATTTAGTCTTACACCCAATTCCAGTTGAATT
>CANQHI010000020.1 GCA_947623725.1 uncultured Clostridia bacterium | reverse complement strand
ATATAATATAAAGAATAAAAATAAAAGGCACTAATTAATTTTAGTGCCAGTGTGAAACGAAGTTTCACTTTTTTTGTTAAGTTTTTAGATTAATAAAAATTAATTAATGAATTGAGAGGTAAAAAAGATGAGGAAAGTAAATTATAGGGAAGAAGGAATTACATTAGTTGCATTAGTAATTACAATAATAATTCTTTTAATATTAGCAGGAGTGACATTAAATGCAGCATTAAGTAATAATGGTTTATTTCAAAGAGCAAAGTTAGCAGTGGAAAAATATGAAGAATCAGAAGAACAAGAACAGATAGCAATAAATGATATATCAGAAGAGATGGAAAAAATAACAATAGATTATAATGATTATGTAGGTTGTTATGTAAATGGATATAATATAACTAATAAAAAAGAAGAAAATAGTCCATTTGTAATAAAAAGTGAAACATCAGGAGTGAAAGAAACTGATAAAAGCACATATGATAATATAAAAGATAATTTAGAACAAAAGTTTACAACAGAAGAATTAAGTTGGAAAATTTGGGACTATGATAAATATACAAAAACAATAAGATTAATATCAGCTAGGCCAGCGAATGCAACATTAACATTAAAAGGAGCAGAAGGCTACAATAATGGAGTATGGGCAATAAATGAAGTATGTAGACAATGTTATGGGCAATATGATGAAAATGGCAATATAAATAAAGGAATAAAAGTAGAAAATTTAAAGAGAAGTGATATACAAAAAGTATGTACTTATGATTATACAAATTTTAAACATCCAGAAGGAAATGGAGGTGATTTTTGGAAAGAAAACAGTGAAGGAACGATACAATTTGGAAGCTTTAAAACATATGTAAATCCAAGTTATCCAAAGATGTGGGGAGAATATGATTCAAAATGGTCATATGGAATTGATGAAAACGGAAATAAACTTGGAGATAAAGAATGTTTGTCATGGGAAGAAGAATATGGATATAGTAAGGAAAATGGTTTTGTTACTGGGTCGGAAGAAACATCATTACAACAATTTAAACAAACATATTATTCACATGATTATAAAGATAAGGAAGAAGACTTTATTAAAAATATTTATTATGATTTATTGTTTAAAAATGAAGATAATACTGAATACATAAATAAAAGGTATTGGCTTGCAGGACGAGGAGTCCATTTATCGACAACTCGTTGTGGATTTGATATATTACTTGTAAATGTTACTAGTAGTGAATGCTATTTAAATGGTTATGGTATGTATAATTCTAATCGGAACAGTACAATCTATGGAGTGTTCTCTTCGCCCAATAATTTCAATTAATTTAAAAGATAGTGGATATAATTTGGAAAAACAGGTAAATGAAAGCAATCAAATAATATTTAATTTAAGTAAAAAATAGTAATAAAAATCTAAACGATATATAAAAGATTACCCGAGATACTTGAAAAGACTGATATTATTTGCTATAATATATATGATTCATGAATTAGTAACTTAAAAATATAATTATATTTTAAGGAGGAGAAAAACATGTTATTAAGATTAGCTATTTATTGGATTGGATTTGTTGTTATTGTATTATTGTTTGCATTAACAAAGATTTTTGACCATGAAGACGAATGTATAAAGTACAAACCGGTTAGTGAGAAATACCGGAATGCAATAAAAGTATTAGATGAAGTCTGTTATAGATTATTTGTTTTATGCATGGTTATATATTTTTTCTATAATATATACATGTTAACATTAAGATATAGTATAATCACACAAATGGCTAGTTTAAGTTTTATTGTATTTTTTAGCTTTTTATTCTTGGAATCTATACTAGAAGATAAAGAGTGGGAATATTTTAATTCAGTTAAGGATTTTATTCAAGGCCTTCTCGTTATATTATCATTAGTAGGATTTGTGGCTTATTTAGGAATGATTTGCTTTTTTATGATGAGCGGTACTCATTGGTCAGGAAGAGAAACTGATAGATATGAGGAATATGCTTATTCCATTGATATTTTAGAAATGAGAGAAGTACCTTATACGAATACTTATGGTTGGTATGTTAGGTCTAACCCGAGTAATGCGTACTATTATGATGTTGTTAACGAAAATGGCAATATTACTACAGAAGTAATAGATGGCCACGAATATTATGTAGAAAGGGATGAAGATAATAATTATATAAGCAACCCACATATTGAAGTATATTATGCTATTCAGCCTTGTTATAATATTTATACAATGAAAACATTTGAAGATGTAGTAAATAAGAGGTACGTTATTTGTATTCCAGAAGATTCAATTTATTATGAAAATGAAAGATAGTTAACTAAAAAAACACTATTTGCTTTTGTAAATAGTGTTTTTTTATGCTACATAAAATTATTCATAACTTTTAATTAAATTAATATAATTAAACATAGTAATTTTTATATAAACTGAAATTTAGGAGTATGATTTATGAATTTTAATTGTTTTAATTTTGAAAATTTTAGAAAGTGGTGCGTAAATAGAGTGATAAATATAATAGTTGTGGTGGCATTTTTGATATTTGTAGTAATAATAATATTTGCTGCAAGTATAGGAAGCAATAGTCCAAGTATTATAGTTAGTAGCAATAGTATTTTAAGTACTAAAAAAATTGGATGGGGAATAAAAAGAGCGGATAATCACGAACAACCCGACTTAGGTCAAGAAAATAAAAAAATTATTGATGAACAAAATGGAATAGCAATGGGAAACAAAGATAAACCATATATATATCTTACTTTTGATGTCGGATATGATAATGATTATACAAGTAAGATTTTAGATGTATTGAAAGAAAATAATGTATGTGCTCTATTTTTTATAACAGGACAATTTGTAAATACAAGTTCAGATTTAATTCAAAGAATGATAAATGAAGGGCATATAATTGGAAATCATACTTCAAAACATAAGACGATGCCAGATATAAGTGAAGAAGAAATAAAAGAAGATGTTATGACTCTTCATAAGGAAATTTTCGAAAAATTTAATTATGAAATGAAATATATAAGACCACCAAAAGGAGAATATAGTGAAAAAACAATAGCATATACTAATTCATTAGGATACAAAACTGTAATGTGGTCATTTGCTTATGATGATTGGGATAACAATAAGCAAGGTAGAGAAGATTATGGAAAGAAAAAAATATTAGATAATCTTCATAATGGAGAGGTTATGTTACTTCATGCAACTTCAAAAGATAATGCAAATATATTAGATGAAGTAATAAAGGAAACTAAAAAGATGGGATATGAGTTTAAATCAATTGATGAATTTGAATATTAAAAAATTGCGAAATAGAAATATAATTAATAAAATTTTTAAATTAGTAAATAAATCAGGAAAGGAAATTAATAATGAGTAAATTTGATAAAATATTTGGAATTCCAGAAGAAATATCAACTGATATTCCAAAGGTTACGATAGTTGGATTTGATAAAATGCTCATTGAAAATTATAAATGTATTTTAGAATATCAAGATTTTTTCATTAGAATAAAAATGGCAACAGGTTTAATTAATATTAATGGATTTAATCTTTTAATGAACGAAATGACGAAAGATGATTTGATTATAACAGGCATAATTGAAAGCGTTGATTTTGAAAAGAATGAACTTAAATGATTGTTAAAACTAATAATGAATATTGAATAACAGATAATGAATAGTTAATAATGAATCACTCATAATAAATAATTAATAACTAATGATGAATAGCTAATAATTAATTAGAAGAATTAAAAATACTTAGAAAAAGTTGTATGGAAAGAGGTTTTAATGCAATTTAAGTTAATAGATAACTACATAAAAGGTTTTGTAAGGATAGAAGTTGAAGGATACTATATTGAAAGATTTATAAATAGTTGTATGACAAAAGGAATATTTTTGTGGGGAATAATACGAAAAAGAGGGACAATCATACAAGCAAAAATCAATATAAATGACTTTAAACAAGCTGTGAGTATAGCAAAAAAACATGGATGTAAAATTAAAATAAAAAGAAAAAGTGGTATTCCATTTTTAATAAAAAGATATAAAAAGAGAAGATTATTTTTTATTCTGTTAGTTGTAGTTTTTATAATGATATTTGGAATTTCAAAATTTATATGGAACATAGATATAACAGGAAATGAAAAAATAAATGGGCAAGAGATAATTGAAATTGCAAGGGAAAACGGTTTAAAAATAGGAAAGTTAAAAAATAGTATAGATGTAGAAGAGATAATTAATAAAATTAGATTAGCAAGAAGTGATTTAGCATGGATTGGAATTGAATTAAAAGGAACAAATGCAATTATAAAAGTAGTTGAAGCAGAAGAAAAACCAGAAATAGTTGATGAAAATACTTTTACAAATATTGTTGCAAGCAAAGATGGAGAAATTACAAGTATTAGTGCACAAAATGGTACTATTTTAACTCCAAAAGGAACAAAGGTAAAAAAAGGTGATGTATTAATTGCGGGATATATGGAAGGAAAATATACAGATAGATATTATGTAAATAGTAATGGAGAAGTAAAAGCAAAAGTAATTTATTCTGGAACAGAGAAAATTAGTAAAAAAGAGACGAAAAAACAAGAAACAGGTAACATAAACAAAAAATATGCGATAAAAATTAACAATTTTAAAATAAATTTTTATAAAAAGCTTTCAAAATTTAAAAATTATGATACAATATACGCAAGTAAAAAAATAAAAATATTCTCTAATTTTTATTTGCCAATTGAATTTATAAAATATACTAATTATGAAGTAGAAGAGGTAGAGATTACGCATACTGAAGATGAGGCAAAAGAACTAGGGAAGCAAGCAATAGAAGAGCGACTAGAAAATTTAATAGAAGGTGACATAATCGACAAAACAATAGAAGTAACAGATAATAGTACTTATTATGAAGTAAAAATGATATATACAAGTATAGAGAATATAGGCACTAAGGAAGAAATTAAATTTTGAAAGGATGGAATTTTATGGGAGCAGAAGAAAAAAGTTTAAAAGTTTATGATACCAGAAAAACCTTTTTTGCGAAGATAGGTAGTACTTTTAGTAAAATATTAGCACCAACTAAAGTTGGATTTAATAATTTTCTTGTCAACATAAAAAGAAATTCTATGATAAGAGCTTATAAAGCTTTGGAAAATTGCAAAGAAGAAAAAGAAGAAGTAACTGAGAAGAAATTTGAAGATTATTATTCACTTTATTTAGACTCAATTGATCAACTGCTTATAGAAACAATTTATAAAAAAGTAGTTATGGACACAGCATCAATCTTTGAAAAAGATGCATTATCTAAGTATTACAATATTATACATTTAAAAGAAAATGACGAAATAGAATATAAATATAAAAAGCAACAATATTTACTAACACTTGATTACAATAATATAAAAGAAACCAACAAAACAAAGCAATTAGAAGAATATATGAAAGTATATTTATATGAGATGGAGCAACTTTATAAGGGACTACTAAAACATTATTCGATAATACTTCCAGAACAAAAAATACCAGCAGAAAAAGAAAATATATACAATAAAATTTTTGATACATTAGAAGAATATGTTACAAATATAATTCCATTAAAAGAAGTAAAAGATGATGAACTTATAAAAGAATGTAGCTTATTTGAAACTTATGAGGTAGGAAAATTAGATCAAGTAGATATACTTGATAAAAAGATGATTTTATTAGGAATAAGTAGAAAACTATTTGTTCATAGCTTGCCATTAATTGTTGCAGAAAAATGCTACATAAAATTACTAAAAGATGCTAGAAATCTTGTAGTTGATACAAAAATTGCAAGAAAAAGAGAAAATGCTTATCAACTTTTATTAAGATTAATGGAACAATATGATAAAAAATTACTTGCTGTAAAAATTTATTGGAATAATAATGATGAAAAAATAGCTTACAATAAATTTTCATTAAAGTACAAAGAGCTAGAAAAAATTAAAGAAGAAAAAGGTCTTCATGCTTATGATATTAAAAAACAAATTTTATATATTAGAGAAGATATGAGCTTTTTAAAGAAATATAATGATAAATATTATAGAATAATGAAATTCTATAAAGGTCGTTTAGTAAAACTTGGTGATATGAGACAAATCAGTCAAAAATATAAAACAGGAAACTATAAAATAGTAAAAGGATTAAAAAAGGAAATAGTAAATGAAACAGCATGTTGAGATTATTTATGATGACATATCAGAAAACAAAGATTGTGAAGAAATCATAAATAAAGTTATTGAGAAATGTTTTAAAAATGAAAATATGGAAGGGTTAAAGTTATACATTAGTATAACTTTAACTAATCCTAAGAGAATAAAAGAAATAAATAAAACTTATAGAAATATTGACAAAGAAACAGATGTATTATCTTTTCCAATGTTTGAAAAAGAAGAATTAGCTGAAATGATAAAAAATAATTATCAAATAGATGATGTTTTAGGTGATATTATAATATCTGTTGATAAAGTTGAAAGACAAGCAAAAGAATATGGACATAGTTTTGAAAGAGAATTAGCCTATATGTGTGTGCATGGCTTTTTTCATCTAATGGGCTATGATCATATAAAAGATGATGATAAAAAGAAAATGAGAGCAAAAGAAGATGAAGTTCTTAATGAAATGGGAATAACAAGAGAAAAATCGTAAAAAATATATAATCAAGGAAAATAAAATTATAATAAAAATAGAATAAAAAAAGATAACGAGAATAAAGTTATAAAAAGGACAAAGCAACGAAAATTAAAATTAAGGAGAAATAAATGAAAAAAGAAAAGAAAAAAAAGGACTCAAGGCTCTACAATAAAAACTTTTTGCAAGCATGTAGTAATGCTGTTAATGGTATCATATATTGTGCGACAACTCAGACTAATATAACGAAACAGCTTATTTTAGGAACAATAGTTATGATACTTAGTTTATTTTATGCTTTTACAACTGCCGAATTTTTATGCTTAACATTTGCAGTATTTTTTGTAATTTTTGCTGAAATGGTAAATACAGCAATAGAAACAATAGTTGATCTTTATGTTGATACATATCATCCAAAAGCAAAAATAGCAAAAGATGTAGGAGCTGGAGCAGTAGTTCTAGCAGCTATAAATGCAATAATTATAGCATATTTTTTGTTTTTTAGAGAAACTGAAATGTCACAAATGGCAAATAGTTTGTTAAATCAAGTTTTATCATCACCAACGCACTTGTGCTTTGTGGCAGTAATACTAACTATAATAGCTATAATATCAATGAAAGCTACATTTAAAAAGAGAGATTTTTCAGATGGAGTAAAAAAAGAAAGCTTTTTACCAAGTGGACAATCAGCTTTAGCATTTGCAATACTTACAGCAATATTTCTTAATACAAGAAATTTATTAGTATTTTGCTTAGCTTTAATACTAGCATTACTTGTTGCAGGAAATAGGTATCATGATAAGAAAACATTTGGAGAAATCCTTTTTGGTTCTTTAATGGGAGTTTTAGTAGTAGTGCTTGTATATGGATTAACTATATTTAAGATGTAAGATTGGAAATTTATTATGGAGTAATTTTTTAGATAAAAAAAGATGTGTCAAATTCTATAATGCAGAAAGGAATAAATTAGTGTATGAGCAGAAATAATAAAAAGAAGAGTAAAAAAGGTTTAATCATCACAATAATTTTATTAATAGCAGTACTTGCAGTGGCTGCAGCTTATATTTATAAAAAATATTTATCTGAAGATAATACTATTTCTTCTGCAACAGAAGTAGAAAATGAAGTAACAAATACAATAGTTGTAGAAGAAAAAAAGCTTCAAACTTTTGTAGGAAATGATAGACCAATAGCAGTAATGATAGATAATAATATAAATGCCCTTCCACATGCTGGATTAAGCAAGGCTTATGCTGTATATGAAATAATTGTTGAGGGTGGAGAATCTAGACTTATGGCATTATTTAAAGGACAAACTCTTGACAAAATTGGTCCTATAAGAAGTTCAAGACACTATTTCTTAGATTATGCATTAGAAAATGATGCAATATATGTCCATTATGGGTGGAGCCCAAAAGCAGAATCTGATATAAAAACATTAGGTGTAAATAACATTAATGGAATAACAGAAGCAAGTTCAGATTTTTGGAGAGTTAAAGACAAAAAAGCACCACATAATGTAGCAACATCAACAGAAAATATATTAAAAATAGCAAAACAAAAAGGGTATAGAACAACATCAGAAAAAAGTAGTTCTTTTAAATATGTAGTAGATGAAGTGAATCTTGAAAACGGCGAAGGTGCAGATACAGTAACAATACCTTATTCAACATCTAATTCAGTAAAATGGGAATATAATAGTGAAACAAAAAGGTATTTAAGATATACTAGAAATAAAAAAGAAGTTGAATGGGATTCAGGAGAAGATGTAACTTTTAAAAATATAATAATAGAATTTATTGCTAACAGTAACTTAAATGATGGAACAAATGCAGGAAGACAGGACATGACTACAACTGGTACAAAAGATGGATATTATATTACAAATGGAAAAGCTATAAAAATAAAATGCACTAAGTCATCAAGAAGTGGAAAAACGACATATACTGATTTAGAAGGTAATGAAATAGAAGTAAATGACGGAAATACTTTTATACAGATATGCCCTATTAATGCAAATGTGCAATTTACTGTAGCAAATAGTGAAGTAGCACAATAAAATGTTATATTTTGATAGTTTATTGTTGTTAATTGAAGTTCATTACTTTAATTGTAAAATTAAAAATAAATATAAAACTTTATTTATCAATATATAAAAAATGATAAGGAGAAAGATGAAAGAATTTAAGTCTGGCTTTGTAACAATAATAGGAAGAACAAATGTAGGAAAATCTAGTATAATAAATGAATTAGTTGGTGAAAAAATATCTGCAATTACAAATAAACCACAAACAACAAGAAAAAATATTAGAGGAATAATAAATAGAGAAAATTCGCAGATAATAATAATAGATACTCCAGGAATACACAAACCAAAATCAAAATTAGGAAATGCAATGATAGAATCAGCAATAGGTTCAATTCCAGATGTTGATATAGTACTTTATGTGATAGATGCAACTAATCCAAAGGTAGATGAAGAAACTTTAGAAAAAATAAAAAATTCTAAAAAGACAACGATTTTAATAATAAATAAAATTGATTTAATTGATGCAAAAAAATTAGCAAAAATAATTGAAGAATATAATAATTTACTTGATTTTAGTGCAATAGTACCAGTATCAGTAAAACAAAAAAAGAATTTAGAAGAATTACTTACAGAAATAGAAAATAATTTAAGTGAAGGACCAAAATATTATGACACTGATGAATATACAGATCAAACAACTAGAGAATTAGTAGAAGAAATAGTTAGAGAAAAAGCACTTAAATTACTTCAAGATGAAGTTCCACATGGACTTTTGATAGAAACAAATAAATTGAAAACAAAGAAAACTAAAAATAATGAAAAAATTTTTGATATAGAAGTTACAATTTTTTGTTTAAGAGAATCACATAAGGGCATAATAATAGGAAAGCAAGGTGCAATGCTTAAAAAAATTGGAACCTTTGCAAGACAAGATTTAGAAAAAATCCTTCAAAGCAAAGTTAATATTAAACTTTGGGTAAAAGTTAAAGAGGATTGGATAAACACAGATAGTTTTGTAAAAAGGTTCAAAATACAAGACTGAAGAACAGGAGAAAATTATGCTAAAACAAATTGCGTGGAATACATTTAAAAATACTGGAAATATTGATACTTTTATGGAACTTTTAGAAGTTGATAAAATAATGGAAAACAAAGCAAATGGTGATAATGCAAAAGAAAATAAATATATGGATAAGAAAGATAAAATAGGAAAGCAAAAATGGGAGTTATAAAAACAAAAGGAATTATTTTAGCTCAAAGTAATATGGGCGATAATGATAAAATGGTAACTCTACTTACCCCAGACTTAGGAAAAGTTGGATGCGCAGCAAGAGGTGCAAAAAGACCTAAAAGTGCACTTATGGCTGGTACGCAATTCCTATGCTTTGGGGAATTTATTATTTATAAGGGAGTAAATAGTTATAATATTAATTCATGTGAACCAATTGAAATATTTTATAATATAAGATTAGATATTGAAAAATTAAAATATGCTTCAGAAATTGCTAAGATAGTAAATGATGTAACAGATGAAAATCAAAATACATATAGAATATTACAATTAACTTTAAATACAATTTATATGATATCAGAATCATACAAAGATTTAGATTTAATTTTATCAATATTTAAAATGAGATTGTTAAGTATAATTGGTTTTAGACCAGTTGTTGAAAAGTGTGTAAGTTGTGGAAAAGGTGATGAAATAACATATTTTAGTTTAAAAGATAATGGAGTAAAATGCGAAAATTGTGGAAAGCTTGATAAAGGAGCAATAAAAATATCACCATCAACTTTAAAAGCAATTAAGTATATAATATGGGCTGAACCAAAGAAATTATTCTCTTTTGAATTATCAGATGAAAATAAAAAAGAACTAAGATTAGTAGCAAAAACCTACTTAAATAAGTGTATAGAAAAAGAATATGAATAATGTCGAAAAATGTCATACGATTTTTCTTGACATACCAAAATATACCATTTATAATAAGGATAGAATTTTTTAATTCTATTCTTATTTTTATCTATATAATCAAATTAAATAAGAATTTACATTTTTTCAAATAATTTTTTACCTTAAAAAAATCCAAAAGATTAAAATTAAAATCAAATTATCAAATCAAAAATGAAAGGAGTAGAAGTATAATATATAGTAAAATATATGAAATATAAGTTTTATGTTATAAATAAAAATAAAAATAAAAATATAAATATAAATATAAATATAAATACTAATATTATACAATAATAAACAATGAAAATATTAAAAAAAGTAACAATTATAGTTTCTGCAATAATTGCAGTTTTTTCAGTAGCAAACTTTTCAAAAGTACAAGCTTTGCAAGCATGTAAAACAATAAGTGATGATAAAGTAAAGTATGTAAATGCTACATTTGTTGATATAAATGCAGATAATTACAATGCACAAATGAGAGGAATCACAAAAGAACAATATGACTCAAAATCTACTCAAGACAAAGCATCTTATGATAGGAAATCAATGTTATTTGGCTCTACTGAAGGTAAAATGGTAGATGGAATCCAAAATACATTTGTATCACAAGGAACCTCAATAAATGGAACTGGAGTGATGCAAGGATTAGTAAAAAATAAATTAGTAAATGGAAATTTACAAGTAGTGGATAAATATAATAATGGTACAAGTTTATTTCCAAATTCGGGTGCAACAGGTTCAAGTTCACCATACAATGAAATACTAGCAAATTGGAAAATGCCATTTTTAAAAGAAGAAAATGGTTACTATAGTTTTGATAGTGACAAATATCATTTAAAAAGAGATGATTCAAATAAAAGATTTGTTTTACACTCAGGCGAAAGAGGCGGAATATATCCATTTAATCAATGTAATGATGATACATTAATAGATGGAAATAGAAATTTGTATTTTACAATAAAAATGGAAATACCATTTTTAATGACAACAGATGGAAAAGTTAAAAACTCAAAAACTGGACAATATGAAGATATGGTATTTAATTTTTCTGGAGATGATGATGTATGGGTATATGTAGATGATGATCTTGTTATAGATTTAGGCGGTACTCACATAAAACAAACAGGAAATGTTAATTTTGCAACAAATAAGGTATTCTATTCAAGTGTATACAATGTTGCTAATAATACAGATACTTTTAATATATATAAAAATGCATTTAGTAATGGGAAATTATCAGCAGGAAAGCATACTTTAAGAATATTTTATATAGAAAGAGCTGGTGGAGGTTCAAACCTATTTGCATCATTTAATCTTCAAAGTTCTGGAGTTCAAACAAAATATGTTGAAAAATATACTAATAAAGAATTAGCAAGTGTAATAAAAACAGGAGCAATAGGAGAAAAAATTGAATTAGAAGAAAAACAATTTACAGATAAAGTTTTATGCCAAAGACCAGAAGAAACAACTGCAACTCTTAAAGAAGAATTACAAACATTTTATTTTTATTATAAAAATAAATACAATGTAATAACAGATTATTTAGATATAATGGATAATTCAAAAGTAGCTGAAACCGATAAGCAAAAAGTAACAGAAGATGACCAATATACTACAAACAAAAGAGAAGTAAAAGATTACACATTAGTATCAGTTCCAGCTAATGCAAGTGGAACAATGCCACATAATGATGTAAATGTAAAATATTATTATAAATTTACAAATGCAAAAGTTATAGTAAACTATGTAGATAAAACAACTGGAAAACAAATGGATACAGTAACATTAACAGGAGCAGAAGGAGACATAGTAAATTCAGAAGAAAAAGAATTTCAAGATTATGTTTTAGTAGAAAAACCAGGAGAAACTAAATTTACTAAAAAGGAACAAACTATAACATATTATTATAAACATAAAGGAAAAATAACTGTAAATTATATAGACAAAGCAAATGGAAATTTACTTGATAAAGTTGAATTTAATGGAATAGAAGGAGATAAAGTAGTATCAGAGCAAAAGAGCTTTAATAATTATATTTTCTATTCTGGGCCAGAAGACAATAATCATACTATAGATAGAGTTGATCAAGAAGTAAATTATTACTATGTTCATCAAAGTAAAGTAACGATTAAGCATTTAGAAAAAGGCTCAAATGAAGAATTAGCAAAAAAGGAAGAAACAGTTACAGAAGGAATGAATTATGAAACAAAGGAGGAAGAGTTTGAAAACTATAAATTAGTTGAAAAACCAGAAAAAGAAGAGTTTACAATTGGAAAAGATGATATAGAAGTAATTTACTACTATCAAAAATTAAAATTTAATTTAAAGGTAGAAATGAATTTAAAACAAGCAACAATTAATGAAAGCTACCATGAATTAAAAAATAAAATTGGAAAAATAGAAATGAATATAAAAGAAGCAAATTCAAGTTCTTCAAGTAAAATTTCTTATATCATTAAAGTAACAAATGATCAAGAAAGAATAGGAAGTGGAAAACTTATTGATTATATTCCAGAAGGATATATGGCAATGCAAGAAGACAATCCGTTATGGACTATAAGTTCAGACTTAATTTATATTGATATTAATGATATAAAACCTCAAGAAACTAAAGAATATGAATTGATTTTAACTAAAAAAGATGGAATTGATGTATGTGGAACAATTAGTAATCGTGTAAGAATAGATGCAATAAATTTAGAGGAAACTACATTAGATGATAATGAAGATGTAAATGATTTAGTAATAATGCCAAGAACTGGAGTTAAAAAAATATTAGCAGGACTAGGCTTTATAGTAGTTGCGATTTCTATTGCATTTATAAAATTAAGAAAATTTCATAAAAGTAAATAAAAAAATAAAGACAAAAAATAACATAAATAGTATATAAACTAAAGAAAAGAATTAATATACAAAAGAAAAAATCTTTAATGTATTTTAATTTGTTTTATGATATAGTATAATAAGTAAAATTAGATAAATCAAAATTTATAATTAATAAATTTTATTTGTGAGGTTTATAGGTTACCAATTTAAAAATCTAAATAAAAATAAGGAGTTTATGTTGTATTTATATTATTAAATATATCATAATATAAAGAAATGTATTTAATTGTGGGATTAGGCAATCCAGAGCCAACATATAGTATGACAAGACATAATATGGGATTTGATACAATAAACTTATTATCAAAAAAGTATAATATTGAATTAAATAAAAAAGATTTTGAAGGAATATATGGAAGTGGAGAAATAGAGGGAGAAAAAGTAATATTATTAAAACCTCAAACATATATGAATGAAAGCGGAAAATCAATCATAAAAGTAAAAAATTTCTTTAAAATAGAAAATGAAAGAATAATAGTAATTTATGATGATATTGATTTAGAAGTAGGCACAGTGAAAATAAGAAAAAAAGGTGGAGCAGGAACTCATAATGGAATGAAATCAGTAGTTGAAAATCTTGGAACAACAGAATTTCCACATGTACGAATAGGAACAGGAATGCCTGTTTTTAAAGAATTACTTATTTCTTATGTAATTAATAAAATGAGTAATGAAGAATATGAAAAATTAGTGCCATCAATTGAAAAAGCAGAGATAGCAGTTGAAAACATTATAAAATATGGAGTTGATGAAGCAATGAATAAATTAAATTAATTATAAAAAAATAATTAAAGTAAAAAAATTAATTTGAGTCAAAAATTATAATTAGAGTAGAAAGATTAATTAAAATAAAAAAAGATTATAAGCATATTAATTAAGAAAGAAGTATAATGAATAAAACTAGAATAGAAATAAAGAAAATTGAAAATGAAGTAAAAATATTTATTTATCAAGATGAAGAATTGATAGAATATTATAAGGAAGATATTAATAAAAAAAGGCTAGAAGGGAACATTTATCTAGGCATTGTTAAAGATGTCTTAAAGGGAATGCAATCAGCATTTATTGATATAGGAGAAGAAAAAAACGCCCTAATTCATATTAAAGATATTATTCCAAAACAGAGCAATGTGACAGGAAATGTAAATCTTGATGTAGAACAATATCAGATTCAAAAATTAGTAAAACCAAAAGAAAAGATATTAGTTCAGATAAAAAGAGATTGTGATGATAAAAAAGGATCTAGGGTAACAAAGGATATTAAAATTACAGGAAAATATATAGTATTAATGCCCTTTACAGAATTTATTACAGTATCTTTAAAAATAGAAGATAAAAATGAAAGAGATAGGCTAATCGAAATAGTGAAAAAATATTTGCCAAAAGGATTTGGTGCCATAATAAGAACTTCATCAAAAAGCGTTGAAGAAGATAAAATAAAAAGTGATATTGAAGAATTAAAAAATTTGTGGAAAGAAATATTAAATGAAAAAGAAAAAAATGAAAAAAGTGAAAAAAGTGAAAAGCCTATAAAAATTTATGATAATAATGGATTAATAGGCAAGCTAATTACTGATTTTGAACCAATGGGGTTAGAAATTATTGCTGACTCAGAAGAAACAAAAAAATATATTTTAGAAGAAATAAATCAAGATTTAAAAATATCAGTAAAAGATGTAAAAGATATGTCAGAAATGCCAAGAAAAGTATGGTTAAATTGTGGAGGATTTATAACAATAGATAAATGTGAAGCTTTGACTGCAATAGATGTTAACTCAGGAAAATTTACAGGAAAAAGTGAACTTGAAGATACTGTATTAAAAGTTAATCTAGAGGCAACAAAAGAAATTGCTAGGCAAATAAAATTGAGAGATATTGGTGGAATAATAATAATTGATTATATTGATATGGAAAAAGAAGAAGACAGAAATAAAGTAAAAGAAGCAATGATTGAGGAAATAAAAAATGATAGATCAAAAGTACAAGTTTTAGAATTTACAAAATTAGGTTTACTTGAAATAACAAGAAAGCATATATTAGGAAGATAATAGAATATAATTAAGTATAATTATATTAAAATTTAAAAGCAATAATAGTTTGAGAGATAAATCTTTTATAACTATGTGAGCCTTTGAGCGATGTTAGAAAGGAATTAAATTTTTATGAATAATTGGTTTTCTATGAATGTAGATGATGTCAAAAATAAGTTAAACACTGATATAGATGAAGGATTAAAATCAGATGAAATTTTAAAAAGACAAGAGCAGTATGGATTAAATAAATTAAAGGAAGGAAAGAAAAAAAGTTTATTTATAAAATTTTTAGAGCAATTTAAAGATTTTATGATAATAGTATTAATAATTGCTGCAATTATTTCAGGTATAATAGGAAAGATAAATGGAGAAGGCCTAACAGATACTATAATAATTATGGTAGTAATTATAGCTAATGCAATTATCGGAGTAGCACAAGAAAATAAAGCAGAAAAATCATTAGAGGCATTGCAAAAATTAAGTGCACATACTGCAAAAGTTATAAGAGATGGAAAACAATCAATTATTCAAGCATCAGAATTAGTTCCGGGAGATGTAGTAATATTAGATACTGGGGATTATGTTCCGGCAGATTTAAGAATTACCCAATCAGTTAATTTAAAAATACAAGAATCAGCATTAACTGGTGAATCTATGCCGGTAGAAAAAATATCTAGTGAATTAGAAGATAAAGAAATAGGTATAGGTGATAGAATAAACTTAGCATTTTCTTCTTCTCTTGTTACTTATGGAAGGGGAAAGGGAATAGTTGTAGAAACTGGTATGCAAACAGAAGTGGGAAAAATAGCAGAAATAATCAATAATAGTGAAAAAGAAGAAACCCCACTTGCAAAAAAATTAAATAAATTAGGAAAAGTGCTAGGATTAGCTGCACTTGTAATTTGTGCTGTAATATTTTTAATTGGATTATTGTATGGTAAAGAGCCATTAGATATGTTTATGACAGCAGTAAGTTTAGCAGTAGCAGCAATTCCAGAAGGATTAGCTGCAGTATCTACAATAGTTTTAGCGATAGGCGTGCAAAGAATGGTAAAAAAACATGCTATTGTTAAAAAGCTTCCAGCTGTTGAAACTTTGGGATCAACAACTGTAATATGTACAGATAAAACAGGAACATTAACTCAAAACAAAATGACAGTAAAGAAAATTTTCTGGAATAATAAAACTACTAAATTAGAAGATATAAAAGAAGTAGATGATGAGTTAAGAGGGCTTATATATACAAGTATGCTTTGCAATGATACCAAAGTTGGAGTAGATAAAAAATTAATTGGAGATCCAACAGAAACTGCTTTGGTAGATATGGGATTTTACTTAGGTTTTGATCCGAGTAAGTTTGAAGAATATAAAAGGGAATTAGAAGTACCTTTTGATTCTGAAAGAAAATTGATGACAACAATTAATAAAATAAGAGATAGATATATTGTATATACAAAAGGTGGAATTGATGAACTTCTTGAGAAATGTACTAAAATAGACATAAACGGAGAAGTTGTAGAAAAAACAGAAGAATTAGAAAAGAAAATAAAAACAGAAAATGAAAATATGGCAAAAGATGCATTAAGAGTATTAGGAATGGCATATAAAGAAATAGATAAATTGCCTAATAAAGAAGAATTAAGCAAAGTTGAGAATGATTTAGTATTTATAGGAATGTGTGGAATGATTGATCCACCAAGACCTGAGGTAAAAGATGCAGTTGCAAAATGCAAAACGGCAGGCATTAAAACAGTAATGATTACAGGAGATCATAAAGTAACTGCAATAGCAATAGCAAAAGAATTAGGAATTATTGAGAGTGAAGAAGAAGCAATAACTGGCATTGAACTAGAAAAAATGTCAGATGAAGAACTTAGAAAAAATATAAAGAAATACTCAGTTTATGCAAGGGTATCACCTGAACATAAAGTTAGAATAGTAAAAGCTTGGCAAAGTTATGGCGAAGTCGTAGCAATGACAGGTGATGGAGTAAATGATGCACCAGCACTAAAAACATCAAATATTGGTTGTGCAATGGGCATTACAGGAACTGATGTATCAAAAGAAGCAGCTGATATTATTTTAACAGATGATAATTTTGCAACAATAGTTGATAGTGTTGAAGAAGGAAGAAGAATTTATGACAATATATTAAAAGCAATACAATTCTTGATTTCAAGTAATATAGGTGAAATTGTTGTATTATTTTTATCAATATTAATAACACCATTCTTAAGCAAAACTTTTGGTGTAGGAATAGATAAAATAGTAATATTCCTAGTTCCACAATTATTATGGATAAACTTAGTTACAGATTCACTTCCAGCATTAGCACTTTCGGTTGATCCTGCAAATAAAAATGTTATGGAAAGAAAGCCAAATAAAAATAAAGGGATATTTACTAAAGGAATGACTTGGAGAATTATTTATCAAGGAATTTTAATTGGCTTAATAACACTTTTAGCTTTTGTACTAGGATTAGCTTCAAATAATGAAACAATTGCAAGTATGAGCTCAAAATATCCAAATTTAACTACAGAAGAAATAAAAATAGAAATAGGTCAAACGATGGCATTTACAGTAATAGCATTCGCAGAACTTGTTCATGTATTCAATATAAGAAATAATAAAGAATCAATATTTAAAACTGGAATACTAGGAAATAAAATGCTTATTTTAGCAATTTCAGTTTCAGCAATACTTATGCTTGCTGTACTATTTATTCCAGCACTTCAAAATATTTTTGGAATAATTAAATTGCCAACTGATAAGATTTTAGAATGTTTATTATTAATAGTTTCACCAATAATTATTGTAGAATTAATGAAATTATTTAAAATAAATACATCAAAAGATGAAGAATAAAGTAAATAGTAATGCATAGTTATAAAGCTTGACATTTAAACAAGTACAATGCTATAATTAGCATTATTACTTGAGTTTAAAGAAATAGACTTATTTAAATTGAATTTATGAAGGGAAAAAAATGGGAGAAGAAAAAATACAAGGAGTAATAGAAGCTATATTATTTTCTACTGGTAGAATAGTAAAAATAAAAGAATTTATGACAATATTAGAAATAAGTTCTGATGAAGTTATAAAACAAATAGGAAATTTACAGGAAGAATATAAAAAAGAATCAAGAGGTCTTGAAATTATTAGAGTAGAAGATGGTTATCAATTAGCTTCAAAAAAAGAATATTATGAATATTTATATCCAGCATTTGATAAAAGACTTAAGCCTACTTTATCTCAAGCTTCATTAGAAGTGTTAGCAATATTAGCATATAATTCAAGAACTACAAAAGCAGACATAGATTCAATCAGAGGTGTTGATTCAAGTGGAACTATGTATAAATTATTAGAGTATAATTTAATAGAACCGGCTGGAAAGGCAGATTTACCAGGAAAGCCAATGACCTATAAAGTTACAACTGATTTTATGAAAATGTTTGGGATAAAATCTTTAAAAGATTTGCCAGACTTACCTAAATATAAATTAGATAGTAATAGACAAATTGTTATAGATGAGTTAGTTGAAGATGTAGAAGAAAACTCGGAAATTAAGTCAAATAATTCAGATGAAGATAACATTGAAAATACTGAAAATTAAATAGTATAAATAAGTATGAAAATATTCATAAAACAATAGAAACAAAGAGGGAGAATAAAATGAAATTATCACAATCAGGAATAGGAACAATGAGGGTAAACAATTTAGATGAAATGTATCCAGTACAAGATATATTATTACAATCAGGACAATTAGTTCAATATGGAACAGGTATTTATGCGTATAGTAATATTGTAATGCTTGTAAAAAGAACATTAGAAAGAATAATAGAAGAAGAATTAAATAAGGTAGGATGCATTGAAGTACAACTTCCAACACTTCAACCAGATTCAATATGGAAAAAATCAGGAAGATGGGATAAATACATAGAAGAAGGATTAATGCTTACGGTTGAATCTGATAAAGGAACATATTGTATGGCACCAACTGCAGAAGAAGCTGTGGTTGAATTTGCGAGAGAAAAATTAAAATCATATAAACATATACCAGTAACTTATTATCAGATAGGTGAAAAATATAGAAATGAAATAAGAACAAGAGGATATTTACTTAGAGGAAAATCATTTTTGATGATGGATGCATATAGTTTCGACAGCGATTTAGCAGGATTAGAAGAATCTTATAAAAAAGTAAGAGAAGCATATTTAAAAATAGCTGAAAGGGTTGGGTTAAAAATTATTCCGGTTGTAGCTGATAATGGTTCAATGGGAGGAAAGAAGAGCGAAGAATTTATGTTTATTTCTCCAATAGGAGAAGATACAATTCTTTATGATGAGAAAAGTGAGACTGCATTAAATACAGAAATATTAGAAAAAGAAAATTATCAAGAATATTTAAAAGAGGAATATGGTATAGAAGATATTTCAAAATATAGTAAAACTAAAGCAATAGAATTAGGACATATTTTTCAATTAGGAACAAAATATTCTGAATCTATGAATGTAAAATTTATTGATAAAGATGGTAAGGAAAAGCCTTTTTATATGGGATGTTATGGAATAGGAGTATCAAGATTGTTAGCTGCTATTTATGAAAATTCTGTCATAAAAGACGAAAATGGAAAAGTAATGGGATTTTCTCTTCCAAAAGAATTAGCACCATATAAATTACAAATAATTCCTAAAATGGAGAATGAAGAAAAATTAAAACAAGCTTTTGAATTATATGAAAAAATGAATGGAAAAGCTATTATAGATGATAGAGAAGGCATAAGCTTAGGAGCTAAAATAAAGGATTGTAAAATACTTGGAACCCCTTATATGGCAATATTAGGTGATAAAGTGGAAGATGGAAAAGTAGAACTAGAAAATACTAAAACTGGAGAAAAACAAATATTATCTATTGAAGAAGTTGTAAAAATGATATAAGAAAATAAGAAACGTTATTATTAATAACGTTTCTTATGGATTTATTAATATTTTTAACAATTGTGGATAAAGAGTGATAGCATTTTGCTTCCAATTATTAACTATTTCTTGTGCTTGTTCTCTAGAATAAGCTAATATTTTTATTGAAAAGACAATCTCACCATTGTCAACAATTTTACATTCTATTTCATATTCATTTTCACTTTTTGGTGTATATTCAGCGATAATTGATTGTGAATTATCAATTATTTCTAAGTTAGTTTTTAAATTAGTATCAACTTTAAGCTTTATAATTCCAGGTAAAATATCTAAAGTTAAATTTAAGGTTTTTTTGCCTTCTTCGGTTATTTCATAAAAGTTTTGAGTTTCTTTTTTATAACATACAATATATTTTACTTCAATTAAATCTAAAAGAAATTGTTGGAAATAAAAATAATTTAGATCAACAGCAGAAGTAATAATACTGTAAAGGGCATCATTCGTGATAGGCTTATTTACATTATTTAAAATGTATAGAATAAGTACTTTATTTTCAGCTAAAGTATTACTATCAGATGTTATTTTCAAATTAAAAACCTCCTATAATAAATCAACAAGGTAATTATAGCATATAATTAAAGAAAAAGCTAGTATTAAGCGAAAAATACATATAATATAGAGTATAAAATAAAAAATAATTTATATAAAATATTTTATTGATATATTTTTATTAGTTGTGTATAATATTTTTATAAAGATAAATTTATTGGAGGATATATGAAAAACAATAAGGGCTTTTCATTAATAAATATAATATTAATTATAATAATATTAATATGTATAGGATTTATTAGTTTAATTATTTTTCAAGGAAATAATGACAATGATATTGATGTAGCTAGTGGTTCAAATAGTGAAGGAATAATAAATAATGTTAGGAAAAATAATAGTACAAAAATTGAAAACATAGAAAGAGAAGAGTTAGTTAATTTAGTTGACGATGATACAAACAATACAACAAATGAAGCTATCAAATATTATTATCATCAATTAAATAATACAGGAAAAGCAATATATGATACTATTATAAGAAATTTAGATGCCTTAAAAGATGGATATCAATCAATAGAGTTTGACATAAAATCAGCAGATGTTGGAGATGAATTTCAATCAGCATGGGATGCTATAATATTAGATAATCCAAATTTATTTTGGGTAGATACAAACAAAATAGTGTTAACAACTAAAACAACTACTTTTTTATCTTCAGTAAATTATAGTTATGCTTTAGAGCCAAAACAGGGTGATAACTATTTTTTGAGTTCATTTACAAGTCGAGAAGATGTGGAAGATTCAATTAATCAGGTCAATAATAAAATTGATGAAATAGTAAATACATGTAAAGGAACTACTTATGACAAGGTAAAAAAGGTACATGATAAGTTAATTGATATGCTAACTTACGATCAAAGTGGAAGAGCTAATAATTCAAATATATATGGAGCATTAATAGAAAATACTTGTATTTGTGAAGGATACGCTGAATCTTTTAAAACAATATTAGATAAATTAAATATTCCATGTGTTCTAGTATATGGAGATGCAGTAGATGCAAATGGCAGTACAGAAGCACATGCATGGAATGAAGTAAAAATGGATGATGGAAATTGGTATGCAGTCGATGTAACTTGGGATGATCCAATAATATTAGGTTCTGGTTCTCCTTCTGGAGTGGATTATCATAAGAATTTTTTAAAGGGAAGAGGAGATTTCGAAAATTCACATATAGCTAATGGTGATGTTTCAGGAAATGGTGAAGTTTTTACTTATCCAACACTTTCTACATCAGATTATTAAGAAATGTAATAAAAAAATATAATTAATTCAAAATATCTTAAACTTTATATAAAAATAATAAGATATTAGAATTAATTATATTTTTTTTATTGTTCAACAAGTTTATGACCAAGTTCAGTGATTGTTCCTGCACCCTGAGTAATGATAACATCATTAGGTTTTACATTTCGTTTCAAGAATTCAATAATGTCATCAAAATCAGAAATATAATAAGCTTTTCTTCCTAAAGTATCAATTTTCTCAACTATATCTTTAGAACTAACATTGTAAATGTTTTCCTCACGAGCAGCATATATATCAGTTATGATAATATTATCAAAATTTAATAAACAGTTAGCAAAATCATCAAGTAAATTCTTAGTTCTACTGTATGTATGAGGCTGAAAAATAACCCAAGAGTGATTAAAATCTTTCTTTTTTAGAGCTTCTGCAGTAGCAGTAATTTCTGTTGGATGATGACCATAATCATCATAAACTGAAGCACCATTTATTTTTCCTAAATATTGAAATCTTCTTTCAACACCTTTATATTTTGCCAAAGCATTTTTAATATCAAATCTATCAAGTCCAAATTCATCACATAGGGCTATGCAAGCTAATGCATTTAAAATATTATGCTTTCCAGGAATTGATAGTTTAATAGTTTTATAAAAAACATTGTTATGATATACATCAAATGAAGGATAACCATTTACATCAAAATTGATATTCTTTGCTGTAAAATTAGCATTAGAATTTTTTAATCCAAATGTTATACTTTTTGCCTTAGTATATTGAGATATATGAGAACAATTTGTATCATCTGCATTATAAACTAAAATTCCATCGTCTGGTAAAAGTTTAACATATTTGATAAAAGCTTCTTTTAAATTATCAAAAGTTTTATAATAATCTAAGTGATCATTATCAATATTTAAGATAATTTCTGCCTTTGGAGAAAACTTTAAAAAGCTTTCAGAATATTCACAAGCTTCTAAAATAAAGATTTCGCTATTTCCAACTCTATAATTTCCATCAATATCATCTAAGATAGCACCTATTTGAATAGTAGGATCTTGCTTTGCTTCTAAAAAGCACATAGAAACCATTGAAGTTGTTGTAGATTTGCCATGAGTACCAGAAACACAAATAGTATTTCTAAAAGCACGAGTAATAGCACCTAAGAATTCTTTTCTTTCAACTGTAGGAATTCCAAGTTCTTTAGCTTTTATAAGTTCTGGATCCTTTTTCGATATTGCAGCAGAATATACTACTAAATCAGAACCAGTAACATTTTCGGGATTATGTCCAATAGAAACTGGAATACCAGAACTGATTAGTTTGTCTATAACTGAAGAAGCGTGAACATCAGAACCAGCAACATTAAATCCCCAGTATTTTAGTATTTCAGAAATACCACTCATACTTGCTCCACCAATTCCAATCATATATATATTTTTATATTGTCTAATTTCTTGAATATTTGCCAAATATGTCATCTCCTATCTATATATCTCTTAATATATTATGCAGTATATTATATATTAAAACTAAAATTTTATATAATTGCACACTCATTATAATACAGGAAACAAAAAAAAACAAGATAAAAAACTAAAATGAAAAGATTATAATGTTGCAAATCATGGCTTTATTCATTTTTTAATAAAAATAAAATGTCAAAATGTAATTTTTTGTAAAAAATAAGAAGGGAAAAACAAAAAAATAGCGAATAAAATAGTAGTACATAATAACGTACTACAACAAAACTTTGGAAGGAGAACATATAACAATGGAAATAACAGATGTAAGATTAAGAAAAGTAAGTACAGAAAACAGATTAAAAGCTGTTGCCTCTGTAACATTCGATAATGAATTCGTTGTTCACGAAATCAAAGTTATCGAAAATCCTGAAGGAGTATTATTTATTGCTATGCCTAGCAAGAAAATCAAAAGTAC
>CANQHI010000019.1 GCA_947623725.1 uncultured Clostridia bacterium | reverse complement strand
TCTTTCATTTCATTAATCTTGTAACCATTTGTATCTGAAAGCTGTCCTGGGTTATTGTATTTATAAATATTTTGACATACCCTTTTTAGCTCTGCTTCTGTACCAAATGATAAAAACTCTAAACGTATTGATTTACCTTGGAAAAATATCCATATACTATCACAAGCACGTGGAACTTTATGATCCATAACTTGATTTAAGTAACTACTATCTGTTTGTGCAACTTGGCTTAAGAAACTTTCTGGTAATCCAGATACACCACCTGATACACCATCTATATTCATATCTCTTACTTCGTCGATAGAACTGTATCCCTTATATCTTTGATAAATTCTCTGCACAACTACCATTAATTTATCTTCAAAATTTAAAGTAAAGTTTTCCTTATCATATATATCACTTATTTCTTCTGGAGTAATAACATAAGAAGGCTTTGCATCTCCCGATGTATATTTAAGCTCTGCTAAATGATATTTCTTTATAAGTTGAGTCAAAGCTTCATATCCAAAGTCTTTTTTATACATATAAATTATTATATCAAATTTATCCTGAGGTGTTAAAAGTGATGGAACATCAAATGGTATTGCTTTTGATACATTTGTTTCATCAACCCCATATTCTTTTACAAGTAAATCAAATATAAGTTCTTTTACATATTTTTTATCATTTACATCTCCATATGTACATCCTTTTAATGCTTTTTTTAACTCATACTTTTTATTCTTTCTTCTTTTTAGTTCCTCTTCTGAAAGACCTAAATCGTAAAGGTTTACTTTAGTAATTTCATCTAATCTCTTTTTTATGAAATTCATCATCATTTCTAAAGTATATGTTTTATCATCAACTACAACATTTTCCTCTACTTCTGCATCTTGAGTCTTTTTTATGTTTCTTTTAACTAATGCATAAATTGCAAATAAAATTACTGCAATAATTATAAGGTTGATTAACATAATTTTATAATGCTCCTTTCTCGATCTGTTTGTTTTTAATTTATCTTAAGTAATATTATTTATTAAGTCCAAATTCATATGCTTGTCTTAAATAATCTATTTTTTCTACCGCTTCTCTAACTTGTGCACAAAAATATAAATTTTTAGTATCACCACTTCTAAGAGCCTGCAATGATAAGAAATAATCTAAAATTTTTCCCTCTGTGCAATCGTCTGCAAAAAGTATACTATATGGTACCACAATAGGAACATTTTTTTCTTTTAAAAATCTTCCTATATTTTTTGCTGTATATTTCGAATGAAGATTATATTTTCCAATAAGTATTAATACGTTTGTTCTCCTATAAAATTCATCTTCTTTTTTCAGCATTTCAAAGTTTATCATAGATTTCATATTTTGATTAAGCCCTACAACTACTAATGAAGAAATATCCATAAGTTTTCTAGTATTCTCTTCTGAAACTTTATTTGACAAATCTACTAACACCATATCATAAGCTGTATTAGCTACATCTGCTATTTGCGAAAAATATGTTGAAATGTTGGAATATTCTTTGAAATCTTTTGTTTTTGGTGGTTGTAATATATCTAATCTATCCTTTAAAATCGGTTTTGTATAACTTCTAATTACATCTTTATCTGCTCTATTGCTTGCGAACATTCTTATTAATCCCTCTAATCCATTTGCAATATCTGCATTAAGCGATTTAGAATAAAGATTTTTTATTTTTCCACCTATACCACCTATACTATTAAAGAAACAATCCTCCATAGTTTTATCATTAAAATCTGTAGAAATAACTAATATTCTATAATTATGTTCTATAGCCATAAGTGTTGCAATTGCAGCCACTGATAATGTTTGTCCACTTTCCTTCATGTCTTTATTTATAAATGTTATAATTGACATTTTTAACTTATGTTCCTTTCTACATTTTTTTTATCATTCTTCTTATATCTGATTGATTGATGTATTCACCAACCATTAATGAAATCAAATATTCTAAACTGTCTTTATATGTTGATGTATAGTTTTTTAAAATAATATCTTTTGTCAATTGATTTTCTAATGTTGCTTTTCTATCATTAATTGTATCTGCAAATTCTACTTTTTCTTTTTTCCATACAACATTAGTGCCTTCTACTAAATGGTTTAAGTACTCATCTTCTTTACTTGTAATATTTGCTGAATATATAACTTTATATATTTCCATTTGTTGTTGTAAAAATCTAAAAATCTCTAATCCTTTTTTTAATTCATATTCATCATATGATGTCACAAAAAAGTTTTTTGGTGAATTTGGTAGCATAAATGAATTTAATGTTTGAATATTATCTGTATCAACTAAAATTATGTCATAATTTAATCCATGTCCTAAATATTGCATTATTCCATTGTAGTTCATAAATCCTAATGCTACGTCAATTTCTATATATTCACTTATATAAGTATTTCCCTGTGCATTTTCAATTCTTGGAACAACATATCTTAATCTTTGCATTGTTGTTGCATCAACTATTAAAACTTTTTTATTAAAGTTTGTTAAAACTCTAGCAATATTAAGAATTAAGTCTTTTTTATCATATGTCCCAATAAAACCTATTTGCTCCAATTTTATCTATCCTTTCTTTATTTATAATTTCATCTAATATATTTATTCTGCCCCATAAACTGATTCAAGATACGTTTTTCTTTCTGCTTCTTGTGTTGCAATTTCTGATTCTGTATTTGATTCTATTCCTGATGATTTAATTGTTTCATCAATTGCACCTAAAGCATCATTTACACCTTGTCTATATTGTGCATAAGTATTATTATATCTATTAATTAATTCATTTCTTGCAGTTGCAACTATATTAGGATCTGTATCAACTAATCTTACAGTTGCTTGTGATGGTACATACGTTGAAGAAGCTTTGCTTTGAAGTCCTGGATCAGTGTATTTTGTTGCATATAATTTGCTTCCTGCTATTTGGTATGCATCAACAATAGCCGCACTCATAGTTAAGATCTCTTCTTCAGTTACATTTAATAATAATGTTTCTGTAGAATATACTCCTCCTAAATCAGTTAATGTTACCTTTTTCTTAGAAATAACTATATAATCTTCTCCACTAGGTAATCTAAGTCTTATATCTATTGTATCTCCACTTTCAAGATTTGTAATTGGCACTATCATATTATATTCTTGCTCTCTTAAGTCATTTGTAACAACTTCTTCTTCTGTTGAAATCATATCTGCTGTTAATATACTCTTAGCTGGTATATCGATTTTTGCTAAAATTTTAATAGGTATCAAATTTCCAGCTTCATCTGATATTTCAGATAATTCAGCAAATTGACTCATTGTAATAGATCCCGCAGTTGCAACTTCCGCATTTGCAAGCTGAGTCGTTAACATATCAGATGTTATTTCTTCACCTGATTTTACTTCTGATTTTAAGATTACAACAGTTTTTTGTGCTGCAATTCTTTCTTTTTCTTTTCCATTTAATTTAAAAATCCATAATACTAATAATGCTATTATTATTATTCCTATAAGTCCTGATATTAATAATCCTTTTATGAATGAAGCACGTGCCTTTTTCTCCAATGGATTTAACGTTGCCATTTTCTAATCCTCCCTAATAATTATTTATTAATCTTTTTCATTTTATAACTTTTACCTTATTTAAGCAATAAATTTTCTTATTGTTTCTATAATTTAATACTTTTGTAATTTTTTTGTAATATTCTTAGTAATATTAGCAAAAACTCTTTATTTTTTGCTAAAAACATGATATAATTAATTTAGTTTTAATTAAGGAGGTTTAATCTATGTGGTTTTTAATCATATTGATTATATTAGTTATAATTTGTTTAGCACTAAGTATAAAAATAGTTAGACAATCCGAAGTGTATATTATAGAAAGATTAGGAAAATTTCATAAAGTTGCAGATGCTGGTTTAACAATAATAATTCCATTTGTTGATCATGTTCGTTGCATTGTTAGCTTAAAACAACAAACCTTAGACGTTGCTCCTCAGGAAGTTATTACTAAGGATAATGTTACTATTAAAATTAATACTGTTGTATTTTATAAAGTAATTGATCCTGCAAAAGCAGTTTATGAGATTCAAAGTTTAAAGAAAGGTATTGAATATCTTTCTGTTACAACAATGAGAGATTTAATTGGTAAAATGGATTTAGATTCTACTTTTAGTTCAAGAGATGTTATTAATGATAAATTAAGAGCAATTCTTGATGAAGCAACTAGCAAGTGGGGCTGTACTATTGAAAGAGTTGAAGTTCAAGATATTACTCCTCCACAAGATATTAGAGATGCAATGGAAAAGCAAATGAATGCAGAAAGAAATAAAAGAGCTGCAATCCTTCAAGCAGAAGGTGAAAGACAAGCTGCTGTTCTTAAAGCTCAAGGTGAAAAAGAAGCTGCTATTCTTCAAGCTGATGCTGATAGAGAAGCTAAAATTAGAAGAGCTGTCGGTGATGCAGATGCTATAAGAAGAGTTGCCGAAGCTAAGGCTGATGAAGTTAAAATGGTTTATGGTGCTATGATGAAAGCAAATCCAAGTCAAACTTTAGTACAACTTAAATCTCTAGAAACTTTGCAAGATGTTGCAAACGGTGATGCTAATAAAGTATTTATTCCATTTGAAGCAACTTCAAGTTTAGCAAGCTTAGGCGCTATAGCTGAAAGTGTAAAAGACAAAAATGAAAATAAAGAAATCAAAGCTACTAACGATAATAAATAGTAAAGAGAATATCAGATTCTTTGTGTAAACTTTAAACTTCTTATGATATAAAACATAAATATGAAAAAATTATATAATATACATAAAAAAGAAGGTATCCTATTTTTATAGAACCCTTCTTTTTATTTATTGATTTCCGTCTTTTTCTGCCATGTGGCAAGCTAAATCTACAAGTTTATGAGCATATCCCCACTCATTATCATACCAAGCAACTAGTTTAACAAATGTATCAGTTAAACCAATTCCTGCTTTTGCATCAAATATTGAAGTATGTTCATCACTTATGAAATCTGAAGAAACAACATCTTCGTCAACATATTCAATAATTCCTTTCATTGATCCTTCTGCTGCTTCTTTCATTGTATTGCATATATCTTCATAAGTTGTTGGTGTTGCTAAATTACAAGTTAAATCAACTACTGAAACATCAAGTGTTGGTACTCTAAATGCCATACCTGTTAATTTTCCATTTAGTGATGGAATTACTTTTCCTACAGCTTTTGCAGCTCCTGTTGATGATGGTATTATGTTACCAGCTGCTGCTCTACCACCTCTCCAATCTTTTTTAGAAGCTCCATCAACTGTTTTTTGTGTAGCTGTTGTGCTATGAACTGTTGTCATTAATCCATCTACTATTCCATATTTATCATTAATAACTTTTGCAAGTGGTGCTAGACAGTTTGTTGTGCAAGATGCATTTGAAACTATATTCATAGATGAATCATAAGTATCTTCATTTACTCCCATTACAAACATTGGAGCATCTTTTGAAGGTGCACTAATTACTACTTTTTTAGCTCCTGCTTCTAAATGTGCATTAGCCTTTTCCATTGTAGTAAATACTCCAGAACATTCTAATACATAATCTACTCCATCTTGTCCCCATGGTATATTGTGTGGATCCATTTCGTTGTAAACTTTAACTTCTTTTCCATTTACAACTAATGTATTTCCTTGTGCATGAACTTCTCCTTTAAATTTTCCATGTATTGTATCATATTTTACCATATAAGCCATGTAATCAGCTTCTATAAATGGATCATTTATTGCAACGACTTCTACATTCTCCTTTTCTAAAGCGGCTTGGAATGCAAGATTTCCTATTCTTCCAAATCCATTAATACCTATTCTTATTGACATAATTATAATCCTCCTTAAATTAATTATTATCTTTTTGAACAATTTTATTCTATTATATATATATTTATTTTTCAAGTTGTTTTTAGATTTAATATGAAAATTTAATAATAAAATTGCATTCACTTTTTCACTTGACCAAAATTTAATAATATACATACTTTTACGATTTGTAAAAAATTAATATTTTTAGGTACAACTAAAAAGCAATATAAAAATATTGCTTTTTTAAAATATTTTTTTAATAGCATAAAAAGATACTACTATAAAGATAGTATCTTTTTATGTTTATAACGTTACATTTACTTCAGGCTCAGCTGGTTGTGCAAAATCTTGTCTTGGTCTTAAATGAAATCCTTTATCATAATAAACTTCTTGATTCCAGAAGTTGCTTACTTCCTTAAATATTTTCTTTTGATAAGGTGTTAACTCTAAAACTATAGGTTGTAACCAATAACTTTTGAAACTTGACCACATACCAACCTTCGCTGGAACTTTTGTATATTCTTTTGATTCATTTTCTTCCATATCTTGTTCCTCCTTTGTTTTTCCAGTAATATATATTCTTAATATACTACAATACTTTTTTTTTATCAATATAATTTGCTTATTTTTTTTATTACATTTTTATTACATAATTTTTTATTACTCCAAAAGTGTATATTTTCGTCTTTTACAAGCAATAATAAAGTAATTTATATGGTTTAATTTCTATACATTTTCAAAATTAAAATTTGGTACATATCCTTCTTCACAATCTTCTAAGTCTTGTATGTATCCATTTTCTAATCCAATTTTGTAAATATAATTTTGAATCTCATTATATTCTTTTAATGAAACTTTTCTATTTAATAAATTATCTTTCTTTGCTTTATATGTTGGAAAATATTGTGCCATTATACTTACAAATACACTATTTGGCATATCATCTTTTATCCATTTTAAAATATTTTTAGAGTTTTGTATATAGTTTGGAAGGATCAAATGCCTTATTATTACTCCTTTTTTTATAATACCATCTTTGTCAAGTTCTACTTTTCCAACTTGTCTATACATTTCTTGTATTGCTTTAGTCGCTACATCAAAATAATTTGGTGCATTTGAATATTTTATTGCTATTTCATCATAAAAATATTTTAAGTCTGGCAAATATACATCTATATATCCATCTAGCGCTTTAATGGTTTCTATATTTTCATATCCATTTGAATTGTATATAATAGGAAGCTTTAATCCATTTTTCCTTGCAATTTTAATAGCTTCTATTATTTGATAAACATACATTGTTGGTGTTACTAGATTTATATTGTTTACATTTCTATTTTGTTGTTCAATAAAAATTTCAGCTAATCTTTGGATAGAGACTTCTTTTCCAACTCCTTCTTGGCTTATTTCATAATTTTGACAATATATACATCTTAAATTACAATTGCTAAAAAATATTGTTCCAGAACCATTTTTTCCACTAATACAAGGCTCTTCATACTTATGTATAGAAACTAATGCTAATTTTATTTTATCATCACATTTACAAAAGCCTATTTCTCCATCTAATCTATTAACTTTACAATTTCTTGGACATATATTACATTTCTCAAGCATATTTTCTCCTATCACATATATTTTATAATAACTCTATTACTTCACTTGCATTGCAATTTTGACCTTTTGGAATTGCTGTAATCTTAAATTTTGATGTATTATTTCCAAATTTTATCTCTACAATATCACCAATTTTAATTTCATAACTTGGTTTTACTACTCTTCCATTTACTGAAATTCTTCCATTATCAGCTGCTTCATTAGCAATTGTTCTACGTTTTATTATTCTTGATACCTTTAAAAACTTGTCTATTCTCATATTTTATGTAAGACTCCTTATTTATATTATTTTTATTGAAATTTATCAATTATAATGTTTATTATTTTTTATTGTCTATTAATTTCTATTTTTTTCCTTAATGTTTTTTATAATTTCTAATATATTTATTTAAAATTATATATTAACAATTTCTATTGTTTTTCCTAAAAAAGTTGAATATATCATTGTTTTATCAACTTTCCTTTTTAAAGATTTTTCTATTGCTTGTTTATACAAACTTAATTGATAATTATATCTGTCTTTTAAATCTTTCTCACTTACATTTCTATCTGTTTTATAATCTACAAGTATTAATTTATCATTCTTGTCAACATAATATAAATCAATAACACCTTGTACTAAAACATTTTCTTCTGTACCTTCATAAGGTATTTTCATATAAAATGGTTTTTCCTTATTTATTTCTTTTGCTTGTTTTAAATCCTCAAAAAGTTCTGACTTCATATAATCTTCCAAAATAGATTCATTTTTCCTTAATGCATCTTTTTCGTCTTGAGTAATTTTTAATGATTCAATTAATTCTTCAATATTCTTTGTTGTTATACTAATTTTTTGTAAGGCTAAATGTATTAAAGTTCCTAATCTTGCACCTTTAATTTCTCTATCACGTTTATTCTCAAAATAATCATTCTCTAAAGTATTGTTAAAATTATTTACATATAAATTTTGTAGTTCATCATTTCCTTGTTCTAATTCTTTGCCATCTTTATTCTGATTTTCTTCTTTTAATTGAGTTACAGATGCATTACTTGGTAGTTCAACAGCATTCTTATACTTATATTCCCAATTTAGTAATTCATCAACTTTTTTATATTTTTCTTTGTCTACTTTTCTATTAAAATTTATTTCTTCTAGTTCTTCACTCTTTTCTTTTTTTAAATTAATAAGTGAATTTTTGTCTATTACATCTAATTTTAGGCTTAGTCTTGGATTATATAAATATACAAGTTCAATCCAGTCTAAATATCTTATATAACTTCCAACTAATTTTGGACTCAATCCTGCAATTCTTTTATACTTTTCTAATTCAGCCTTCTTTTTCTCTAAATCTCTCTTTACCTTTCTGTCTGCACCCACTATAACCAATTTTTCTTTTGCTCTAGTTAGTGCTACATATAAAACTCTCATTTCTTCTGAGATAGCTTCTTTTCTCATTTTCATTCTTATTGCTTCTTTACTCAAAGTAGAATAATTTAAACCATCTTTTATTAAGTTGACACCTATTCCAATATCTTGATCAAAAACGATTTTTTCATTCAAATCTCTCAAATTTATTTGTTTATCTACACCGCATAAAAAAACTATTGGAAATTCTAATCCTTTGCTTTTATGTATACTCATAATTCTGACAACATCATCATTTTCGCCAATTATCTTTGCTTCTTGTATACTTGACTTTTCTTTAGAAATCTTTTCGATAAATGTAATAAAATTAAATACCCCTTTAAAACTAATCTTTTCATAATCTTTAGCTTTTTCAAATAGTTTTTTTAGATTAGCCTGTCTTAACTTACCATTAGGCATTAATCTTACATAATGATAATATCCAGTTTGAGAATATATCTTCCAAATCAATTCGTCTAAAGGTAATTCTTTTTCATCTTTTTTCCATTCATCTAGTAAATTTAAAAATCTTTTTACCTTTTCAGTTTCTGTTTTTTGCAATGCTCTAAAAAATGGTACTTTAACTTTATTAAGTCTTATTTCCATTAATTCATTTTCAGTAAAACTAAAAATTGGAGATCTTAGAACAGTTACAAGAGGAATATCTTGAAGTGGATTATCGATTATTTTCAATATTGAAATAATAGTATCAATTTCTATTGATGCAAGATATTCTGAAGCAGTATCTGAAAATACAGGTATTCCTTGCTCAATTAATTCTTTTTCATATATTGGTGCAATGTTTGAAGGACTTCTTAAAAGAATAGATATATCCTTATAATTATAACCTTTATCTACAAGTTTTTTTATTTTTGTAGCCGTAAATCGTGCTTCTAAAACTGACTTTTCTAGAAGCTCTTCATCTTCACTATCTTCTAGTTCTGTTTCTTTAATATCAATTTCTTCCTTTGATTCATCTAGAGCTTCGTTCGTATCTTCAAGCTCTATTACATTTAGCTCTGCTATACAATCTATTTTTGGTTCATTAAAATCTCCAGCAAAATTCAAATATTCATCTTTATCATAATTCATTTCGCCTAATTCTTTGCTCATTATACATTCAAATATTTGATTAGTTAAATTAATTACTGTTTCTCTACTTCTAAAATTACTATAAAGCTGTATTTTAGTATCAGTGCTTAAGTTATTTTCTTCAGTGTCATCTTTTTTATATTTTTCATATTTACTTAAAAACAAGTCAGGTCTTGCTTGTCTAAATCTATAAATACTTTGCTTTACATCTCCAACCATAAAAATATTTTTTCCATTAGAAACACTGTTTAATAAACTCTCTTGAATTAAATTAATATCTTGATATTCGTCAACATCTATTTCTTCAAAATTATATTTTTCTGCGATTTTTGTTTTTCTTCCACTTTCATCTATTAAGAGTTTTAAAGCTAAGTGCTCTATATCAGAAAAATCAACAATATTTTTTTCTCTTTTCCTTCTCTCAAATTCACTTGAAAAATCCAATACTAAAGCTTCTATTGATTTTAAAATTGGATACATTGCTCTAATATCTTCTATTGCATCTTTTGAAGTACAACTTATTAAGTTTCTTAATTCTGAATCAACTAAAGATTTTGCTTCATCTCTATATATTTTTGCATCATTTTTTATTTTATTAATTTCTTCAGAAGAAAATTTTCTTTTTCCTGACCACCTATCAAATTCTTTGTCACATATTCCCTTATACAAATTATCCCAAGTATCGGTATTTATTCTTGATATATCATCAAAATCTTGCATTACTAAAGCCATGCAATCTACTAATTCACTTTGTCCTTCAAGTATATTTCTTGAAATTTCAAGATTAGATATTGCATCTTTTATTAATTTTTTGGCATTAGAAAATAACATTTTACCCCAGATAGTTTCCGAAAAATCTTCTTCTTTTATATTTAATAATTCAATCTTCTCTTCAAGCCATTTTTCTGGATTTGGTACACATCTGGTAAATTCATATATATTTAAAATAATTTCTTTTAGAAAATCATCACTTTTATATGTTGTATACAATTCTAACAATTTTATAAAATCTTCACTATTTTCTTCATATTTTTTTTCAAAAATATCTTCAATTACTTCTTGTTTCATTATGCTTATTTCTGTTGTATCTGCAACTCTAAAATTTGCAGGAATTCCAAGTTCAAAAAAATTATTTCTAATTACATCTAAACAAAAAGAGTGAATAGTGCTGATATGAGCTCTATTTAACAAAAGTATTTGTTTTTGCAAATACTCATCATTTGGATTTTTATCAATATTTTTATAAATCGCATCTAAAAATCTTTGCTTCATTTCACTTGCTGCCGCATTCGTGAAAGTAACAACTAAAAGTTTATCAATATCAATTTTTTGATTAATTACTTTGTTGATTATTCTTTCTACTAATACACTAGTTTTTCCGAGATCCTGCAGATGCAGATACTAAAATATTTGATCCGTTTTTTTCAATTGCTTGTTTTTGTTCTTTGGTCCATTCCATTTTTTGAAGATTGCTCCTTTTTGTTATTATTCTTTTTAAGTATACTCTAGTTTTTTGCTTATTTCAATAATATTTTTTCAGATTATGGGCAAAATATGATAAATCAACTTTATATAGAAAGGAAAATTTTTATGGATAAGAATAAATCACTCAAAAATAGCACTCAAGATATCACTATGGATTCAAAAGAAAATGAGAAGAAAAGCAATATATCTGACAATATCACTGATTCTAGAAAACCTGAACTTTCTGATGAATCTTCAGATAATAAGAAATCTAATGAGTCTTGTAACTCAACTGATGACTTTAATTGTTTCGATATTGATTTAGCTGTTTTAAATGAGATTAGCAAGATTGCCCAAATGGGTATGAGTAGCATATCTTTTTTAACAAATAAAATTTCTGACAAAGAAATGAAAAAACTTTTAGTTTCTATGTATTCACAATATTCAAACATTTTACATCAAGTAAATCAACATTTTGAAAAATATGGAGAAATTCCAGAAGATACTCCAAGATATACTAAAATGATGAGTTGTTATGGAATAAAGATGAATCTTTTGAGAGATAGTACAAATTCTCATATTGCTGAGATGATGATACAAGGCACACTTATGGGCGTTATTGAATGTCAAAAAATCTTAAATTGTAATTTATGTATCGAAGATAGCACAACTGATTTACTAAAAAATTTTAATAAATTCCAAAGAGAGAATATAAATAAATTAAATGCTTTTTTGTAAATCAAATACTTTTTAGTCTAGAAAATACCACCTAATAGAATACTATTAGATGGTATTTTTACCTAAAAAGAAGAAGTTATCATAAGAAGCTTTTTATAAAATTTTATTAGAAAATACTACTTTTTCTTTTATTTGATTGCCATTTAAAAAAGATTTTATATCCATTTTTTTGCTATTTTCACCTTGAATTTCTAATACTTCAATTATTCCATTTGCCGTTTTTATAAATAAACCTTTTTTCTTATCTGAGATTATAACCTCACCATTTTGCATATTATCGTCTTCAATTCCATCTATTTTTTTAAGGTCTTTTACTTTCCATATTTTTATTTTTTTGCCTTCTAAAAATGAATAAGCTCCCATTATTGGATTTAATCCTCTAACTAAATCTTTTATTTGTTTAGCACTTTTATTCCAATCAATTAAAGCCATCTCTTTTTCTAACATTGGTGCAATAGTAAATTCTCCCTCTTGTTTTTCTGCTCCTATTTTATTTTTTATTTCTTCTTTTAATTCTTCTTTTTGAGTATCATCTGTTATTTTGTTTTCTATAATATTTTTCATGTCTTTATTGGCTGATTTGATTTTTCCCACTACTTCTTCTAATTTGTTTACAGTTTCAACTAAAAGTTTTGCTCCAACACTTGACATTCTTTCCCATAATTCTCCTGTTGTTTCATCTTCTCCTATTATAACCTTTTCTTTTAATATCATATCTCCTGTATCCATACCTTCGTCCATGAACATTGTAGTTATTCCAGTTTCTTTATCTCCATTTAATACTGCCCATTGAATTGGTGCAGCACCTCTATATTTTGGAAGAAGAGATCCATGAACATTTATGGCTCCATATTTTGGAATGTCTAGTAATTCTTTAGGAAGTATCTTTCCATAAGCTACTACACAAAGTAAATCAGGATTTAGACTTTTAATTTCATTTATAAAATCCATATTTTTTCTAATTTTTATCGGCTGATAAACCTTTAAATTCTTTTCTAATGCATATTCTTTAACTGGGGAAGCTATTAATTTCATTCCCCTTCCCTTCGGCTTATCTTGATTTGTAACTACTGCTATTATTTCATTTCCAGATTCATATAATGCCTTTAATGATTTTTGTGCAAAATCAGGTGTTCCCATAAAAATTATTCTCATTAGATTTTTTCCTTATAAATATATTTAGGTTTTAAGCTTCACCTATAAGCTTTCTAGTCTTCTTTATTTTCTACATATTCAAGAGTTCCTGGCTCCATTACATCAATAAAAAGAATTCCATCTAAATGATCTATTTCATGTAAAAGTGCTTCTGCAAGAATTCCTTTTCCTCTAACTGTAATCTTTTTTCCATTTTCATCTAAAGCTTTAACTGTAACTTCACTAGGTCTTATGACTTTTGCAAATTTATTTGGAAAACTTAAACATCCCTCTTGACATTCTTGGCTTCCTTTTGTTTTTACTACTTCTGGATTTATCAATACTAAAGAAGGTGTTCCATCATAATTAATGTCAATTACAATCACTCTTTTAAGAACTCCAACCTGAACAGCAGAAATTCCTACGCCATTAGAATAATGCATAGTTTCATCCATGTCCTTGATTAATTCTTTAATTTTATCATCAATTACTTCAACTTTTCTTGATTTTTTTCTTAAAATTTCGTCTCCTTCTTTTCTTACTTCTCTTAATGCCATTTAATTCTCCTTTCAGCACACCATATATTACAACATATTGTTTGGATTTAGCTCTATCGCTATTCTTGAAGTATATGTTTTCATTTTATAAAATTCCTGCAAACAATCATTTAATAGATTATTAATTCTCTCATCATACTTACATTTTATTATTATCCTCATTCTGTATCTATCTTTAATCTTGTCAATTGGAGATGGTACTGGGCTATAAAGTAATACTCCAAACCTTTCATTTATAACTCTATCTTTTAAATAAGCATGAACTCTTTTTGAAACATCCTTTAATTCTTTTAAATTTTTTGCAGACATATCTATTAATATTATATCGCAAAATGGCGGATATTTCAATTGTTTTCTGATGTCGATTTCTGTATCATATAATAAATCATAATCCTGTGATTTTGAAAATTCGATTGCATAATTATCAGGATTATAAGTTTGAATTATAACTCTTCCTTCATCTTTTTCTCTACCTGCTCTTCCTGCAACCTGTGTTAAAATTTGAAAAGTTTTTTCATTTGCTCTAAAGTCACCAATATTTAGACTTCCATCAGCTGCAATTACTCCAACTAATGTAACATTTGGAAAATGGTGACCTTTTACTACCATTTGAGTACCAATTAAAATATCTATATTTTCATCTCTAAACTTGCTTAAAATTTTCTCATGTGAATTTTTCTTAGAAACTGTATCTATATCCATTCTTATGGTTGTAGCCTCTGGAAATAATTTGTTTATTTCTTCTTCTAACTTTTGTGTACCTGATCCAAAATATCTTATATTCTTGCTTTTGCACTCTGGACATTCTGTTACTTCATTTTGTTCATAGCCACAATAATGACATTTTAGCTTGTGAGTATATTTATGATATGTTAGAGTGATGTTGCACCTCTTACATTTTACAGTATATCCACAATCTCTACACATAACAAAAGTTGAAAATCCTCTTCTATTCAAATATAAAATAGTTTGTTTTTTATTATCTATATTTTTTCTAATCTCTTCATAAAGCTTTTTGCTAATCATTGATTTATTGCCATTTGCTAGTTCTTCTCTTAAATCAACAATCTCGACTGTTGGAAGTTTTGAATTATTTGCCCTTTTACTCAAAGTCAATAACTGATAATCCCCTTCTTTTGCTTTATAAAAAGTATTCATATCTGGTGTAGCACTTCCTAGTAGAAGTGGGATATGCTTTTTTTCTGAAATATATTCTGCAACTTCCCTTGCATCATATCTAGGAGTCATCTCTGATTGATAAGATTCATCATGCTCTTCATCAATTATGATTAATCCTAAATCTACTGCTGGAGAAAATATAGCAGATCTTGCACCTATAATGATTTTTGCTTCTCCTGATTTTATTTTATTCCACTCATCATATCTTTCTCCAATTGATAACTTACTATGCAAAACAGCTATATGTTTTTCTCCAAATCTTGAAATAAATCTATCAACTGTTTGTGGAGTTAATGAAATCTCTGGAACTAACATTATGCTGCTTTTATTTTGCTTTAGCATTTTTCCAATTAATCTTAAATAAATTTCTGTTTTACCTGAACCTGTTATTCCATATAATAAATATTTTCCATCCTCCTTAATATTATTGTATGCAATTTTTTGTTCATCTGTAAGATTTAAATCCACAGTTTTCACAATCTTTCTGTTTAAAAAAGGATTTCTATCTATCTGAGTGCTGTTCTGTTCTAGATAGTTGTTTTTTATAAGAGTTTTTACTATGCTACTAGATGCATCAGTAAAAAGTTCTATATCACTAATAGTAGCATTTCCATTATTTATCAAAAACTCTAAAACTCTTTTTTGTTTTTCTGATTTTATTATTCCATTCTCTATATCTTGCAAGATTTCATCTTCGTCTTTTGCTAAAGTTACTATATTTATTCTCTTTTCCTTTACTCTATTAAGTATATTTTTTGAAGTCCTTCCTGGTGGTAACATTAATTTTAAGCAGTCTGATATATTACAGAAATATCTATGTGACATCCATTTAGCAAGTTCAATATAATCTTCATTTATCTGTTCTTCTTGGAGTCCTGCAATTTCTTTTACTTTAAATTCTGAGGTTTCTTTTATTCCAACAACAATTCCCTCTTCTAATTCTTTCTTCCTTGCAAAAGGCACAAAAACTCTAGTCCCGATATGCACATCTAAGCTTTCGGGAATCTCATAATCAAATGTTCTATTTAATGTTTTTACGCTACTATTAATTATTACCTCTGCAATCATTATACATCCTTTTATTTTTAATGTTTCTATAACTCTTTTATAATATTTTTTATATCATTCTAATTATTTATTATATTGATTTTTTTATTATTTGATTATTATTTTTATTTATTATTATTTTTGCCTATTATTATTTTTGTTCTTTTTTTATTTTTAACTTATATGCTTTAATAACATTATTCATAAGCATTGCTACAGTCATAGGTCCAACTCCACCTGGTACTGGTGTTATATATGATGCTTTTTTTGATATATTTTCAAAATCAACATCGCCGCATAGTTTTCCCTTTTCATTTACATTCATACCAACATCAATTACAACTGCACCTTTTTTTATCATATCTTCTTTTATAATATTTCTCTTTCCAACTGCTGCAACTACAACATCTGCATCTTTTAATTCTTTTTCTAATTCTTTAGTTCTCGAATGGCAAATTGTAACTGTGGCATGTTTTGCAAGCAAACATTGTGCCATTGGTTTTCCAACTATATTGCTTCTTCCAACAACAACAGCTTTCTTTCCTTCTAAATCTATTTTATATTTTTCAAACATTTTCATTATTCCAAGCGGAGTACAAGGTACAAAACCTTCTTCACCTATTGCTAATTTTCCTACATTATATGGATTAAATCCATCTACATCTTTTTCTGGTAAAATCCTTTCAAAGGCTTCTTGTATATTTAATCCTTTTGGAATAGGGCTTTGCAATAAAATTCCATCTATTTTTTTATCCTTATTTAGCTTGTCTATTAAGCTTATCAATTCTTCTTGAGTGGTTTCAGTTGGAAGTAAATACTCTTTAAACTCTATTCCAACCTCATCACATGCCTTACTTTTATTGCGCACATATACTTTAGATGCTGGATCATCACCGCACAAAATTACAGCTAATTTAGGTTTTAAATTTTCTTTTTCAACTTGTTTTTTTAATTTTTCTCTTATTTCCTTTGCTAACATTTTTCCATCAATTATTTCTGCCATTTCTATCTCCTTTTACTTTATAATTTTTTATATTATATAAACATTTTAATTCATTTTCAATTGTTTTTTACAAATAACTTTTAAATTTTATTTTACAAAATTGCATTTGCACTTGATGTTAAATTTTATTTGAATTTAGAATTACTAAAAAAATTCTATAAAATTATTTTTAACTTTATAGAATTTTTTATAATATTATATTTTACTATTAATATGCACTTCCACCATATTGTGACATTAAGTATGAAGAATAATCAAATGGTTCTTGTATCTCTGGTAATCCATAATCAATACCAAATGTATCAACTTTAATTGAATTTATTACAGGTGGTTCTAATGGTTTATCTGCAGTTAAGTTTTCATCAGTAGTTTCTCTAGTTTCAACCTCAACATTTGAGATTTCGTCAACTATTTCCATTCCTGATGTAACCTTACCAAAAGCTGCATATACACCATCTAAATTTGATGTATCAGCAGTTACAATAAAGAATTGGCACGAAGCCGAATCATATCCTTTAGTAGCTAAACCTGATATAGAACTATAATCTGATCTAGCCATTGATATAATACTTCTAGTGTGTTTTAAAGTGTTTTGATTAAAATTATTTATAATAAATTCACCTTTTATAACATAATTTTGATCAATATCTTCTATAATATAATCTTTACCATTCTTTTTAAACGTTTTATCTACTTTAGTTGAATCTTCTGTAAAGTATCTATCATAAATTTTATAAACTTCAACATTTTCATTTTCTACTGTAACTTCTTCTTTATAATTATCTAAATTATTTTTTACTAAATCCATGATAGTTGCATTACCTGTGCCATCTCCGTTAGGATCTCCACCTTGTATCATAAACTCTGGTATTGTTCTATGAAATGTTAATCCATCGTAAAATCCGTTGTTAGCTAATGCTATAAAATTAGCTACAGTGTTAGGTGCATATTGTGGATATAATTCTACTTGTATTGTTCCTTTATCTTTAATTTCTATAGTTGCTACTGGATTTTTAGATACATATGTATACTTTAGAACAATTGTATTTGCTACATAAGCTATTAATGCAATAACTATTAGCATAGCTACTATTGTAACTACAATTGCAAAATAATTTACTTTACTTGTTTCTTCTTTTTTTGCATTTTCTGTTTTATTTGTTTTTTTATTGTTTTCTTTCATTGTTTTATTCCTTTTTATGTATTTAGGCTTATGGTTTGCCTATGACCTTTTTTACTTATAAAATACTATACAATAATACTACTAAATTATCATATTGTCAAATACAAATTGTTCTTGCATTCTTTTTAATGACTGTACTATTGCCTTTGATCTTACTTCTCCTATTCCATCAACATTATCTAATTCATTAATATCTGCTGAAAGCAGATTTTGAAAAATTTTAAATTTTTTTACTATATTTTCTACAATATTTACAGGCATTCTAGGAATCTTACTTAAAATTCTATAACCTCTTGCATATATAGTAATCTCATCATAATTGTCAGTTTCCTTAATTCCTAAAATTGATGCAATTAAATTTAGTTTCATTAAATCTTCCATACTTAGATTTCTTATTTTCTTATATGCATCTAAGGCATCTTTTTTATAAATATAATCTCTTAATATCAATAATTCTTCTCTATCTACGCCATCTATTAATTCATTTAATTGCATTGCAATCAGTCTACCTTCTGTTCCTAATTCGTAAATAGACTTTCTTACTTCATCGGCTATTTTCATAAGCATTTCTGCTCTTTGCAAAGTTTCAACAATTATTTGAACTGTAACTAAATCATTAAATTCATATTCATTTAACATACTTATTTTATTATCAAAAACTTTTCTATATTTTTCAACTGTTTGAAGTGCTTGGTTTGCTTTTGCTGCTACTCTTGATGTATCTTCTAAAACATATCTTTCTTCTCCATTATATATAGTAATAATTTCTCTTCTTTGTGAAATACTTATAACTATATTTTTAGTCTTTTTAGCCACTCTTTCTGCTGTTCTATGTCTAGTTCCAGTTTCTGTTGTAGGAATGCTTGGATCAGGCATAAGTTGGGCATTTGCAAATAATATCTTTTTTAAATCCGCACTCAAAATTATTGCTCCATCCATTTTAGCTAGTTCATAAAGTTTAGCTGGTGAATAATCAACATTTATATTAAATCCACCATCAACTATACTCATAACTTTTTCACCATCACCAATAACGATTAATGCTCCTGTTTTTGCTTTTAAAATGTTTTCTAGTCCTTCTCTTATTTGAGTACCAGGTGCTATCATCTTTAAAATTTCAACAATTTCCATTTTAAAATTTATTCCTTTCGTAAAAAGCAAATATAATAAAAAAATTAACTATTTAATATTACTTATAAAATATAAATTATGGCTTAAATAAAATTTAAACCATACTTCTTCTTTTGTTATAAATTAATACTATTTATCTATTCATATATATTTTTATAATCATTTATACTTTATCTAGATATTATAATTTATTTATATATTTTTTACATCAATATATATTATATCTTTTTAATTTAGCTTTTTATTATAATCCTATTGCTTTTAAGGCTTCATTTACATTTCTAACACCTATTATATCTAATTTGTAAGTATTTTTCAAGTGTTTTTTGTTATTTTCTGGAATTATGCATTTTTTTATTCCAAGTCTTTCTGCTTCTTTTAATCTTTTATCTATCATATTTACTGCTCTTATCTCTCCAGTTAAGCCCACTTCTCCTATTATTGCCGTATCTTTTGAAATATATGTATTTTTAAAACTTGATGCAATAACTAATGCAATTCCTAAATCAATGGCTGGCTCATTTATTTTCATACCACTTACTACATTCAAATATATATCTTGATTTCCTAAACTTAGATGAGCTCTTTTTTCAAGTACTGCAACTAATAAAGCTATTTTATTAAAATCTATACCACTGCCTGTCCTTTTAGGAATTCCATAAAAACTCTGAGTAGTTAGTGCTTGAAGTTCTACTAGAAGTGGTCTTGTTCCTTCTAAGCTACATACTATAGCAGTTCCGAGGAACTTGTCCCTGTTCTTCTGAAATAAGCATTTTAGATGGATTTGTTACTTCGCACATTCCTTCATTTTGCATTTCAAACATTCCGACTTCATTAGTTGAACCAAATCTATTTTTTACACCTCTTAATATTCTATATGAAAAAAATCTTTCCCCTTCTAAATAAAGAACTGTATCTACCATGTGTTCTAATACTCTTGGTCCTGCTATATTTCCATCTTTCGTTACATGTCCAATAATGATTGTAGTTATTTTATTTTGCTTGCAACATTTCATTATCCTTGCTGTAATTTCTCTAACCTGACTTACTGTTCCCGGTGCTGATGTAATTTCATTTGAAAACATTGTTTGTATTGAATCAATGACTACAAGCTTTGGGTTCATGTCTAAAATCTCTGCTTCTATTGCATCAATATCAGTTTCACCTAAAAACATTATATTATCATTTTTTATATTTAATCTATCTGCTCTTAATTTAACTTGTTCTGCTGACTCTTCCCCAGATACATATAAAACTTTTCCATCTGTTCCAATTTTATCACAAATTTGCAAAATAAGAGTTGACTTTCCTATTCCTGGTTCTCCTCCAAGAAGCACTAATGAACCTTTTACAATTCCTCCACCCAAAACTCTATCTAATTCTTCAACTCCAGTTTTTGTTCTAATTGCTTCTTCACCTTTTACTTCATTTAAGTTAAGTGGTTTTACTTTTTCCTTCATCTTCACATTAGTTCCTGCTGATGTTGTAACCTGCATTTTCTCTTCATAAAATGTATTCCATTCATTGCATGCTGGACATTTTCCAAGCCATTTTGGAGATTCATATCCACAATTACTACATACGAAAACTGTCTTTGCTTTAGCCAATACTTTTATCCTCCTATATCTTCATTTAAAATACACACAAGTGCACTGTATCTCCTTCAAAAATCAACTGCTCTTCTTTAAAATCTTTATAATTATTATTTTTAAAATATTTTGTATATTTATCATTTTTACTTACTTCCTTTAATTTGTGACCTAAATAATATTCAATACATTCTACTCTAGCATAGCTTGTATAAAGAGTTTTTATAGTAAATGTATTATTGGGAAAATTACAAAATGTAAAATTATGCTTTAAATTATAATATATTGCAACATTCTTTATTTCTTTTCCTTCTTTAGCTTCATAATCTTTAATTTCATTTACTATCTGCAATAAGTATTCCTTTTCTAATTTATTTGATACATTTATCATCATACCATTTTTTATATATCCAAATGCATTTAATCCAAAGATAAATATTGAAAAAATTATAACTATTACCTGTTTAAATTTCTTATTATCATTTTCTATACTTTTAGTTAGAAATATTATTGATATTCCTATAAGTGATCCTATTGATGCTATAGTTCTAGCACTGATTACTGGATAACTTTGTATTAATATTGGAACTGTGCAAGCTAAAATTGTAACAATAACAACTTCTATATATTTTAATAAATCTTTAAGCTTTACAAAAATTAATAATATTATTGCTGTAACTATTAACGTTATTGAAACAAGATTTTCTATAAACAAATTTCCATAAAATTTTAGTGATGCTACAATTAATGTAAATAGCTGCAATACATAATTTTTATGTATATCTAAGTTTCCAATTCTTCCTTGATTTTCGCCTAGAAAATTATTTATGCCCTTTATCAATACAATTATAACAAATAACGTTATTAAACAAATATAGCCCACAGAAAAAATTTGTTTCAGTTTTTCTTTAAAAGATTCATCTTTTTGCATAACGATAAACAATATTGATATTGTTATAAATACATTTAATATTCCTTGATAGCAAATAGATGCAATCAGTACTAAAACTAATGGATAAATCGTTTTCTTATCTAATATCAATTTTTTAGCTGCAATTACACATAGCATTTTTCCTAAACAAATTATTCCGCTTTCAAAATATGCAAAATATTCTATGCTTAAAGGATTAAATATCGTTACAAATGCTCCTATTAATATCAAAGCTTTCTGGATATTTGTACTTTCTTTTTTTATTAATGATTTATAAATAATATAAACTGCAATAATTTGACTTACTATTGCAATTATACTTGATATGACTGTAAGTACTGGTATTGATATATTTAAAATAGCACATCCTAAACACAAATATAATCCTGATATAATTCTACCATCTTTGAAAAACACTAAACTTTGCTCTTGCTTATTTGCAAGAACATCATAAGTATCTGGTACTGTATGAAATTTAATAAAATTAAAACATAATATTATACTAAGTAAAGTTATAATACTTAGTATAATAAGATTTTCTTTATCTTTAGATTTGAACATCGTATTTTCCTTTTTTATAAAATTATTATCTTAGTTCTTTTTTTATATAATCAATAATCTTATTTTTTTATACTACATTTAGTTACAACTATTACTTTTTATTGCAAACTATTAATCCTTTTTTATTATTTTTTAATTGCAACTAGTAATTCATTTTCTTTTACTACTTTTTCTTGATTTTGATATGTATATTTATCACCTGTAAAGTAAACTTTATATTTAGAATTTTCAAATCTATTTTTACTTAATTCTAAAAACTTGCTTATTTCATCTTCACTTAAATTATGTTTTATTCTTAACTCATAAAATGTAAATACAACATAATTCTCATTTTGTTCAAGTTTACTATCAATTAAATCTGCAATAAATTTTATATTCATTTTTGCTCCTATTTTTATTATTTTATAAAGACTTATAAAATCTATATTTTTATACTTATATATTATTTATATCTTTATATTCTTATATTTTAAACTATTTTTCTTAAAATTAAAAGAGTATTATAAAAATTGTTATATTTTAATTTTCGAAATAACATAGCTTATTTATTAAAAAAAAATTACTCTTATTAATTTTAAGAGTAACTTTTTTATTATTTTTATTAGACTAATTTTAATACTACTATTTCAGATGAATCTCCTCTACGAGCACCTTTTCTAATTATTTGTGTATAGCCTCCAACTCTATCTGCATATTTTGGAGCTAATACATTAAATAATTTATCTGCTAAGTCTATATTATTTCCATCACTATCTTTTACTTTATTTAATTTTGTCATCATTTTTCTTCTTGCATTTAATCTTGATGGTTTATCTTTTTGTCTTTTTTCTGTTTTTTCTTCTTTAACAACTTTTAAGAATTCTTTTCCATTCTTGCTTTTTACAAGGTCTGTTTGTTTATTTCCCTTACTGTCTAATTTTGCTTTTATAACTTTTGCATCAACTTCTTCGTAATTATCTTTTTCTTTTACAGCTAATGCAATTAAACTATCAGCGATTGCTTTTACTTCTTTAGCTCTAGCTTCTGTTGTTTCAATTTTTTCATGCCAGATTAAATCAGTTGTTAAATTTTTAAGCATTGATAAACGAATATCTGTTGTTTTTCCTAGCTTTCTAGTTCCCACTTCATTACCCTCCTTTTTATAAGATTATGGTTTCTTTTATATTCAAAATGTTCAAATCTGTATTTTTAATTATTCTTCTTCTTTCATTAAATCTAATTCTAATGCATGTAATTTTTCAATTACTTCTTCTAATGATTTTCTTCCTAGATTTTTAACTTTCATCATTTCATTTTCTGTTTTCTTTGTTAAATCACCTACTGTTGATACTCCAGATCTCTTTAAGCAATTGAATGATCTTACTGATAATTCAAGTTCTTCAATTGGCATTTCAAGTATTTTTTCTTTTTGATCTTCTTCTTTTTCAACCATTATTTGAGTATTTTTTGCTGCTTCTGATAAATCAACAAATAATTTTAGATGTTCTGTTAAAACTTTTGCTGCTAAACTTAATGCTTCATAAGGTTCTAAACTACCATCTGTCCATAATTCAATTGTTAATTTATCATAATCAACCATTTGTCCAACTCTAGTGTTTTCTACTGAATAGTTTACTTTTTTTACTGGTGAGTATATTGAGTCGATTGATATTACTCCTATTGGTTGATTAGGTGTTTTATTTTTTTCAGCAGTATTGTATCCTCTTCCCATATCTGCTACCATTTCTAAATGTAAGCTTCCTCCTTTAGATACTGTAGCAATATGTAAGTCAGGATTAAGTATTTCTACTGTTCCATCAGTAATGATATCTCCAGCCTTAACTTCACCTTCACCTTTAAAATCTAATCTAAGTGTTTTTTCTTCATTTTTGTCTAATTTGAATCTTACCATTTTAAGATTAATAATTAGCTCTGGAACATCTTCTACAACATTTGGTATTGTAGTAAATTCATGTTCTGCACCTTCTATTTTTACACTTTTTATAGCACTTCCAGGTAGTGATGATAGTAGAATTCTTCTTAGTGAATTTCCTATAGTAATTCCATATCCTCTTTCTAATGGTTCACATACAAATTTACCATAGTTTCTTACTTTGTCAATTTCTACACACTTAATATTTGGCTTTTCAAATTCTATCATTTTTACCTCCTAAAATAATTTAATAAAATTACAATCAAAACAAATTCTTATTATTTTGAATAAAGCTCTACTATTAAATGCTCTTCTACTGGTAGGTCTACATCTTCTCTAGATGCTAATCTTACAACCTTACCTGTTAATTTTTCTGTATCTTTTTCAAGCCATGTTGGAACTGGTCTAGCTTCATTTG
>CANQHI010000018.1 GCA_947623725.1 uncultured Clostridia bacterium | reverse complement strand
TCATTTCAAAATATTTTTGTACAGTATTCGTAACCAAATTATTTTATTATGAATAATATATACCATACTAAAGATTTTTTAACATAGATAATTATAAATTATCTATAAATCTTGATAGGAGGTATTTAAGATGAGAGGTTCTAATGGTGATTGTCTTTGGTTTATTATCTTAATTATTTTACTATGTTGCTGCGGATGTGGTAGAGATAATAACGATTGTGGCTGTGAAATTAACCCACCTTGCTGTGGTAACTAGATCATCATACCTAACTGGTAAGTTGAAACTTATGTAAGAAAGGAGGCTTTTTACAATGTCAGGATTTGGAAGAGATAATGACTGTTGCTGTATAATAATAATTCTTATATTATTATGTTGCTGCTGTGGTGGAAACAACAGAGGTTGCTAATTTATAAGTAATAATACATTTTGAATTTATATTTTTATATTCTATAAATTTATACTAAAAAAATCCTATATAAATTTTTATATAGGATTTTTTTATACTGTATTATAACTAGGTACAAAAAATAGCATAATAAGATTATTATGCTATTTTTTGCTTTTATGCAATCTCTTCTTTTTCTACCTTTTTGCTTTTTGATTTCTTTTTATTTTTATTTTCAGTTTTATTTTCATCAATTACAATCTCAGGTGGTTTATGTTCTGTGATAGTTTCTTTAGTTATAGTGCACTTCGATATTTTAGGATTAGATGGTATTTCATACATTATATCTCTCATGGTTTCTTCCATGATTGACCTTAACCCTCTTGCTCCTGTTTTTCTTTCTAATGCTTTATCAACCATAATCTCTAATGCTTCTTTTGTAAATTCCAATTCAACTCCATCTATTTCAAACAATTTTTTATATTGTTTTGTTAAAGCATTTTTAGGTTTTTCTATTATTTCTATCAATGCTTGTTTATCTAATTCTCTCAAAGTTGCAATTATTGGAAGTCTACCAACAAATTCTGGGATCAATCCAAATTTCAATAAGTCCTGTGGTAAAATTTCTTCATAAATTCTATATTTATCAATTTCCTTTGAACTCTTAACATTTGCTCCAAAACCTATTGATTTTTTTCCAATTCTATCTCCTATTATCTTATCTAAACCTTCAAATGCTCCTCCGCAAATAAATAGTATATTTGATGTATCTATTTGTAAAAATTCTTGATGTGGATGTTTTCTTCCTCCTTGTGGTGGTACTGAGGCAACTGTTCCTTCTATAATTTTAAGTAAAGCTTGTTGCACTCCTTCTCCACTAACATCTCTAGTAATTGATGGATTATCTGATTTTCTAGAAATTTTATCTATTTCATCAATGTATACAATTCCTTTTTCTGCTTTTTCTATATTATAATCTGCAGCTTGAATAAGTTTTAACAAGATGTTTTCAACATCTTCCCCAACATAACCTGCTTCAGTTAAAGTTGTTGCATCTGCAATTGCAAATGGAACCTGCAATATTTTTGCAAGTGTTTGAGCTAAATATGTTTTTCCACATCCAGTAGGTCCTAACAATAACACATTACTTTTCTGGATTTCAACATCATTGTCATCTTCATTTCCAATTCTTTTATAGTGATTATATACTGCAACTGAAAGGGTTTTCTTAGCTTCATCTTGGCCTATAACATATTCATCTAATATGCCTTTTATCTCTGCTGGAGTAGGAAGTTTCGCATCTTCTGCTAATGTATATGTGTCCTCTTCTTCATATTGGTCAGTTTCTAAAATATTTTCACATACCTTTATACATTCATCACATATAAATACTCCTGCTGGACCTGCAATCAACTTCTTAACTGCATTTTGTGATTTTCCACAAAATGAACATTTAATCATTCTTTCATTTTTTTGCATTATTTTTTAGTCTCCTTTTATTTTCTTTTGTCCATAATTCCATCTATTAATCCATACTCTAAAGCTTCTTCAGCTGTTAAATAATGATCTCTTTCTGTATCTTTTTCAACTTGCTCTATAGGTTTTCCAGTTGTCTCACTAATTATTCTATTAATTCTTTCTCTTGTTTTTAACATTTGGTCAGCTTGTATTTTTATTTCTGTTGTTTGTCCTGATATACCTCCACCTTGACCACTAATTAATGGTTGATGAATCAATATTTCAGCATTTGGTGTAGCAAATCTTCTTCCTTTTGTTCCTGATGTAAGAAGTAGTGCTCCCATACTTGCAGCCATTCCAATACATATTGTTGTTACTGGACATTTTATATAATTAATTGTATCTATTATTCCTAAACCATCTGTTACAGAACCTCCAGGTGAATTTATATATAAAGAGATTTCTTTATCTGGATCTTCCGACTCTAAGAATAGTAACTGTGCAATTACTAAACTTGCTGATGTAGGATTTACATCTTCACTTAAAAAAATTATTCTATCTTTTAAAAGTCTAGAGAAAATATCGAAAGATCTTTCTCCTCTTGATGTTTGCTCTATTACATAAGGTACTAAACTATCATTTAATTCATTCATTGATTTAATTCCTTTCTTTTTTATTTTTGGCTAAAACCATATTTATCTTCAAATATTTTTCAGTTTAAAATCATATATTATTTTTCAATATTTTTTCATACAATATAATATGAATTTTATTTTATTTGAATACTTTGTATTATATATTTTTTTTTCAAACATATCAACCTTTTTTTATAAAAAAGTTGGGATTTCAATTTGATTATTCCCAACTTTTTCTTTTTTAAACTTATATACTTTTATTTTGTTTTCTTAGCATTGTCTACAACTAATTTGATAGCTAATTCTGTTTTTGATGTGTCTTCAAGATATTCTCTTAATTTTTCATTTTTTTCAATTTCTTCCATCTTTTTATTATATTGCTTACTCATTTCTTCCATTTTTTCTTTTACATATTTTTCATCTGCTTCAATTTTTTCATCTGCGATAATTTGATCAAGAACTAATCTTGCTTTTACATTCTTTTCTGCATCTGTTCTAAATTCTTTTCTTAAATCAGCTTCTGTCTTTCCAACCATTTTTAGGTATTGTTCCATTTTCATTCCTTGATATTGTAGTCTTTGACTTATATTGTCTATCATATTGTCTACTTCTAAATCAATCATACCTTCCGGAATGTCAATATTTGTATTTTTGCATACTTCATCTATTGCATTATCTTCCATTTCGTGTTTTGCTTTATGCTCATTTTCTTCAACTTTTTTATCTTTTATGCTCTTTTTTAATTCTTCTAATGTATCAAATTCACTAACATCTTTAGCAAATTCATCATCTATTTTTGGAAGTTCTTTTTCTTTAATTTCATGTAATTTTATATGGAATCTTGCTTCTTTTCCAGCTAATTCTTTTGAATAATAATCTTCTGGGAATGTAACTTTTATGTCTTTTTCTTCATCAATTTTCATTCCTATTATTTGATCTTCAAATCCTGGAATAAAAGTGTTGCTTCCAATTGTAAGTTGTTGTCCTTCAGCTTTTCCACCTTCAAAAGCAACATCATCAACAAAGCCCTCAAAGTCTATTGTAACTATATCTTGATCTTTTACTGCTCTATCTTCTACTGATACCATTCTTGCATTGTGTTCAGCCATGTGCTCTATTTCATGGTTTACATCTTCATCAGTTACTTTATATTCTATATTTTTTAGGCTTATTCCTTTATATTTTCCTAATTTTACTTCTGGTTTTGTTGCAACTACCGCTGTAAAGATTAACTCTTTACCTTTTTCCATTTGAACTATATCTATTTTTGGTTTGCTTACAGCTTCTATATTATTTTTTTCTATTTCTTCATCATATACTTTTGGAACTAATTCATTAAATGCATCTTCATAGAAAATATTTGCTCCATAATATCTTTCTACTATTTTGTATGGTGCTTTTCCTTTTCTAAATCCAGGTATATTAAAATACTTTGCACTTTTTTTGAATACATCCATTATTGCTTCATCAAATTTCTCTGCTTCTACTGTAAATGTTAACTTTAATTCATTTTTATTTTCTGTTTTTTCTTGCTTTACACTCATTTTTATATTCCTTTCTAGCTTGACTATTTTCTAAAAGTATTTGGTGACCCCTACGGGAATCGAACCCATGATTCAGCCTTGAGAGGGCTGCGTCTTAACCGCTTGACCAAGGGGCCATAACATTAGATATTATACTAAATTTTAGCTCATTAGTCAACCAATTTTATACAGTTTTTAAGAATTTCTTGTAATCTATCATTTTTCTTTGTTAAATATAAATATCCAATCAATGCTTCAAATGCCGTTGAATACATATATTCTTCTGGAGATGAATGTTTTGGCAAATGATGATTTTCCGTATTTCTTCCCCTTCTAACTATCTCTTTTTCTTCATCTGTTAATTCTAATTTACTTAATATATAAGCTTGTGCAGAAGCTTTAACATACTTTATCGACAATATGTGCAATTTATGTGGATTTAAATTAGTCGTATTACTTAAATATGTCCTTATATACATTTCATATACACTATCACCTACATAAGCCCATGTAAGTGGTGACATCATATTTATTTCTTTTTCTGTTTTTGTTATTAATTCTTCTTGAAATTCCATTTTTTACTTCCTATTTTTATATTCTTTATTTTTATCTTTTATCATTATTTTTTACTATTTTTCTTTATTTTTACTTTTTAATTTTTATTTTAAACCTTCAAAATATAATTATATTTTTATTTCTGTTTATATTTCTATAATCTAAATTTCTTTATTATAAAAACTATGGTTTTTCTATTGATATTCTTCCTAATTTTCCAGATTGGAAATCCATTAAAATCATATCTGATACTTTTTGTTCATTTATTCTTCCACCTGATAAAATTGCTCCTTTTTTTCTTGCAATTTTATCTCTGACATTAAGTATTTTATCAGATTGATCATAATCATTGTCTTCTACATCTATATTTTCGTCTATTATTATATCATATCTTTTTTCAATTTTATCTTTATAATTATTTATCAAATATTTTAGTAAGCTATAAGCTATTTCTTCATTATCTATTGCATTTTGTCCAATTGTATTTAAATAAGCTAAATGCATCGCCAAAACATCGTCATCTAGTTTTGGCCAAAGCATTCCTGGTGTGTCCATAAGTTCTATATTTTCATCAATTTTTATCCATTGCTTTCCTTTTGTTACTCCTGGTTTATTGCCTACTTTTGCAACACTTCTTTTTGCTAACTTATTAATAAAAGTAGATTTTCCCACATTAGGTACTCCAAGCACCATAACTCTTATGCTTTTTCCTGTTCTACCTTTTTCTATGTATTTATTTTCTATGTCTTTATATTCTAATTTTATTTGATTTACAACTTCTTTGATTCCTTTTCCTGTATTCGATTCAACTTTTAAGCAAGCTATATTGTTCTTTTTGTAATATTCTATCCATTGATTACTTATATTTTCATCAGCTAAATCAGACTTATTTAATATAACTATTCTCTTTTTATTTTTACAATAATTTTTTACGTCTGGATTTTCACTTGCTTTCGGTGCTCTTGCATCTAATACTTCAATTATAACATCAATTAGCTTCAAATCTTCTAAAATTTGTTTTTTAGTTTTTGCCATGTGGCCAGGGTACCAGTTGATGTTTGTTTTATTTTCATTGTTCATATTTATTACTTCCTTATCGATTAACCTATAATTTTTTCTAAATTTTATTCATTTTCAACATTTTTTCAACTATAGGTGCTATTTCCTCTTTTATTAAATCTTTTATATCATTTACCTCTTTTTCATCTTTTGCATCAACAATAAAAAAAGTTCTAAATTCATGATAATAAAAGAATTTTCCTTTATTTTCTTTTTCTCCATAATTAAAATTAATTTTTGAAATTCTGCTTCTTTTTATTTTATTATGAATTTCGTCTACTTTTGTTATCTTTCCATCATCATTATAGTAAACTACTTTAAACTTTAGACTTTTAGTTTTCCATTTCTCATTTGTTTTTATCATTGACCATTTATTTTTCTCTCCAATAACTGATGGAATTTCTATTTCAACATCAGCTTCATTTTTTTCTTCAATTTTATAATAATGTCCTTCTTGTATCATTTTAAAATATTGCATATTTTCTTTTAATACATTCCATAATTCTTTTTTATCTATTTCTTCTATTCTATCTTTATATCTTTCTTTTTGACTATCATCGCCATAATTTTCCCAGCCAGAAAAAAGATAAATTTTCTCATATTTATTGTCATCTATATCACATTTATAAATGCTAAAATCAACCATTGCTTTATTTTTTACTTGACATGTTATAATTTTTTCATTTTCTATTTTATGTTTCAAAAAAAATTCATATCGTGGTTCATTTACTTTGCATTGAGATGGAAGCAAAATTAAATTATTATTCCATTTTTCTTGTATATATAAATAAACTAAATCTTCTAATTCATCTGCATTTAATGCACTAGCAAAATTATTTGAATTTAGAATGATTGGAGGACATTGATTTTCTTTATTTAATAATTTTAAAATAAATAGCTTTAATCTATCATTATTTATGCTTGAGATTGTACAAGAATTTCTTTGAGAACATCTTCCTATAATATCTGAAGGTACGTTTTCTCTAGATATTTTATAAAATTCTTGAACTTTGCAATGCCAACCAAATCCTTGTGATTGGTGATTTTCTAATACCTTCTTTTCGCTATCTGTTTTTCTATATTCTTTTAAATCATTAATTACTTCACCAACTATATACTCTCCATTTCTTAATCTAGCAAGTACAACATCACCATTTTTTATTTCAAAAAAATTCTTTAATGCTTTTCTTAAACCTTTATTAACATCTTCTTTTTCATTATCTTGTGAATCTTCTTGATTTCCATTATCTGCATTTTGTGAATCTTTTTCATCTTGATTATACTTATCAATATTTTGTAAACCTTCTTGATTCTTTGCATTTTTTTCTTTACTTTTATTCCATAATGTTGCATAAGCTTTTTCATAAAAATTAGATACATTATTCGATTCTATAAATTCTATATCATATTCAAAAAACTTTTCTTTTAAAATATTTTTTTGATTATTCGTTAAAATTCCATCTACTGTTGATATATTATCAAATATATCTTGTAGTTCATCAAAATCAGACCAACCTATTCCAAATATTCCTTCATTACCCTTTTGGCAACAAATTTCTTGATAATTATTTACAAATGTATAATTATGTCTATCTTCATCTCTAAATGGTAACATTTGAACTAACCAAAACTTCTTATGTTCACTCATATTAAAAATATTTATATCCATTTTCTCCTCAGGTAATATGTTTATTTTATAAACATATTATTTCTATATTTTATCATATATAAAAAAATACTTTTTTGCTATTTCTCTATCTCAGAATTGTCAAGTTTTTTATCTTTAATATCAGAATTTGCATTTATTTTCTCTTGTCTTGCTTTTAATTCATTAATAATTTTATTCTTTTCTTCAATTGCAGTTTTTCTAATATTTTCATCTATAGATGTACTTGAAATTATTCCATTTAATATTACTTGTGGTGCTTTTACATTGTTTAGTAAAAAGCAAATTTGTGCTAATTCTATTCTTTTTAATGGATCATTTAATTTTATTATCATTTGACGTAGCTCATCTTGAGGAGTTATATTTTTATTTTTAGCATTTAAAATAATTTCTTCATATAAAGGAATTTGCTTTAGTCTATTTATTCTTTCTTCTTTTCCTCCTATTTTCTTTACATTTTCTTCTTCTTTATTTTCATTATCATTCATTTTTTCTGTTTGTTCTGATTGATTTTCTACTATTATCTCACTTCTTACTTTAGTTAAATATGCTTTAACTGTATTATGTGACATTTTTAATTTTTCTGCTATTTGTTTATAATCAGTTATACCTTCTTTATATGCTTTTACCACTTGTTCATATTTTGTATTTGTTCTAATTTTACTTTTTTTCTCGATTCTTCCTTCTCTCATTGCTTTTGACAAATAAGTTGTCACCGAAGCATATGTTGAATTCGTTTTATGTGCTATCTCTTCATAATCAACTATTCCGCTTTTATATAATTCTATTACTTTTTCATATTTAGAATTTGATCTTTTTCTTTTTGTCTTTTCTATTTCTCCTCGCTTCTTTGCTTTTGATATGTAAGTAATAACTGTACTTTTTGGTATATATAATTTACTTGATAGTTCATCATAATCTGTTATTCCACTTTTATATAAATCTATTATTTGCTTATATTCTGTGTTTTCCATTCTTTTTCTTATTTTCTCTATTGCTCCTTCTTTTCTTGCCCTTGTTAAACAAACCTTTACTGTATTTAATGGCGTATTTGTTTTTTTCGAAATTTCATCATAATCTATTACTCCTTTGTTGTATAAATTTACCACTAAATCATATTTTAATTCTTTCTTTTCTATTAATCCTTCTTTTCTTGCTTTTGCAATGTATGATTTTACTGTGTTTTCTGGTATATTTAATTTTTTTGAAATTTCATTTTTATCATTTATTCCATCTTTATATAATTTTACTATTTGTTCATATTTACTCATTTTTATTTCTCCATAAATTTTATTTATACTAAAAAATATATCATAAAATAGCCTAATTTTCAATCTGATGTTGAAAAATTAGGCTTAATTATAATGCTAAATAATTAAATTTTTACAATGTTTTATAATTATTTTTATCTGCCCTGTCATCAATCTGTCTATCAAAGTCTTTATTAGCATAGAACCATTCAGTATCTTTATTAGCTGGCTTTTTTGTTTTATCTGCTAATAAATCTATTAAAACTACGATTGCAAGTATTATTGCTAAAGCTGAAATAAATGTATTAAATCCCATTGATATATTAAAAGATTCTCCGCTTAGCATTGGCTTAAAAGCATTAAATACACTTACTCCAAAATATCCACCATAAGATATAAGATATAGTATTCCTCCAAATAATACTCTTTTTATTACTAAAACAATACAAATTAAAGTTACAAATAATAAGACTATTTCTGTTGTTAAATCAATTGGAGTTACAAAAAAACTTTTTTCATTTCCTGCCATATAAGCAACTACAACTCTAAATATCCAAAATAATCCCATAAACATTACTATCATCCAATTTGCAAAACTTTTCATTTTTATTTATTATCCCTTTCTACATCACATGCTACAATTTATTTTCAATTAAAAACCTTTTGACTTGCAAAAGGTTTTATTTATTAGTCTTCTTCAATAAAATTAAATTCATCTTTAAATTTTTCTTTGAAAATTCCAAATACTTTATTAAGAGTATCTTCATCATCAACACTAACATAAGATTCTTCTCCATCATCAGTGTTTTCTGCTTCTTTATCTTCTTTTAAGATTACTACTTCATCTGATTCTTCATCTTCTGTTTCTTCTGCTGGTAATAGTATAACGTAGTTTTCTCCTTCGTATTCTATTAAATCTAAGAATTCGAAGTCAACGTCATTTCCTAATTCATCTTTTAATGTAACTATATTACTTTCTTCTATCTCTTTATCTTCTTCCTCAACAGGTGTATTGTTTAAATTTTCTTCATCCATTTTTCTTTCCTCCTTATTCTTATGTAAAATTGTAATTATATTTTATACTATTATAATATACTATTATTTTAATTTTATCAATACATTTTTTGGAAATTTTTATAACGCTCATATTTATTTAATAATTATGTCGAATTATCCGTAGCAATCCAATGCCAATCCTACAAATAGAGCAAATTTCAATCTTCATATAACTTTTTATAAATTTTGTAGTCTTTTAATATTTTTCTTACATAAGTATTAGTTTCTTTAAAAGGAATATTTTCAATATTACTTCCATCAGATTTTATTATTCCTTCTTCTATCCATTTATTCACATTCCCAATTCCTGCATTATATGCTGCTAACATTACTGGAATATTATTAAATATTTTTTCTAAATCAGCTAAATAAATTATTCCTAATTTTATATTTTTTTCTGGATTATATAAAGTAACTCCTGTTTCAAATTCCATTACATTATTTTGTGCTATTTCTTTTGCAGTTTTGTCCATTAATTGCATAAGTCCTATGGCTCCCTTATGTGATGTTGCTTCTTCTTTAAAATTACTTTCAACTTTTATTATGGAATATACTAAAAGAGGATCTATTTCATATTCTTGTGCATATTTTTCTACATAATCTTTATAATCTATTTTATAAATCATTTTCAGTATATACTTTGAGTTAATTGCTATGATAAATACTATGATAATACTCAAACATATTATAGCTTTTTTCATTAGATTTTGTATGATATTTCAGTAATAATATCATACTCTCCCTTCCTAAATTTATTTTACTTTGCATCATACCAACTTTTTGCTTCTACAACTTCAACTTTTAGTGAAATCGATAATTTACTTGCATTTTCCATACTTTCTTTCAATATTTTTTTTGCTTCTTCTTTTTGCTCTTCTTTTACTTCTAACATAAGTTCATCATGTACTTGCAATATTATTTTCGCATCTAATTTGGCTTCTTCTAATCTTTTATAAACTGTATTCATCGCAATTTTCATAATATCTGCAGCTGTTCCTTGAATTGGAGTATTCATTGCTGCTCTTTTGCCAAATTCTCTTACCATATAATTATTAGATTTTAGCTCAGGTATATATCTTCTTCTTCCAAATAATGTTTCAACATATCCAGTTTCTTTTGCTTTTTCAATAACTGTTTCCATGTATTGTTTTATTCCATTATATTTTTCTAAATAGCTTTCAATATAAACCTTTGCCTCTTTTCTAGTTACACCTATTTGCTCTGCTAAACCAAAATCTGTTATTCCATAAACTATTCCAAAGTTTACTGCTTTTGCTCTAGATCTTTGTTCTTTTGTAACTTCTTCAAATGGAACATTAAATACTCTTGCTGCTACTTCTCTATGAATATCCTCATCATTCTTAAATGCATTTATCATATTACTATCATTTGCCATATGAGCTAAAACTCTTAATTCTATTTGAGAATAATCTGCATCTACATATACATATCCATCTTTTGGTTTAAATGCCTTTTTTATATTTCTTCCTATTTCCTCACGAGTCGGAATATTTTGTAAATTTGGTTCTGTAGAGCTTATTCTTCCTGTTGCAGTAATTGTTTGATGAAAATATGAATGTATTCTACCAGTCGTTGGATTTATATAATTTACTAAACCTTCTACATAAGTTGAATTTAGTTTAGTCAAAGTTCTATATTCTAATATTTTTTCTATTATTGGGTGGGCTAACACTAATTTTTCTAATACTGCTACATCAGTACTATATCCTTTTTTATTTTTCTTTGCTCCTGGTAATTTTAGCTTTTCAAATAAGATTGTTCCTAGTTGCTGTGTCGAGTTAATATTAAATTCTTCTCCTGCTAGTTCATAAATTTCACTTGTTAATTCATTTATTCTCGTCTTTAATTCTTCTCCAAATTGTGTTAGTTCACTCTTATCGACTAACATTCCTTTATATTGTATCTCTCCAAGTACAGTAATTAGAGGAATTTCTATTTCATTAAATAACTTGTAGCTTCCCTCTTCTTTTAATTTTTTCTCTGTGATTTCATATATTCTTCTTATTGAATCTACATATATTCCAATTTCATTTTTGTCATCATTTTGTTCAAATAAATTCATTTGTTTGTCTGAGTCTATATTTGTTATATCTAAACTTAAATATTGACTAGCTATATCTTCTAATTTATGTTTTGCATTTGTTGGATCAATATCATATACTGCTACTCCTATATCGTATTTAATATTTTTTGTCTTTATTCCATTTTCTCTTAAAAGAACATAATCTTCACTTAAATTAAAACCTATTTTTTCTATTTTTTCATTTTCAAAAATTGCTTTTAATTCTTCTATTTTTGGATTTTTTACATAACAAACTGATTTACTTTCTTCTTCGTAAATTCCTATTCCTTTTATTGTTTTCTTTATTATTTTTTCTTCATCTTCTGATTTTTCTGTTTCAAGATAATAGATTAATTTTTCATTTATTTTTATGTCTTTTACAGTTTGTTTTATTACAGTTTCTAGATTTGATTTTTCTTCTGACTTTTCTACATTACCTATGCTTAAATTAAACCTTTCTAAAAATCTATTAAATTTATAAAACTTAAATAACTCTACTACTTTTTCATTATTCCACTCTCTTATTTTTAAATCTTCTAAATTATAAGGAAGTGGTGCTTCTACATTTATTTTTCCTATTTCTTTTGATATTTCTGCTAAATGTTTATTATCTAACATTTTCTTTCTTAAGTTAGGTTTAAAAACTTCGTTGTTTTCATCATTTTCTAAAGCTTCATATAATTTTGATATTGTTCTATATTGTTTTAAAAGCTCTGTTGCAGTTTTAGGTCCTACCCCCGGAACTCCTGGTATTTCATCAGATGAATCTCCCATTAAAGCTTTAAGCTCAATAAGTTCTTCTGGAGTTAAGCCATATTCTTCTATAACTTTTGCTTTATCATATATTTCTGTTTCTGTCTTTTTCATTTTAGTTCTAGGAATTCTAACAATTATCTTATCATCAATTAATTGAAATAAATCTCTATCTCCAGATAAAATATAAGCTTCAACATTATCATTAGTAAATTGTTTTGCACAAGAACCTAGTATATCGTCCCCTTCATAATCATCCATTTCTAAATGCTTTATGTTCATGCTGTCTAGTATTTCTTTTATTTCTGGCATCTGCTGTGCTAGTTCTTCTGGCATCTTATGTCTACTTTTTTTATATCCTTCATATTTTTGTTTTCTAACATTTGCTGCTGTTTTTGAGTCAAATGCAACTAAGATATAATCAGGCTTTACCTCTTCTAAGTTCTTAAACAATATTGATAAAAATCCATATAATGCATTAGTATATTTTCCATCGTCTGTCATTAACATTTTACTACTCATTATTCCATAAAATGCTCTATTCATTATTGAATTTCCATCAATTAATAATAATTTTTCCATACTAACCCTTTCCTTCATTTTTTTGCTGAATCATATTTTTTATATTATAATTTTTAATTATCATATTCATTATAACATATATGCTAAATAATACTATGACTGTCATGAAATAATAGCCTCCATACATATATCCTTCGCCTAAATAATAAATTATACTGTTTGCAAATTCTGCAATTAATGTAAGGCCTACAACTTTATATACATTTTCTATATTTAGTTCAGTAATTATTGCAAATAACCACATTATATACCATGCCCTAAAGTTTGTAATAACTAGCAATAAGAATAACATAAGCAAATACATATAACTCTTACCTTCATTTTTTCTTCTAATAAATATTTGAATAAAGTAAAAAATGCAGAATGCAATTTTGCCTATTAATGCTAATTTTAAAACTACATTTTGACTAACCCCACTTAATACTAATTGAAGATATAACGAATTAGCATATACCGATGTTTGTCCCATTACTGTTAAAATACTACTTATATTTCCAGTTTCTAACCATGTTACACCTAAAAAGATTAATACAAATTCAACATAATACACTAGCTTCTTTTTTACCTTCTCATCTTTTAATATATATGGAAGTAGAAGGACTGGTATATATTTTATCAGTGCACCAAATGCAATACTTAATACCGCTAATTCTATTTTGTTTTGTTTTTTCAAATATATTCCAATTAATGAAAATAAAATTAAAAATATATCATTATGTGCATTTATGATTCCTTCAAAAAGCATAAGTGGATTTAATCCATATAATAAAACTAATTTTTTATTTTTGCTTATCTTCCAAATTAAATAACAATTTAACAAATGAACTATTATATTTACTATTTTAAATAAGCTTAATATTACTAATGTTGAATTAACTCCTACGCCTCCTAAGAGTTTACAAACTAATGACCAAATCGGACCATATATAAATTTATGTTCTATTCCTGGAGATGCTTGTATTACTTCATCATCTAGATAATCTTTTTGATGTTCATTAAAATTTTCTTCATACATATTAATTCCATATTTAGCATCCATTCTACCTACTGCCGCATAATAATATACGTCTGTACTATTGTTTGGAAGAATAATTCCTGCTAAAAATGTAATTATAGCGATGAAAATAAAAGTCCTTTTTATTTCAATATTGTTTGCTTCCTTTTTCTCTTTTATAGCTATTATCAAATATGTAATAATTAACCCTAGTATAAAAAATAAAAATAAACCTAGATTTAGTTTTGCCTGATTTTGATATTTAATTTCATTAAATATCATTGATGCTCCATAGCACTTTATTTTTCCTTGTGCTTCAATTATGTATTTTATATTTAATATTGCAAATGTTAAAATGATTGTTATCATTGCAATTTTAGCTATATCAGTAATTTTAAATTTTATATCTGTTTTTGTAATCTTTGACTTTTTATCTATTTTTACATTTTTCATTTTCTCTAACTTTTTATCTTTATTGTTTTTATTATCTTTACTATGCATTTTTTCTTTAATAATTCCCTTTCTCAAATTTATTATCAATATTTTAAACTATATTTTATAAAAATTAAAGTACTAAAGATAATTTTTTTATCACATATTTAGTAAAAAAATAAAACTATAAAATCTATAAATTCATTTAAAATAATAAATCATAGGCTTTATAGTTTTTTTAAATTTTTTTCTCTATATTCTTCCATTTTCATAATTACAATATCATTATTATTCATAGTAACAATCATTTCTCCATTTTGGTTTACTGCCGTAAATCTTGCATATTCATTCTGTTACTCTACACTAATTATAAAAATTCGAACTCATATTAAAAATTATTCATCATCATTACCACATCAAATATTTATCTGTCAACACTTTTACTTTTAGAAATAAAATCATGCCATTCTTTTGTAATCTTATAGTTTTCCATTACTTGTTCTTTATTTAATCCAATATTATACAGTCTCACCACATAACAACTTCCATTCATATAAACCCATACACCCGGGTCTCCTACCTGACATCTACCAATTTCAACATAATGCTCTTTTCTAGATTGATTAACAAATGCATCATACCATTTTCTAGACAATGTTCCGCTTCGCATAAGCTCTCCATTCATAAACACCTTCTGACTAACACGTTCACTATTCCCAATCGGGTTAATCGAAACTGTAAAGTAACCCCAATTCGAACCTAATCCGCTTAATATAGCATCTTTGATTATGCAAATCATTTTTTTCTGCAAAATCCCCATAGTCCTCTGGGCTAAACTCTGCTGAACTTCCTCCAAGACTATACAAAAAATAAGAATCATCAAACCCTATATGCTCAGATCTAAATCTAACCGCACCTAGTTCATTATGTTTCCCATTCCATAAAGCAAACAAAGGTCCTTCTGCAACTTCATTAATATTTTCTTCCGTCCTACCATTTCCAAAGGTCCAAGTTCCCTTAGACCACATACCATAAAATTCGAATGTTAATCCTTTTGAAAAATCATATCCTTCATCATTAAACAATTCTAGGTAATTATTCCCACTAAACTTAAATGTTCCTTTGTCTCTATCTAAATAATTTTCTATGTTGTCGGATATCTGTCTATCATATCCAATATTATCATTTGTTACATCTTTTCCTTTTTGTTTTTCATATGCATCTTTTCTCTTTTCCATAGTATCATATATATCAGCATCATAATAATACAACTTAGTATCTTTACCCCATGACTCTTTGATTTCTCCCACATTTGCTGAATCTAAATTTAATAATAAATTATCTGTTACTGCAACGGTCTTTTTATAATTCCAGTTTGCGTAACTTTCATCTTCTAATCTTATCGTTTCTCCTGTTTCATAATTCACTACCCAATTATATTTTGTTCTTCCATACCCTTGTACTTCTGTTCCTTTTTCTATATAATTCCAATCAGTTCCATATATTGTATGATTTTTATTTTCTACCACAATGTTCCAATTCTTTCCATTATCTAAGTTTCTATCATATAATGTTATTCCTATTTTTTCATTATTTGCATCTTTTTCTTCTCTATTCATTTTATATGCTATTACGGTTAATCCCAATGCATCTTTTTCTGTTGCTACCTCATATTCTTCTTTTGCTAATTTTGCCCTTTTAAATAACCCATTTTGTCCTAATGCTGTTGTTACTGTTACTCCTGCTAATATCAACAATATTATTACTGTAATTACTAGTGCTACTAATGTTATTCCTCGTTCTCTTATACTTATCTTATTACTAATTCTTTTCACTTTTTTAAGTTCTCCTTTGTTTTCTTTATAATTTTGTCAATATTACTATATAATATGACCATTACATTTTTTATTAAGTTAAAAACTTAATAAAAAAGAATAAAACCTATAAGCTAAGTTATCTCAGCACTTTTATAAGTTTTATTCTTTTAATTTTTTTTACAATATTGTTATATTTTTTTTATTTATTTTGCTTGTTTTATTTACTCTTTAATGCTATTATATAAATATATATTTTTTATTAAGTTTTTAACTTAATAATTTTTTATCTAATTTTCAAAATTACAATTAAATGAGAAGGCCGACACTTCTAACTATTAATTTTTTTCTATATTATTATCCACTAATCAATTAACATTCCAATAAACATTGCATGAGACCAGCCAAGTCCTATTACCCAAGTCCTATTTAAGTCACTATTTGATTGTTCTGGTAATATTCCTAATGGGTTAGCACTATTTACTATAAATTCCAAGCACTCATTAGCTTTTACTTTGTCACCAATTTTTTTATAATACATTCCCATCCAAGCTGTGGCAATTATCCAAGGGTTATTACCACCAATATATCTATCATCTTGAAATCTTAAGTATCCACCTAAATATGTCCTTATCGTCATATTAATTTGCTCAACAGTATTAGTTATAATTTTTTCTTCTGGTTCAAATACTCCAAAAGGAATAACCGAACCTAAAAGACTTATATCTGTTAATCTATCAGTTTTATTTCTAAGTAATACTTTTCTATTATTATCTACTAAATTATTTAATATATATTGTTTTATTTCTCTCAAATAATTTTCATATCTAGCTTTACACAAAATAATGTCATCTTGCTTTAATCTATTATTTGCAAAATATTCTGATAGTTCACCATAAATATTTATCATTGCTGAAAAAGCACCAAAGATTGCTGACAATGAATAAAGATGTACGCCCTCGTTTTCTTCCCATAAATCATAACTTAGATGTTTATATATTTCATCTCTATCTTTATAATTATATTTTTGTTCTAGTTCAATTCTTACTAAATCTTCTTTTTCTTCTTTTCCTAAAATATTATCTATATATTTTTCTAAGAATTTCATTGCTGATTCTAGCATTTTCAAATTATCTTTTAAAAATTTCTTGTCTTTTTTGCCAGTACGCTTTTCTTTTAATTTATAATGTTCATAAGCTTCCCAAACAACTATAGCAGTTTCATCAATTTGGTATCCCCAACAAGGAGCAAGTCTTCCATCTGAGTAAAATCTTTGTTCCCACATTCCATTTTTACACTGAGTTTCTTTTAAAAATACACTATAAAATTTTTCTGTCCATTCTCCAAAATTCAAATGATCTAATTTATTATACATCATTACTGCATCTCTTGGCCAACAATATGCATATTTTCCACACTTATCTCTTTCTTCATCAACTTCTAATGATGCCGTAAGTGCTCCTGTTTTTTCATTCAATAATAATGGCATAAATAGAATTGTCCTATTATACACATTTATTAATTTATTCATAAAATCTGTTCCATCTTTTTTTAGTTTTAATGTATCATGCTCTGCTAAATATTTATTCCAGTATTTATCTATTTTTTCAATCTCTTTATTAACATCTATTCTTTTTAATTTTGTAATTTTGTCTACAACATCTTTCATATTACCTTCATTGTATTTAAAATACATTATGAGCGTAAATTCTCTTTCTTCTCCTGGTTTTAATGTTCCTAAATCATAGCTTATTGCTGAATCTTTAGACATTCCTATATAATCTTTATCAAATATTTCTCCTGATGAAATATTTCTCTCTACATCATTTAATTGATATTTATATAAATTTTCTTTTGAAAAAATTGCACACGTAAAATTATGGCTATATTGGATTAATGCATTGTTTTCAATCATTCCTCCAGCCATATTATTATATGATGAGATTACACTTGAGTGAACTAAAAATTTCACTGCTAGGTCAATTGTATTATCATTCTTAAAAGTATATTTTTTTAATACTACATCTTGATTTAGCATTACACAATCTGTTTGCTTAACCTTTAATTTAAAATAGCCATTTTCAATTTCTGTATTTAATACATTTGATTTCTCATTATAATATTGATTGTATGTATTATTTACATCATAATGTAAATAAATTATATTAGAATCATTTATTTTTACTCCAACATGAAAGAAATCGGAATATTGTCTATAGTCTGGAAGTGGATAATACAACCTAATTAATTCTCCATATTTGCTAAAGCTTGCTGTTATATTTTTATTTCCGATAAATGCATCATTATAATTACTTTTTTTCATTAGTTTTCCCCTTTATTCATAATTTCTACAATTTGTTTTCTTAAATCTACTACTCTACTATTAAGTTTAGCTAAATCGTCATCAGAACTTGACTGGATTCTGATATTTTCCTTTAATGTATGTTTCATTTCTTCAAGCTCATTTTCAAGTGCTTGCATCTTATTAATTAAGTCAATTCTGTCTATTTCTTTCTTCACAGGATTTACATATTTTACATTCATTTCTAAATTGTCATCTAAAGTATATTCTTCTCCATAGCTTGGAATAGTTACATCTACCCCAGTTTGTTCTATTAATTTATCTTTTAAAACCTCTTGAGAATCTTCTTCTCCATGAACTAAGAATATATGCTTTGGCATTTTAGTATTAAACGATGCAACAAATGAAATTAATCCATTTTGATCTGCATGTCCTGAAAATCCTTCAATATATTCAATTCTAGCTTTTACTGCAAATTCTTCACCTAATATTTTTACTTTTTCTTGACCATCTACAATTCTTCTACCAAGAGTACCCGGTGCTTGGTATCCTACAAATAATATTGTACTTAATGGATTCCATATGTTATGTTTTAAATGATGCTTTATTCTACCAACATCACACATACCACTTGCCGAGATTATTATACAAGGTTCGTCTGATTCATTTAGTGCCTTTGATTCTTCAACAGATCTTGTAAAGTGCAATCCATTAAATTCAAGTGGATTATCTCCTCTTGATATAAATTCCTTTATTTCATCATCAAATAAGTCCATATTTTTCTTAAAAACTTCTGTTGCTGAAACCGCAAGAGGACTATCAACATAAACTGGTATATTCATTAATGTTTCAAACTTCTTTTGAAATTCCTCATCATCTTTATGTTGATCTTTTATTTTATTTAATTCATATAATATTTCTTGTGTTCTGCCTACTGCAAAAGATGGAATTACAACTGTTCCACCATTATTAATCGTTTCAGAAACAATATTTAAAAATAAAGATGCCTTATCATCATTTCTTAAATGAATTCTACTTCCATAAGTTGATTCCATTATTAGATAATCAGCACTTTCAATCATTGTTGGACTTGCTAAAAGCGGAATATCATTATTTCCTAAATCTCCTGAAAATACTATTTTTTCTTGTTTTCCATTTTCAGTAATCCATACTTCAATTATACTTGAACCAAGCATGTGCCCAGCATCATTAAATCTTACTTGGATTTCTGGAGTAATATCTATTATTTCATCATAATTAACGCCTTTAAAAACTTCCATACAATCAATTGCATCTCTTGCAGTATATAAAGGCTCTAATAATTGCCTAACTCCAGCTCTTTTACGTTTTTTGTTTTTGATTTCATTTTCTGTTTCTTGTATGTGACCACTATCTGGCAACATTATTTCACATAAATCACAGGTTGCCTTTGTAGCATAAATTGGATTTCTATATCCATCTTTGTATAATTTTGGTATTCTTCCAGAGTGGTCTATATGAGCATGTGTAAGTAACATAAAATCTATTGAATTAACATCATATTCAAATGGCTTGTCATTTAATAATTCTTCTTCCATTCTTCCTTGATGTAGACCACAATCTATTAAAAATCTTTTTCCTGCACCTTCAACTAAAAAATTAGATCCAGTTACAGTTTTTGTTGCTCCTAAAAAAGTAATTTTCATTTGTTTGTTCCCCTCTTATTCAAAAATTTTACTCTTCTTAGTTTTTCTAATTTGCACATTACTTCCTTCTGGAAGTCTTGCTACATATTCTTTTTCTACATTATCTCCATCTAATATTGTAACCATAATTCCTTCATCACATACACCAAGCTTTATATATAATCCTTCTAGTGAAACAGCATCACATTCAAATATTCCTTTTAACAATTTATAATCTAACTCATCATTATTTGAAATTGGATTTAAAACTCGTGCATTTATAGCTTTTGGAATAATTTTTCTTTCTATATCAGTTAGTTTCATTTTACAATTTGGTATAAAGTTTAAGTATCTTATTTCATATATTAAATCTAAAATTTCTTTCCTACTATTAGTAATATCTACCTTCTTTTCAAAGCATTTTAAGAATTCTTTTTGGAATTTACTTATATCTGTTTTCGTTTCATAGAATTTTACCTTATACTGCAATTCTTCTCTATATTTGATAAACTCCTCTGGTATCAACATTCTATTATACAAACTTAAGCTTTCTATTGCTATTTTTCTTTGCTTTTTTAATAAATCTTCATAATGACTTACACTAAATATTTTTGATTCATTAGGTAATTTAGCATTAAATGCTAAATATTGCTTTTTTAATTCCTTTTGATCACTTAATATTTCATCTAATTTTCCTATTTCACTTAACTTATCTTTCTTTTCTTTTACTGTTTGTTTTATAAAATTTTCTCTATCGCTCATTTTAGAAAGTTTTGTTTTATAATTTGAAAGCATTTTTAATACTTGCTCATTTTCATTTTTGTCATAACTTAAGTAAAATTGTGTAGCAACTCTTTCAAGCACATCCCACAACTCATCAGGCATATTCTTTTTTAATGCTCCTAAATTATTGCTATCTATATTATTTATAAATTTATATCCATAAAGATATGTTAAAAGTTCGTAAATTATATTACATTCTGAACTTTCTATTTCCTTTGGAAGTATTGACCATGACCATCCATTAAAATCTCTTATTACTTCAGATATAGAGATACACTTTCCTATTAATATTGCAGTAATTATTGCTTTTTCAGTAGTTGTAAGTTTTTCATCAATATCTGGCAAACTTGCCTTAGATATTCCATAAAGTAAATTTTTTTCATTTGGAAATGAGATTACTGTTTTTCCTTTTTTATTTTTTTCTGATATTATGTTGCATTTATTTGCTTTTAGCTGTTTTGCTAGTTCTGAATTTGCTTCTGCAATTTCAATGTTATAACAATTTTTTCTAACATTATCTACTATACTTTTTAAAAATTCATCTCTTTCTGGCACTTCTCTTTTTACAGTTTTGTAATTATCAAAACTATCTTCAGTCTTATAAAACATACTAAGCAAAAGGTTTCCCGCATTTTGGCTAAACCTTTTTTGCTCTGCAATATTAGCTAATTCTTCTTTGTAATCTTTTGGTATTATTTTGTTTTTCAAAATATTACACCCCTTTTTTTCTGTTGTAAAACTATCTCTAAGCTATTTCCTAAATTTTTTATAAAATACTTTATTGTGTCGTCTTTAATTTTCCCCTTCATTTTCTTCTTGTTCTTCTATACTATTCTGTACTTGCTCTGGTGCTAATTTAAGTTCTTGCCATCTTTCTTTTGACATAAGTACTTCCCTAGGTTTGCTTCCTTGATATCCTGAGATAATTCCTCTTTGTTCCATTTGGTCAATTATTCTTCCTGCTCTTGCATATCCTACTTTTAATCTCCTTTGAAGTAATGATGCTGATGCTTGTCCTGCATCTATGCACATTTCTATTGCATCTTCTAAAAGCTCGTCTGTATCATCTTCCTCATCATCATTCGTTACTTTTTCTGGTTCGTCTGCTCTTTCTATTGACTCCATTATTCTTTCATCATATTGGATTTCTCCATCACGTTTTATAAATTTAACTATATTTTCAACTTCTTTATCTGATACAAAAGCACCTTGAATTCTAGTAGGCTTAGTTGCTCCAATTGGATTAAATAACATATCTCCTTTACCTAAAAGCTTTTCTGCTCCCGCACCATCTAGTATTGTTCTCGAATCAACTTGTGATGATACTGCAAATGCTATTCTTGATGGAACATTTGCTTTAATCAAACCAGTAATTACATCAACTGATGGTCTTTGCGTTGCAATAACTAAATGCATTCCTGCAGCTCTTCCCATTTGAGCCACTCTACAAATTGCATCTTCTACTTCTTTTGCTGCAGCCATCATTAAATCAGCAAGCTCATCTATTACTACTACTATTTGTGGTAATTTAGGTTCTCCTGCTTTTTCTGCTATTTCATTATATCCTTTTATATCTCTTATATTTTTTGTTGCAAAAAGATTATATCTATTAAGCATTTCTTGAACTGCCCATTGTAATGCACCTGCTGCCTTTTTTGGGTCAGTAACAACTGGAATTAATAAATGAGGAATTCCATTATATACTGAAAGTTCTACTACTTTTGGATCAACCATTAAAAGCTTAACCTCACTTGGTTTTGCTTTATAAATTATACTTGTTATTAATGTATTAATACATACTGATTTTCCTGAACCAGTACTTCCTGCAATAAGTAAGTGTGGCATTTTTGCTATATCAGTAATTACTACATCTCCTGCAATATCTTTTCCTAATCCAAATGTGACTTTTGATTTTGCATTTTCAAATTTATCTGATTCTATTATATCTCTAAGCACAACTATTTCTTTTGCTTTATTAGGCACTTCTATTCCAACTGTGTGTTTTCCTGGAATTGGTGCTTCTATTCTTATTGTTTCTGCCTCTAAACTTAAGGCTATATCATCTGCAAGATTCGCTATTTTGCTAACCCTAACTCCTTCTGCTGGTGCTAATTCATATCTTGTTATTGCAGGTCCAACAGACACATTTTCAACCTTTGCAGACACACCAAAACTATATAAAGTTCTTCTTAATTTTTCTGCAGTTGCAAGTAATGCTTTTCTATTTCCTGCTTCATCATTTCCATTTCCTGTTGCTAAAAGCTCAACTGGTGGGAATTCATAATTTTCATCTTGCACAGTTAAAGTATGTTCTAATTGTAATACCTCTTTTGTTTTTGCTTCTTTCTCAACTTCTTGTTGTGAAAATAGACTAGAGTTATTGTCTTGCTCATCTTTATTTGAGCCTTGACTATTTGCACTTATATTTTCTATGCCTGTTTTTGTAACAGATTTAGATAATTTTCCAGATTTAAAATTTGGAACATCTAATCCATCGTTAGAATGATCATATTTCTTAGGCTCTTTTAAATTAATAGTAATCTGTTCTTCTAGTGGTTCTCTATTTTTTAGAGCTTCTCTCTTTTCTAATTTTTCTCTATTTCTTCTTTCTCTCCATGTTTCTTTTACTTCTGCTTCAGTTTCATTTCCGCCTTCATTGTTGTCTTTTGGTTCCATAAATTTATCCATATACTTTGAAATAAAATCAGCAGGATGTAAACTAAATATGAATACTATCAAAGTTAATGCTATTCCAATTGATGCTATTATTGTAGCTGGAGTTCCTATAAATTTAATTAATGGATATGCAATTAATGTACCAATTACTCCTCCACCAATATCTGTTTTTCCAAGTTCAAAAGCGCGTGACAGAGCACTTTCAAGTGAACCATTTATATCTATATTTCCTTTTGAATTTTGATAACACGAAAGAATAACGTCTATAAGAACTAAGACAATCAAAAACATAACTAATTTTTTTGAATAATATTTTGTATCTCTTTCGTGTGCAATATAAAATGACATGCATAAAAGTCCAACAGGAATTAAATATTTTATATAGCCAAAAACTCCACCAAGAGCTGGGCTTAGCGTTTTTCCTAAATATCCAGATTTAGTATAAATTAAAACTGCTAAAATTATGCTAATTACTATCAATACCATAACTGTAATATTTAGTTTTCTCTGTGCTTCTTTTTCTTTTCTTTTTTGTTCTCTACTATTATTATTCTTTGAGCCTTTTGTTCTTGGCATGTTTCCCTCCGCTTTTTATTGTAATTGTTTTATCTTTTTGTATACATTTTTTTACAAATAAATTATAACTTATTAAAATTATAAAATCAATAGCAAATCTTCATAAAAAATAAACCTTATTTCTTTATTTATCTATAAAAAATTATGGACTAATAACAGATTTATTTTTAATGAATAATATATCTATAATAGCAAATAATACTTCTAGATAAAATGGAGGACATATGATTTCAATTTGCATAAAAGATAATGACCAAAAATTACAAGATTATATAGAAAATGAAATTAAAAAATCTAAAATTAATGATTTATATTTTTCAAAACATTGTTTTAAGATTTATAAAAATATAATTGTTCATTATAAAGGTAATGAAATTAATAATTTTTTCGATTTACTATCTAAGATAATAGCTAATTCTATTATAATTTTCTATGAACCACAAAAGATTAAAAATCTTATTAATTTTGACTATTTTTATTTTAGTAAAAATGATAAAAAAATTATTTTTGATGAATATAAAATTCTTTTAAAGAAAATATCAGAAGAAGAAAAAAATTATAAATACGATATGATTTTTCAGGCTGTAAATAATTATTTAAGAAATAATAAAGTCATTGTTTTAGAAGGTTTTATTAATTTTAGACTAAAAAACTATATAGCTTTTTTGCGCGATTCTATTGGAGAAGCTGTTAATCAATTTATTATTGACAAGGAATATATTGAGTTTGTTAATTTGCTTAAAGATTATGTAGATTCTAGAGTTCCTAACAATAGCATTATTAATCTTATATATATAAACTCTGAAGCAATACTTTTATCTGATAATGGTGAAATTATTAATTTAGATAAATTTGATTCAAAATATTTATCAGATATTAGTTTTTGCAATAACGACTATGTTTTAAATACTTTAATTGGTCTTTTACCTAATAGAATAATGTTACATTTGATTTCACCAAAAGATAATTTTATAAAAACTGTTGAACTTATTTTTGGAGATAAAGTAAAATTGTGCAGTGGTTGTGAATTATGTTCTGCTTATAAAATATTGAATTTAAAGTAAAAATAACTTATAATGTATGTAAGGAAATAAACATATAAAAAATAGATAGAAATTTATAAAAATTAGAATAAAATATTGTAAGATTAGGTTGACAATATTAAAAAAATGGGGTAAAATTAATATTGTTGTATATTATTGAATATGGTGGATTTAGCGTAGTTGGTTAACGCGCCAGTTTGTGGCACTGGAGACCATGGGTTCGAGTCCCATAT
>CANQHI010000017.1 GCA_947623725.1 uncultured Clostridia bacterium | reverse complement strand
AAACAAAGTATAAAATCTTTGTAAAATCATTGAAATTTGTGAATTACAAAATTTTATATTTTTTATTAAGTTTTTTACTTAATAAAAAATATAGAAATAAAATATTATTAGATATTAACTTAATATTATATAAATAATAAAATTAATTTATTAATAAATATAAGGAAAAAAGTAAATAATAAGAAACGAAGGGAGAAACTCAAAAGATGAGAAATGTAAATTATAAGGAAAAAGGAATCACATTAATAGCATTAGTAATAACAATCATAATATTGTTAATCTTAGCAGGAGTAACACTAACAACAGCATTAGGACAAAATGGATTGTTTGAAAGAGCAAAATATGCAGGAGAAAAATATAAAGAGTCAGAAGCAGATGAGGCAGAAAAATTAGGAGAAGTAGAGAAAGAGATAGATAAGATAATAGATGGAGGAAACCAACAAAAGCCATTAGTATCAACAGTAACAGATACGAGTCATACTGATAATAAAAAAGTGCAAGATAGTTTAGGGAATCCAGTAGTAATACCAGGAGGATTTAAATTTGCAGGAAACCAAGACGATACAGTACAAGACGGAATAATAATAGAAGATGATGAAAAAAATCAGTTTGTATGGATACCAGTAAGTAATATAGATGGAGATAATGATAAAGATACTCCCGCAAACCAAAAAGAAGATGATTTAATTAAATTAGAAAATAATAAAAAAGTAGAAATAACATTGGGAAGATATACATTTGTCGAAAGTGAGCAAAATGGAAAAGAAACATTAGTACAAAAAGGAGCAGATCATTCAGAAAGGTCAGATAAAACAAAAATTACTTACAGGAATGATGATTATTATGAAGATACCGATAAACAAGGAAGGCCAAATGGAGGAATAGGAGCAAAAGCGTTAGGCGAATTTATAGATAGTGTAAAAGAAAATCATGGATATTATATAGCGAGATATGAGGCAGGAGAAGGGGAAGATGGCAAACCAGTATCGAAGGTAGGAAAAGTATGGAATCGTATAACCCAACCAGTAGCTTCAGCAGCAGCACAAAAAATGTATGATGGAGAAGTAAATTACACAAGTGATTTAGTAAATAGTTATGCATGGGACACAGCGATAGTATATATACAAGCGATGGGAAATGAAAACTATGCAAATGCGAATAGAGATACTACTGGAAACTCATCGTTAATGAATACAGGAGAAACAGGAGAAACAGGAGATGTGAAATGTAATATCTATGATATGGCAGGAAATGTATCTGAGTGGACAACAGAATATTCCACGTACACTTTCAATGGCAGCAACTACCCTTGCGTTACTCGAGGTGGTAATTACTTCGACCGCAACTTCTACACAGCTTATCGCCGCAACTACCCTAAGACCAACAGCGGCGACATCATCGGTTTTCGTCCACTTTTATATTTAAAGTAGCTCTGAACGCTGAAAAGAGATAAATACAAAGGAAATAAATCATAAAAGTAGGCGAAATGGAGTATGAGAATTAAAAATATAGATATCAGTTTTATAATTAATCAAAAAGATTAATAAAAAAAGTATAAAATTCTGCAATTCATTTATTTCAATGATTGTGCAAAATTTTATACTTTATTTTTTTACATTTTTGTAATAATTTTTATTATTATTTTATTTTTACAATTGACTATATTATGCTATATTTTATATATATTTAATTTTTATTAATCTTTTTGCTTAATAAAAACATATAGAAATAAAATAATATTTAATATTGACTTAATACTATATAAATAATAAAATTAATTTATTAATAAATATAAGGAAAAAAGTAAATAATAAGAAACGAAGGGAGGAACTCAAAAGATGAAAAAGGTAAATTATAAGGAAAAAGGAATAACACTAATAGCACTAGTAATAACGATAATAATACTGTTAATTTTAGCAGGAATAACATTAAACACTGCATTGGGTAAAAATGGATTATTCCAAAAAGCAAAAATGGCAGGAGAAAAATATAAAGAATCCGAAAGAGATGAAAACGAAAAATTAGGAGATGTTTCAAATGAAATAGATAAGATATTAAATGGCGAAGGAGAAATATCAGGAACGCCAATAACAGAAATAACATTATGGCCAGAATCTGTTGACTTATATATGTATCCCAAAAGTATAGAACCCGAACCAAGTTCGACGGAATTAGTAGCGGAAATAATTCCAGAGGAAGCAACAAATCAAGATTTGAATTGGAAAATTGATAATAGCGAAATAGCAGATATAGAAAAAATAGAAAATGCATATGAAGAATATGGGGTTCAATCAGCAATAAATGTAATTGGAAAAAAAGCAGGAAAAACAACAATAACTGCAAGTGCACAAGATGGTAGTGGAAAAAGTGTAAAGTGTCCAGTTAGAGTTTGGTCAGAATTAGCAACTGTAGCTGAAGAAGGATTAGTATTTGAAGAAAATACAACTGTAACAGATGAATATGGAAATGCAGTTGTAATACCAGCAGGTTTTAAAGTTGTGAAAGATGAAGAAGACGATGATATAAAATATGGATATTCTGGAGATTCTACAAATCCTACCGTGCAAGATGGAATAGTAATAGAAGATGTAATGGGAGAAGAAGGAAATCAATTTGTATGGGTTCCAATAGGAAAAATAAAAAATAAAGATTCAGGAACAACAGATATGAAATTAATAAGATGTCTTGTTGAAGGAGGCGAATGTACTGAGCGAATTGAGACAGAAGAAAGAAAATTAACTTGTACGAATTGTGGGGCTACATATGTAGAAGAAACAAAAGAAGAACATGAAAAAAGTAATTTACAAAATGCAATTGCAAAAGATATAGAACAATTTGTCCTTAGTGCGAATACAAATCACGGATACTATATAGCTAGATATGAAGCAAAGAAGGAAAGCAATGAAAAGGCAGTATCTAAAAAAGAAGGGGAAAAGTTTCATATTAAACAGCCAGAAGCATCAGAGCTTGCAAAGAAAATGTATGATGGGGAGAATTATACGAGTGATTTAGTAAATAGTTATGCATGGGATACTAAGAAGGTTTTTATAGAAAATTACTGTAATGAAAAATATCCAGGAGCTTCATCATATTGTAATATCTGTGAAATCGGTAGTTATGTCGGTAATAACGATTTCGAATGGTCTACGGAATCAATCCCTAATAATGGAAATTTTTGTTTTATTGCTCGCGATTATTATCATTTTGAGGATGTGAAGATGTGGGATATCGATGATCGCTATGTAGATGGAACTGATTATGATTCATATGCCTCTTGTACATTTAGAGCAATACTTTATTTTTTATAATCATATTTTAGAATTGAAATTAAGAAGTATATAAAAAGTATAGAATTAATGTAGGTAAACGCTTACATTAATTTTTTTATTATAAAAAACTAACAAATTAATAGACAAATGTATTTAATTGTTGTATACTAAATAAAGTAAGAAAATAGAGAAGAAATAAAAATTTAAGGTGGAAAAAAATGGATTTTAAAGAGATAATTTCAGAAATAATATTTCAAGCACTAAATAACACTGAAATTAGCAAAGAAGAAATAAAAAATTATATAGAAATTCCAAAAGAAGAAGAGAAAGGAGATTATGCATTTCCTTGTTTTAGGCTTGCAAAAATTTTAAAGCAAGCTCCAAATATGATAGCTGATAATTTAAAAGAAAAAATTGTTAATTCAAATAATGCAAATGCTACAAGTAATGAAATAAATGGAAATCAAAGCATAATAGAAAAAGTAGAGTCAATTAGTGGGTATCTAAATTTCTTTGTTAGCAAAGCAAAAATTGTAGAAAATGCAATAGACAAATTTAATAAACAAAAAGAAGATTATGGTAAGTTGGATTTAGGGGAAGGAAAAACAATATTAGTTGAATATTCATCACCAAACATTGCAAAGCCATTTCATATAGGACATTTAAAAACGACTATAATAGGAAATTCTTTAAAAAATATTTATAAAAATTGTGGATTTAAAACGATTAGTCTAAACCATTTAGGAGATTATGGAACTCAATTTGCAAAATTAATTGAAGGATATAAAAGATGGGGAAAAGAATATGATTTAAGTGAAAATCCAATAGATAAACTTTCAGAAATATATAAAAGAATAAATGAGCTTTGTGAAGAAGATGAGAAAGTTTTAGAAGAATGCAGAGAAACTTTCAAGAAGTTAGAAGAAGGAGATGAGTATTGCGTAAATCTTTGGAATGAATTTAAAGATTTAAGTATGAAAGAATTTGAAAGAATTTATGATTTACTTAATGTTAAATTTGATTCATACAATGGAGAGTCTTTCTATTCTGACAAAATGCAAGAAGTAATAGATATATTAAATAAAAATGGAAAATTAACTGATTCACAAGGTGCAAAAGTTGTTGATTTAGAAGATGTAGGTATAAAGGCTCCTTGTATTATACAAAAAGCAAATGGTTCATCGATATATGCAACAAGGGATTTAGCCGCTATTCTTTATAGAGCAAGAACTTATGATTTTGATAAATGCATATATGTTGTTGGAGAAGAACAAAACCTACATTTTAAACAAATATTTGCTGTTGCAAAATATCTGGATTTAGATGAAAAATATACAAATGGTTTAATACATGTAAGTTATGGAATGATTATGCTTCCAGAAGGAAAAATGTCTACTCGTAAGGGTAATTTTGTAAAGGTTGAAGATTTATTAGATGAAGCAATATCAAAATCAAAAGAGATAATGCAAGAAAAAAATGTTGAAGACAAAGAAAAAGTTGCAAAGCAAGTTGGAATAGGTGCAGTTATATTTGAAGATTTAAAAGAGTCAAGAATAAAAAATCAAGTATTTGATTTAGCAGAAGCACTTAATTTTAACGGAGAAACAGGACCATACATTCAATATATGACAGTAAGAACAAAAAGTGTTTTAGAAAAGGCAGAATTTAATCCAAATGATGTTAACATTAATGTAAATATTCTTACAGATGATGATAGCATTAGGCTAATAAAATTAATTGAAAAATTTGATAAAATTATTATAAATAGTATGGAAAAAAATGAACCATCAATTTTAGCAAGATATAGTATAGACGTAGCAAGTGCATATAGTTCATTTTATAATGAAAATAAAATAATAAGTGATGATAAAGAAAGTCAAAATGCAAGATGTTATTTGACTTATATGACAAAGGTTACTTTGATAAATGCATTAAAACTTTTAGGAATTGAAGTACCTGATAAAATGTAATAATAAAAAAAGATGGAAGAGTACAAGATTTATTAAGCATTATATTTAGATAAAATTGAACAATAAGTTAAAATTTAATATGAAAATACAATAGAAAGGAAAAATTTTAAATGATAAAAGTAATGTTCATATCAAGTATGGGTGGACATTTGAGTGAGCTTAGGCAACTTGATTTTGAAAAATATGATTATAGTTTGGTAACTGAGAAATCAGAATCAGACAAAGATTTAAAAGAAAAGTATGGGGATAAAGCTCACTTTTTACTTTATGGAACAAGAAGAACTCCAATTAGATATTTTTTTATATTACTGTTTAACTTTTTTAAAAGCTTAGTTTTATTTTTAAAAATAAAACCTAAAGTAATTGTGACAACAGGAACTCATACAGCGGTTCCTATGTGTTATATAGCAAAGTTGTTTAGAGCAAAAGTTATATGGATAGAAACATTTGCAAATAGAAATACAAAAACACTTGCAGGAAGATTGGTATATCCAATAGCAGATACATTTGTTGTTCAGTGGGAAGAAATGAAAAAGATTTACCCAAAGGCAAAGTATTGGGGGTGGATTTATTGATTTTTGTGACATTAGGAACTCAGGATAAACATTTTAAAAGGCTTTTAGAAGCTGTTGAAAAGCTAGATATAGATGAAAAGATTGTTGCACAAGTTGGATCAACAGATTTTGAATCTAAAAAAATGGAAATACATAAGTTTATGACACAAGATGAATTTAATAAATACATGAAAGAAGCAAGGGTAGTTATAACTCATGCGGGTGTTGGAACAATTATTTCAGGACTAAAAATGCATAAAAAAATGATAGTTGCAGCTAGAAAAAAAGAATATAAGGAACATGTAAATGACCACCAAGAACAGATTTTAAGAACTTTTGCTGATGATGGATATATAATTCCTTTAGAAAACTTTGATGATTTAGAAAAATTGATTGAAAAAGATTTTAGTCCTAAAGAATATAAAAGCAATAAAAAAGAATTTAATAAAAAACTAAATAAAGAAATAAATAATATGATAAAAAAATAATAACAGATGGAGAAAAAGATGAATAAGACTGAAACCGTTGAGGCTGTACACACACACACACACACACACACACACGGGGAATTAATAAAAAGGAAAGATAAAAATAATGATATAACAAAGGAAAATATAAAAAAGCATAACAATATTATTGGATTTTGGAAATTTGCTTTTTCGTTAATAATTGTAATATATCATATAAATGGATCTGCAAATAGTCAAAACATAATTTTTAAATATGGATATATTGGTGTTGAATTTTTCTTCTTAGTATCCGGCTATCTGCTTGCAAAAAGTGCATTAAATAAAAAAGATAGTGAAATATCTTTAGGAAATGAAACATTTAATTTTATTTGGAAGAAAATAAAAACATTTTTTCCATACATATTTATTACTTATGTTGCATCAATTCTAGTAAATATATGGGCTCATGGCATGTATAATAAAAAAGAGTTAATAAGTACAGTTTTTGACTTATTTTTTATGCAGGCATCAGGACTTAAGTATTTATCAGTAATTTCACATATATGGTATATATCTGCAATGCTCATTTCAATGATTATAATATATCCTTTATTAAGAAAGTATAAGGAGAATTTTACATATATTATTGCACCAATAATTACAATTGTGATAGGATCATGGTTATCACATAATTATGGAACAGTAAGTGGATGGACACACGCAGGACTAGTTTATAATTGTTTATTAAGAGCTTTCTTTGAAATATCATTAGGGACCATATTATATAAAATTGCTGAAAAAATAAAATTGATAAATCTTACTGGATTTTCTAAATTTTTATTAACAATAATAGAAATAGGAGGATTTATTTCAGTAATTTTTATTGCAAATATTAATAAACCAAAATTAGATTTAGATTTTGTTATGATATTATTTTTAGCAATCTCAGTAACAATTGCATTTAGTGAAAAAACTTTACTATATAGTGTCAAAAATAAAAAGTTTATTATGTATATTGAAAAATTAAGCTTGCCAATATATATAAATCATACTTGGATAATAACTATAATCAATAAAGTATTACCACAAGCTGAATATTTTCTAAAAATATTTTTAGTAATAATAACAACAATAATTTTTTCTATGATTATTAATTTTATTATTGAAAAAATAAAAAATAATAAGAAATTTATTAGTAAAATAAAAAAATGTTTTGTAACAAATGGCTAAAAATTTAATAATTAATTGATAGGAGAAATATGAATCAAAAGAAACAATTAGTTAAGAATACAATGATAATAGCAATAGGGAAACTTAGCACACAAATAATTTCATACATATTACTTCCACTTTATACGTCAAAATTAAGTCCAGCAGAATATGGAAGTTATGATTTTGTGTGCACGGTATCTTTATTTTTATGTCCATTAATAACTTTATTAATGGAAGAGTCAATGTTTAGGTTTTTAATTGACGCTACAAATAAAGGTGAAGAAAAAAGAATTATCAGCCAAACTATAATTTATACAGTTTTAGGAGTAGTAGTATTTGTACCACTGGCAATAATAGCCTTAAATTTATTTTCAGATTATAATGGAATGTTTATTTTTGCATTTATTATGTTTGTAATTTCTAATATTTTCATTGGATTAAGTAATGCCCTCGCAAGAGGATTAAGCAAGATAAAACTGTATTCATTATCAAATTTTATTTTAGGAATAGGAACAATTATATTAAATATCATATTTATTGTATTCCTGAAATCAGGTGCAGAAGGATTACTTTGGTCTAATACAATAGCAAATATTGCAACAGCAGTTACAATTTTTGCTATGTTAAAGCTTTGGAAATATATTGGAAAATTCAACAAAAAGCTTATGAAGGAAATGGTTCACTATTCTGCTCCATTAGTTCCAAATAGCATTTCGTGGAATATCATAAATATGTCAGATAGAATTATTTTAACACAGATGATAAGTTCTGCTGCTAATGGAATATATGCAATGGCAAGCAAATTTCCTAATATAATAAATGTGGTTTATGGATATTTTTATACTGCATGGAAGGAATCAGCAGCAAGAATTACAAAAGAAAATAATAAAGAAGCATATTATAATAGTATTTATCACGACACTAAAAGAATATTATTTTCAGTTACAATTTGTTTGATTGCGATAATGCCTTTTGCATTTCCAATATTAATTAATAAAACATATAATGAGGCTTATGTATATATACCAATAATTATGATTTCTACATATTATTCAAATTTATCGAGTTATTATGGAGGAATATTTGCCGCATTTAAAGATACAAAAATAATGGGAACAACAACTTTAGTGGCTGCAACTATTAATTTAGTTATTGATTTAATTTTAGTAAAATTTATGGGAATATATGCAGCTTGTTTCTCAACTTTGATAGCTGATTTAATTGTGTATTATTATAGAAAAAATAAACTAAAAAAGTATATAAAGTTAAAAGAATTGAAAACACTAGGTCCAACATTAATAATGATGTTTGTATGTTATGCATACTACACAAAATATTTATTACCAATGCCATTGCATTGGACAATAAGTGTAGTATCATTAATAGTTGCAATTGCATATAGTGTTGCAAATAATTATAAAATAATAAAGCCTATAGTAAGTAGAATAAAAGGTAAGTTTTCAAAATAGAATGTAATTAAGTTATTACTAGGTAAAGTATAAATATAACAAAATAATTATTGATAAGTAATAAATATAGAAAAATAATTATTAATAAGTAATAAATATAGCAAAGAAGAAAGGATTTTGTTTATGAAATATTTTGGAACAGACGGAATCAGAAGAATTGCAAATACAGAGTTAACCCCGGAACTTGTATATAGAGTTGCTAAAGCTGGAGCTTATGTTTTAGCAAAACATTCAGGAGGAAAAGCTCCGACAATATTAATAGGAAGAGATACAAGAATTTCGGGAACACTTATTGAGAGTGCTATGACAGCAGGTTTTTTAAGCTATGGTGCAAATGTAAAATTGCTTGGAGTTATACCAACTCCAGGAGTTGCATATTTAACTAAAAAGTTAAAGGCAGATGCAAGTGTAGTAATATCTGCTTCACATAATACATATGAATTTAATGGAATAAAATATTTTAGTAATAAGGGAACAAAGATACCAGATAGCATTGAAGAAGAAATAGAGGAGGTTTTAGATTCAGGTAAAATAGAAGAATTAAAAGCTCCAAGTCATGCAATAGGTGTTTCAGAAAATAGAGAAGATTTACTTGATGAATATTTATATTTCTTTAGAAAAAATTTTGAGGATACTTACGAAAATCTTGATAAGGAAAACTTTGTTGTTGCAATAGATACAGCAAATGGTGCAACTTCTGTTATTGCTGATAAAGTATATACTGCTCTTGGAATTAAACACTATATTATAAATAATACACCTAATGGAGTAAACATAAATGCAAATTGTGGATCAACGCATTTAGATATGTTAAAAAAATTCGTAGTAGCAAATAAATGTAATTTAGGAATTGCTTATGATGGTGATGGAGATAGATGCTTAGCAGTTGATGAAAATGGAAATGTAATTGATGGTGACATAATGCAAGCAATAATAGGAAAATATTTAAGTGAAAATAATAAATTAAAAAATAATACAATTGTTGCTACAGTAATGAGTAATTTAGGATTAAGTAAATTTTGCAAAGAAAATAATTTTGAATTAAAGCAAACTAAAGTTGGCGATAGATATGTTTTAGAGGAAATGCTTAAAGAAGACTATAATTTAGGAGGAGAACAATCAGGGCACATAATTTTTCTTGATTATAATCCAACAGGAGATGGAATATTAACATCTTTAATGCTAATTATGGTAACTTTAATTAAAAAACAAAAAGTATCAGAATTAGCTAAAATAATAAAAATTTATCCTCAAGTATTAATCAATGCAAAAGTTTCAAGTGAAAATATTGACAAATATGAAAAAGATGCGGAAATTAATTCAGAGATAGAAGCATTAAAAAAAGAGTTTTCGGAAAATGGTAGAGTGCTTATTAGAGCATCTGGAACTGAGCCATTAATAAGAGTAATGATAGAAGGAGAAGATCAAGAATACATAACAAAAAAAGCTCAAGATTTAGCAAATTTAATTGAAAAAAAATTAGGATAATTATCTAATGTCACAAGATTTATAAACCGGATATTACAAATACTTATAATAGAATAATTATTAAATAATTCTAATAATTGTAATAGGATTATAAAGATTATATAAGCAAAAGATATGAAGAAATAAATCAAAAAATGTATTTTATGTAATAATAATGTAATATAAAATTAACACAAAAAATATTGAAAAATAAATATAAATAATGTATTATATTTCTAGATTAACAAAGGAGGAAATAATTATGCCAATTATCGATTTTACACAACCATTTTATTTAATATCAGCGTTAGTATTATTTTTATTATGTTTATATCTATCAAAAAATAACAAAACTAACACAGTAATTTGTATAACATTACTTTGCTTTGTAACATTATTAGTTAGCCATACAATAGAACTAGTAAATGCAGATGTATCAATAATTAATACATTAGCTATATGTATATTTGTTGATGAAATCTTTACTTTAGTTTCATTCTTAGCATTCTTATGGCTAGATAGAATAGAAATAGAAAATAAAAAGAAAACTAAATCTTCTGGTAAAGGTAAGAAGGAAAAATTTGAAGACAAAGTAATCGAAGATGGACTTGATGTTCTATGGAAAAAAGTTTAATAAAACTTAATTAATATAGAGCGGGCCGCTTTGTTTACAAAAAAATCATGATGGGGTGAAATGAATTACGCTGTATTCATTTCACTTTTTTATTTAATTAAAATGCTAAAAAACAGTTGACATTACTAATAAAAAGGACTATAATAAAAATTAGTTAAGTTATAAAAACTAATAGAAGAAAAGTAAAATAGAGGTTACTTAAAGAGAGAGTTAGTCATAGGCTGAAAGCTAACTTAAGAAAACATATTTGAAAAACTAACTTCTTATAGTGCTAGTGAATAAGCTAGACGCATAAGCTACGTTATAAGCTAAAATTAAGTAAAAAGTCCGGGTGGAACCGTGCTATATAAATAGTACCCCAGAGCATATTAAAAAATATGTTCTGGGATTTTTGTATGAAAAAATCTCAGAAACATATAGAAAGGATTTATTATGATAAAAGTAACTTTAAAAGATGGTTCTATAAAAGAAGTAGAACAAGGAGTAAGTATTATTGATTTAGCAAAATCCATAAGTGAAGGATTAGCAAGAGTAGCAACTTGTGCGAAATTAAATGGCGAAGTTGTTGATTTAAGAACTAAATTAAATGAAGATTGCAATGTGGAAATTTTAACATTTGATTCTGACTTAGATGGAAAGAAAGCTTATTGGCATACAACATCACATATTATGGCACAAGCGGTAAAAAGATTATTTCCTGATACTAAATTTGCAATTGGTCCATCAATAGATGAAGGATTTTACTATGATTTTGATGTAGAAAATAATTTTACAGATGAAAATAAAGCAAATATTGAAGAAGAAATGAAAAAGATAATTAAAGAAGATTTGCCTATTGAAAGATTTTCTCTTCCAAAAAAGGAAGCATTAGAATTAATGAAAGATCAACCTTATAAGCAAGAATTAATAAACGATCTTCCAGAAGATGAAGAAATATCTTTTTATAAACAAGGTGAATTTACAGACCTTTGTGCAGGACCACATTTAATGAGTACAGGAAAAGTAAAGGCAGTTAAACTTTTGTCTAACTCAGGTGCATATTGGAGAGGTGATGAACATAATAAAATGCTTCAAAGAATATATGCTATATCTTTCCCTAAAAATAGTGAATTAGAAGAATTTTTAAAACTTAGAGAAGAAGCAAAAGAAAGAGACCATAGAAAAATAGGAAAAGACCTTAACTTATTTATGACACATGAATTAGTAGGTTCAGGACTTCCTCTATATTTACCAGATGGTGCTACAATAAGAAGATTATTAGAAAGATATATTCAAGATAAAGAAATAGCTTTAGGATATAAACATGTTTATACTCCAAGTTTGGCTAATACTCAGCTTTATAAAATTAGTGGACACTGGGATCATTACAAAGATGATATGTTCCCAATTATGAAAATGGACAATGAAGAATTAGTTTTAAGACCAATGAATTGTCCTCACCACATGTTAGTATATAAAAATAGCTTACATTCATATAAAGACTTACCTTTAAGAATAGGTGAACTTGCACATGACTTTAGATATGAAAATAGTGGAGCAGTATGCGGATTAGAAAGAGTTAGGGAAATGTGCCAAAATGATGCCCATCTATTTGTAAGACCGGATCAAATAAAAGAAGAAGTAGGACGTGTTTTAAATTTAATAGTTGAAGTATATCAAAAAGATTTTGGATTCCCAGCATCAGCTTTTTCTTATAGATTATCTTTAAGAGATAAAAAGAATAAAGAAAAATACATCGATAATGATAAAATGTGGGAGACAGCAGAAGAACAATTAAGACAAATCTTAAAAGAACTTAATATTGACTTCTATGAAGCAGAAGGTGAAGCTGCATTCTATGGACCAAAAATTGATATTCAAATTAAGACAGCACTAAATCATGATGTAACAATTCCAACATGTCAATTAGACTTTGCTTTACCAGAAAGATTTGATTTAACATTTATTGGTGAAGATGGTAAAGAACATAGACCTGTAGTTATCCACAGAGCAATATTAGGATCATCAGATAGATTTATCTCATTCTTATTAGAAGAAACAAAAGGTGCTCTTCCAACATGGCTTGCACCACTTCAAGTTAAGATTCTTCCAATTACAGACAAGCATCATGAATATGCTAATAAATTAGCTGATGAAATGAAAAAATTAGGAATAAGAGTTGAAGTTGATGATAGATCGGAAAAAACTGGTTATAAGATTCGTGAAGCTCAACTTGCAAAAGTTCCATATATGCTAATAGTAGGAGATAAGGAAGTTGAAGAAAATAAGGTTTCTGTAAGAGATAGAAAACAAGGAGACTTAGGTGCTATAGATAAAAACGAATTTATAAAAAATTTAAAAGAAGAAATAGACGAATATAGAAAATAATAATAAAAAATTCCCAAGAAAAAAATTGTATTTTACTTGGGAATTTTTATGTTTTATTCACCAAAATTATATTTTAAGAATATAAGTATGTGAGGTGAAAAAAATGGATTATAAATATTATACATCATATAACAATGGAGAAGATGATTATGGATTAAAAAATATAAATAAGGAAGGATATGGATCAATTTGCAAACAATATAAGATAGAATTTCCACCACAACATCAAGATACACAACCAGGAATGGAATATTTAATGAATCCTAGACCTATTTTTAATAATCCATATTATAGGGCATCTGGAAAACTTTTCAATAAAGTAGCAATAATTACAGGAGGAGATTCTGGCTTAGGCAGGGCAGTTGCTGTAGGATTTGTCAAAGAAGGTGCAAAAGTTGTAATATCATATCTAAATGAAGAGAAAGATGCAAAGGAAACAAAAGCATTTATTGAAAACTTAGGAGGTACATGTCATTTAATTGCGGGTGATATAAAAAGTCCATCTTATTGTGATAGGCTTGTAGAAGAAACAATCAAAAAATATGGAAAGATTGATATTTTAGTAAATAATGCAGGAGTACAATATCAGCAAAAAAGCTTATTAGATATAAAAGATGAACAATTTGATTTAACAATGAAAACTAATATTTATTCTATGTTTTATTTAACAAAAAGAGCATTAAAATATATGTTACCAGGTGCAAGCATAATAAATGTAACATCGATAACTACATTTAGAGGAGAGCCAGAATTGATAGATTATGTAACAAGTAAAGGAGCAATAGTTGGTTTCACAAGAGCTTTAGCTACAAATCTTGCACCACAAAATATTAGAGTAAATGCTGTTTCTCCACGGAGTATTTTGGACTCCTTTACAACCAGCCTGTTGGGAAGCTAAAAAAATACCAACACTTGGTTCGAATGCACCAATGGGTAGAGCAGGTCAACCTTTCGAGATAGCACCTTTATTTATATATTTAGCAAGTTCAGATTCATCTTATGTTACAGGTCAAGTAATGCATATTAATGGTGGAGAATATAAAGGATAAAAAGAACAAGGTCAAGTGAAAAAGTAAATGCAATTTGTAAGAGAAGTTGCGAGTTAAAAAAGAACAAGGCACATTTTAAAATTTGTACCTTGTTTTTTTTATATGTCAATGTTATAATGAGTACGAAAGTTTAAACAAAAGAAAGGAGAACTCGTATAAGTAGTGTAAAAAATAATTATACGAGAATTTTAAAAATTGAAAGTATCCGAAATTAATAAATTAGGAAAAGAATTAGAATTATATACTTATGTTGACTATATAGGTAAAGGCTTTCCGATTATTTTGCCAAATGGAGCAAAAGTAATTAATATAATTAGAAACTATGTTGAAAAAGAAGAGGAAAGAAATGGTTTTGAAATAGTTAGAACTCCAAATGTATCAAAAGCAGAACTTTATATAATACAAGATAGATTAGAACAAGAAAAAGAAGAAATGTTTATAATAAAATCAAATGATGGAGAAGAAGAGGCAAAAGAAGAAAATGCTATTGTTCTAAGACCTTATGTAGAACCTTTCCATTGCACAGTTTATAAGACAAAGCCAAGAAGTTATAAATCTTTTCCAATAAAATATTGTGAAACAAGTTCTGTTTATAGAGATGAAAAAGATATAAAAGGAATTAGTAGAACAAGACAGCTTACACTATCTGATGCAAGTATTTTTACAACACTGGAATCTTTAGAAAAAGAATTAATACAAGTGTTAGATATGCAAAAAAATTTAATAAAAAGATTAGGATTAGATGTAAAGTTTCATGTTTCAACTTGGGACGATAGCAAAAAAGATGAATATATAGGAACTATTAAAGAATGGGATACTACTACAAAAGCTATGAAAAATGCATTAGATAATTTAGAAATTCCTTATGAAGTAGATAAAAAAGCAAAAATGTATGGGCCACTAATTCAAATTTATTATAAAGATGAAGAGTTTGCAAGTTTGCAAATAGATTTTGAAATAGTACATAGATTTGATTTAACTTATGCAAATAAGGAAAATAAGAGTGATTTTCCAATTTATATACATGTAACTTGTGTTGGAAGTTATGAAAATTTGTTAAGTATTCTTATAGAAAAATATAAAGGAGAATTTCCTTTATGGATAGCACCTTTGCAAGTTTCAATTATTCCTGAAGGAGAAGAATACGAGGATTACTTAAATGAGATTGAAGCAAGGCTTTTAGAAAATAGGATAAGAGCAAAAGTTGATAATTCTGATACAAATGTGCAAAACAAAGAATATAAAGCGATAGATTTAAAAATACCATACATAATTACAGTTGGCAAAGATGAGCTAACTAATAAAAAAATAAAAGTAAGAACTAAAGATTATAATAAATTAATGGAGATAGATGACTTAATTAAGGAGGTACTAAGTTGTCAAGCGAAGTATTAGAGTATATAGGTTTAGAGTTAAATGAAGAAAATAAAAATTTAGAAAGTAATAAACCTGAATTTAATATTACAAAATCGTATGATAATAATATGCTTTATAAAGTATATAGATATGTACCAGTTAAAGATATTGATATCTTAATTAGTTATACAGATAGAACAACAGAGGTAAAAGAAAGATATACAAACGCAAAACCAATTAATGAATTTATAAAAGAAAATAGAGAGCAGTTTGAAGAAGTATTAAGTTATGCAAAAGTAAAAGATATAAAAGAAATTGAATATATGCAAAAAGAGTTTGGAAAGCATATTCCTGCTTTTATAAAATTTGAAAAAAATTATTTGTGGCAAATATATTATTCAAAGGAAAGTAATAGATATTTTATGCTTTTTCCAGCAAGAGATAGAGAAACCTCAGTACTTTTTTATTTAATAAAAAAGAAAATAGAAAATTCAGATGAAAAAATATATGTGCCAATTTGCAAAGAAGATTGTTCAGAGAGTTTTCTAAAAAAAGAGCAATTAACAGACATTGAAAATTATATTTGGTTATTTACAAAAAAATGGCCTAAAATTTATGAAGTAAATTTAGATAAAAATAATGTATTATATATAACTGGTGAAACAAAAATAAAAGAAGGTTTTACAAGTAAATATATAATTAAAATAGATTCTAAAGATACTGCCGAAACAGAATACACTATTTTAAAAGCTTTATTTATATTACATACAGAAGCTAATTATGAATTTACTCCTGTGATTGATGATTTAGGCAGGTTAAGATTTGAATATGATAATGAAATTATACAAATTGAAAATCTAAGTGAATTTATTGAAAAGCAAGTAGAAGTTATTATCAAGAAAATAAAAAAGTGTAAAAAAGACTTAAGACATGGTGATGATAAACTAAAAAGTATAAATGCAGAAATAAATAACTTAAATGAAATATATAGAAATCAAGAAAAACAAATCGTATTATTTCTTGATTGCAAAAAGAGTTTTTTTAAGAAACTTAAATTTTATTTAAAAAAGCCAGATAAATCATTAAAAATAAATCAAGTAAAACTAAAAATGAATAAGGTTAAAATATCTGATAAACAAGATGAAATAGATGATGAAGAAATTTTAGAAGATAATGAAATAATAGAAAATGACGATATTTATGATATAACGGGAAATTATAATTTGTCAGATTTAGTTAGAGTTTATAGAAAATATTTAGAAGAAGAGAAAAAATTAAAAAATATAGATGCTGATATTAAAGCTTTAGAAAATAAATTAAAATATTTAGGTAAAAAAGTAGATAATGCTAAAAAGTATTTAGATGAAATTGATGAACATAAAAAAAGTATATTTGACTTCTGGAAATTTACTAAAAAAGATGAAGATTTAAAGCTTAATGAAGGGGAAGAAAATGCAGTAGAAGATAGCATAAAAATTGAATTTGATGTAGACGAAGATATGCAAGCATTTGCTGATAAAGTTGACAGTTTGCAAAAACAAAAATTAAGTATTGATGAATGTAATAGTATATTTGCATGCAATTATGTATTAGATTCTATTAATAGTGTAATGACAGGAAACGATGAGGAGAGGGTACTTACAGATGATTTAAAAAATTTAAAAAGTAAGTATAAAGAAGATAAGAAGATTGAGATATTTGGTGATTTAGATGAAGATTATACAAAAATCAGAAATTTGAATAGCAAGAAACATAGAGAAAATAGAAAAAATATTTATTCTATATTAAGAGTAAATGATAAAACCACTTATGAAGAATTTAAAAATTCGATTGAAAATGTAGTAAAGTTGCTAAATGAAGCATATAAAAAGATAAAAGCAATAACAGATTTTTCAGTTTATTTTAATAAGATTAATGATGAATATACTAAGGCAGAAATTAATCCTAAAAACTTAAAATATGATGAAAACAAAATATATAAATACAATGTAAAAAAAGATTCAAATATTTTATACTTTAGTAATATTACATATTATGATAATTATAATAAGACTTTGCCAAATGGAATGGATGAATCAACAGAAGTATTAATTAAGCTTAAGGAAAAGGAAAACTATAAAGAAAAAGAAATAAATATCTTAGAAGAAGAATTATTTAATACTAAAATTAAGAAAATTAAGGTAGTAGATTATGATTAGAATATGTAGTGTTGACATTTATGAAAAAAATAATGATATAAAAATTTTACATAATATAAAAAGCAAGGTATTAGAAACTGTTAATTTTTCAGTTGTTGGAATAATGCTTAATGAAAAAAATAATGAAAATATATCAAATCAATTAAAGGAATTTAATACATATTACTATGATAATAATACACAATTTGAAAAGTACATAAAAAGAAATAAAATTAAAAATATTATAATTGGTATTAATTTAGGTAACATTAATTCAGAAAGAGATGTAAAAAGTTTTATTAAGTCAATAAGAAAAATAGGACAAGTTTGCAGAAAACTTCAGTTACAAATTGGAATAAATGAAAAATTAAATAATGAAAATAATAAAAGTAATAAAAATAATAAAGATAATAAAGATAATAAAAATAAGATAGATAATGAATATATTAATGATGGAGAGGTAATTTCATGCATAATATTTAATTATAGAGATAAGTTAAATATTAAAAATTATGAGGTAAAAGATTTAATAGACTCTATAAAAATAGAAATGTATGATACCAAAAAAGAAAGATATAATTACATTTATGATAAAACTTATGATATGCTTAATTATGAATTTACAGTAAAAAATTTATGCCAATTTAAAGACAATAAATGTATAGAAAAAAGAAGAACAAATGTAATATGTGGTTGTTGCAGGCGATATAAAAATATTTTTTCAAAGAAGCTTATAAAATGCAGATATTTAAAAAATAAAAAATGTGTAGCTAAATGTATTTCATGCAAATTATTTACATGTGATACATTAAAAAGTAAAAATATAGAATATGGAATTAAAAATTTTTATTTATTAAATAATTATTTTAATTTCCTACAAAAATTAATAATTAAATATAGTGTGTATACACCTAAAGATAAAATAATGAAAAGACTATTAATTTTAGGAAAGTAGGTTTAAGTAAAAAAATATGATAAAACCAGATGCCTATTTTGAAAAAATTACAGATATAAAGATAGATTTTTTTGAAGAAAAAAATATAAAAGCTGTAATCTTAGATGTTGATAATACATTAATGGATTTAGATAGAAATTTACTTAATAATATAGAAGAGTGGATTGAAAATCTAAAAAAAGCAAATATAAAAATTTGTATAGCATCTAACAGTATAAAAAAGGAAAAGATAAAAAAAATTGCTGACAAAATTGAAGTACCTTATGTATTTTTTTCAATAAAACCTTTTAAAAGAGGATTAAAAAAAGCAATAAAGATTTTGCAGGAAGAAAAAGATAATATTGCAGAAATTGGGGATCAATATTTTACTGATGTAATTGGATCTAAAAGAATGAAACTATTTTCAATATTGACAAAACCGATTTCAGGAGAAAAGAACAAACTAGGTGAATTTAAAAGAAGGATTGAAAAAAGAGTATTAAAAAAACTAAATATAGATTTATTATCTACAAAATAGTTAAATTTATTTAATGAAAAATATTAGGAGGTAAGAATGTATATAAATGATATTCATATATTATATTATTTTTTTATAGGACTTTTAGGATTTGCAGTAGGACAAGTAATGAACTGGGCTAATATTAGATTAGAAGATCACGAAAAAGTATTTTGCAAGGACTTTTTTAAAAATTATATTCCACATATGAAAATTAATTGTGGTTTAATTTTCTCAACTGCTATAATTTATATAATTTTGTTATATATGTATGGTTGGCAAATAAAACTAATTGAATATTTAATACTCGCACCATTACTTGTATCTGCATTTGTTATAGATTATAGAAAGCAGATAATTCCAAATAGATTAACACTTACTATATTAGAAGTTGGAATTATATTTACATTTATATCAGGATTATCGAATATTAACGACTTATTAAATGGACTACTTGGTTTGGCAGCAGGTGGCGGAATATTCTTATTAATAACATTAATAGGCGGACTTATTGCAGGAAAAGAAGCAATGGGATTTGGCGATGTTAAACTTATGGGAGCACTAGGATTAATCTTTGGACTTACTAACATAATCATGATTGCAGTATTATCTTTCTTAATAGGAGCGATAATTAGTATTATACTATTATTAACAAAAAAGAAAAAAACAAACGAGTACATACCATTCGGCCCTTTTATTGTTATTGGAACTTTTATAGTAATGCTAGTTCCACATAATTGGCTATTATTTGTATTGTTAAAAATATTTACTTTGGGAATGTTTAAAGCATAAATGGAATAATGTATTTTAATGGAAATAATTTAATAGAATGTTTATGAAAAATTAAAAGTAAAGGAAAAATTTATGAATAGTAAAATTGTTTCAATAAGAGAAAAAATGAAATCTTATGGAATTGATGGATTAATTGTCACAAATCAAAATAATATTAGATATTTAATAGATGTTGAAGCAGAAGGAAATTTACTTTTAACGAGCAAGGAAAATATTTTTATTACAGATTCAAGATACATAGAAAGCGTAAATAATGTAATTACAATTGAAGATGAAATAATTGTATTAGATATAATCAATATTTCAGAAAGTGATTTGATAGGATTTTTTGCAGATTGTGAAAAAGTCGGAATAGAAGAAGATAATATATCTTATTCAAAATATAAAAATTTTGTAAGAATATTTAGATTAAAAGATGCCGTTGAAACAAATGGATTAATTGAAAAAGAAAGAATAATAAAAGATAAATATGAAATAGAAAAAATCAGAAAAGCCTGCGAAATAACAGATAATTGTTATAAACACTTATTAAATTATATAAAAGTAGGAATGACAGAAAAAGAAATTGCATTTGAAATAGAAAAGTTTTTTATGGAAAATGGTGCAGATGGAGTTGCATTTCCAAGCATTGTTGCAAGTGGAGAAAATTCTTCAAAGCCACATAGTGTTCCAAGTGATAGAAGAATTACAAGAGGAGATAGTATAGTTATTGACTTTGGAGCAAAGTATAAAGGTTATTGTAGCGATATGACTAGAACTATATTTGTTGGCGAAGTAAGTGAAGAAATAAAAGAATTATATAATTTTATATTAAATTGCCAAAAAAGAGCTACAAATAAAATGAAAAATAATGCCGATGCTCATGAAATAACTGAAAGCTTAGAAAAAGAATTTAATGCAAGAAATTATAGCTTAATACACGCATTAGGTCACGGAGTTGGATTAGAAGTACATGAACTTCCTTTTTTAAGTATAAAAAGAGAAGCTATTTTAAAAGAAAATATGGTTGTTGCAAATGAGCCTGGAATTTATATTCCTGGAAAAATTGGAATTAGAATTGAGGATACAATTTTAATTAATGTGATGACTTCGGAGGTGCTTACTAAATCTGACAAAAATTTGACTATAATATAAGCTATTAGTAAAAATGGAAATTTATATTTTATCTTTAAATTATAAAATGAAAATATTATAATTTCTCGTATCTTGTTGTCGCTAGAAAAGTGTTTTACACTTTTCGCTCCATTCGCGCTTCGCTTGAGCGCTACGCGATACTTCGAATTTATAATATTTTCATTTTTTTAAATAATATATAAATTTTCATATCTTGTTATCACTAGAAAGTGATAAATTATTTTCGTTCCATTCGCGCTTCAATTGAGCGCTACGCGATACTTCGAATTTATAATATTTTCATTTCTTTAATATTTTAATATTTTTCAAAATACTACTTGAAAAACGATTATTTTATTGATATTATGATAATGTAACAAATTTTGCGTTATAACAAAATAAAAAAAGGAAAACAAACAATGATAGAATTTAGAAATGTAAGTAAATCATATACAACTGGACAAGAGGCAGTGCACAATGCAAGCTTTAATATTGAAAAAGGTGAATTTGCTTTTTTAGTAGGAAGTTCTGGATCAGGAAAGTCTACTTTAATTAAATTGATATTAAAAGAAGAGGAACCAACATCAGGCAACATAATCATAAATGGAAAAGATATAACTTTCTTAAAACCTAGTAGAATTCCATATTTAAGAAGAAGTATGGGAATTGTTTTTCAAGACTTTAGGTTACTTCCAGATAAGACAGTATATGATAATGTTGCTTTTGCAATGCATGTTGTTAGAGCTACGCCAAAACATATAAGAAGACAAGTTCCAATGGTATTAGCACAAGTAGGGCTTGGCGACAAAGCAAAAGTTTATCCTAATGAACTTTCAGGTGGAGAGCAACAAAGAGTTGCATTAGCAAGAGCTATTGTAAATAATCCATCAATGCTTATAGCAGATGAGCCAACAGGAAATCTTGATCCAAATACAGCATGGGATATTATGGGGATTTTAAATGATATTAATTTAAGAGGAACAACAGTTGTAGTAGCAACTCATGCAAAAGAAATAGTTGATCAAATGAAAAAGAGAGTTATTCGTATAGACAAAGGTAATATAGTACGTGATGAAAAAGGTGGGTATGATAGTGAAGTATAATAGTTTTGGATATTTAATTGGTGAAGGATTTAGAAGTGTTGCAAAACAAAAGAAAATGACAAGCGCCTCAATAATTATAATGTGTGCAACTATGTTTATATTTGGAGCATTTTATTTAATAGGCGAGAATGTCAATTTTATAATGGGACAAGTAGAAAGTCAACAAGGTATGAGAGTTATTTTATCTGATGACACTACTGATGATGAGATTACTAGTTTAAAGACTAAAATAAGTCAAATCGATGGTGTAAATCAGGTTACCTTTTATTCTAAAGAAGATAACTTAGCATCAATAAAAGAGCAATTAAGTGAATATCTTGAAATACTTGATACTTATGATGAAGATAACCCATTTCCAGATGCATATTTTGTAACATTGACAGATTTGAACCTAAATGATTCTGTTCAAGAACAGATTTTGAAATTAGATGGAGTAGAAGAAATAGTTGCAAGTGATGATACAATTTCTTCGCTTTCTAGTGTAGCTCATGGAATACAGATGGGTACATTAGGATTATTAATAATTTTAATCATAATTTCTGTATTTATTATTTCATATACAATTAAACTAACTGTTTATGCAAGAAGAAAAGAAATTTCAATAATGAAATATGTTGGTGCAACAAATGGTTTCATTAGAGGACCTTTTATTGTTGAAGGTATAATTATTGGAGTTATATCAGCAGTTATTACCTTAGGAATAATAGGATTAGCATATAATTCGGTAATTAATATGATGTTATCATCAGTAGTAATTCAAAGAATAAATATAACATTATATAGTTTTTCTGATATATTTGCTAGATTATTGATTGTATATGTATTATTAGGAATTGGAATTGGTATTACAGGAAGTATAATTTCTATGAGAAAATATCTAAAAGTTTAAAAAACAAAAGTATAAATTTATGGAGGTATAAATGAAGAGTAAAATTATATCTACAATAGTTATAGTAATACTCATGAGTACATATTTTATAAATGTAAGTTTAGCGGCTCCAACTCAATCAGAGATAGATGCCTTAAAAAGAGAACAACAAAATGCGATTGCACAAAAAAATGCAATTAGTGAAGAAAAAGCTAATGAGAAGAAGAGCTTAGAAGAATTAAATGATGAATTAGACACACTTAATAATGAAATAATGAATCTTCAAAATCAATTAGATACATTAAATAATTCAATATCAGAAAAAGAAAGTGAAATTGAAGTAAAACAAGCTGAACTTGACGAAAAACAAGAACTTTTAAAGAAAAGATTAGTTGCAATGTATAAAACAGGAGGGATAAAATATCTTGATGTTTTATTAGGAGCAACAAGTTATGCAGATATGCTCGCCTCATTTGATGCGTTAGAAAGAATAGCTGATGCAGACACAAAATTAATAAATAAAGTAACTGATGAAAAAAGAGAACTAGAAAAAATTAAATCTGAATTAGAAGAAGAAAAAGCAAAGGTGGATTCAGTAAAAGCAGAAAAAGATGCTAAGAATGTTGAATTAAAAGCAAAACAAAAAGAAAAAGAAAATAGAATTGCATCTTTATCAGCAGAAGAGCAAGAGAAAGAAAAATTGATTGAAAAATATCGTGCAGAAATTCAAAAAGGTGAGCAAGAGATTCAAGCTGAGATTGAAAGAAACAAAAATGCTAATAAAGGACAAAGCACAGTTGTTGGAAGTATAGATAATTCAAGTGGAACTTTAGGCTGGCCACTTCCAAGTTCTTATGCAAGATATTCATATATTACTTCATACTTTGGACCAAGAGTAAGACCAACAGCAGGTGCTTCAACTAATCATGGAGCAATTGATATAGGAGTTTCTTATCAACCAGTATATGCATCAGAGTCTGGAATAGTAGTAACATCAGGAACTGTATCTGGTTATGGAAACTTTATAATGATATGGCATAATGGAAAAGGACAATTGTATACTGCTTATGCACATTTATCAACTAGATATGTATCAGCAGGACAAACAGTTGTAAGAGGACAACAAATTGCAGTTTCAGGAAATACAGGAGTTACAACAGGACCACACTTACATTTTGAAGTAAGAGTTGGAGGTAGTGGCTCAGGAAATAGAGTTGATCCATTAAATTATGTTATTGTATCATAATAAGATAAAAATATAAATTAATTCTTGTATTTTGAAAAATACTTTGAATTAATTATATTTTTATTAATGTAAGGAAAAAATTGTAATATAAATAAATTGTTCAAATAAAATAAATAATATGTAAAAGGAGAAAAAAATGAAAAATATAATAATTAATATATTTTCAAAGTTAATAATATTATTATTAATTGTTTTTCTTTTTGCAAATTATGCATTAGCAGATGAAAATACTACTAATATTGTAGAAGATAATAATGTAGCAGAAAATGAAGTGGAAGGAAATACAACTTCATCTAATAAAGTTCTTACTTTACAAGAACAACAAAATCAAGTTAAAGAAAATCTAGAGAAAGCTAGAGAACAATTAGAATTTGTTGAAGATGAGATTTCAATATCAGTTTTTCAAATACAGACTTTAGAACAGAAAATATCTGAATATCAAGCAGAATTAGATGAGGTAAATAGCAAATATCAAGATTTACAAAATAAAGTTCAAGAGATGCAGAAAACTTTAGATGAAGTTCAAGCAGATTATGATAAGAAAAATGATTTATTAAAACAAAGATTAGTCGCTTGGTATAAACGTGGAACCATATCATATTTAGATGTATTGTTAAATTCAAAAGATATAATAGATTTTGTATCAAGATTTTATACAATTAAAAAGATAACAGAATATGATACAAAAATACTTCAAGAAATAAAGGATAAAAAAAATATAATTGAAAAAACCACTAATGAGTTAAAAGAACAAAAAGCAGATATGAAAATAACAAAGGCACAAGCAGAAGAGCAAACTGTAGTTTTAACTAATACAAAAACAATAGTAGAAAATCAAAAGTCAAGTTTATCAGAAAGTGAACAAAAAATAAAATCAGAAATTGATGCATATTTAAGGCAACAAGAAGAATTAGAGAATTTAATACAATATACAATTTATGGTTCAACTTATGAGCTTCAATACTCAGGTGGAGTAATGATATGGCCTACTCTAGATACATCATATATAACATCTGCATTCGGTAGTAGACTTCACCCAATACAAGGAATTGTAAAAAATCATGATGGAATAGATATAGGTGGAAGAATGGGAGACCCTGTGTATGCAGCAGCAGATGGAGTAATAATATATTCAGCATACAATACTGGCGGATATGGAAATATGGTTATGATTGATCACGGAATGAATGAACAAGGTATAAAAATAGTAACTTTATATGGCCATGGAAGTGAATTAGTAAAAAATGTAGGAGATGTAGTAACTCAAGGTGATGTTATTATGAAAGTTGGTTCAACTGGAAATTCAACAGGACCACATGTTCATTTTGAAGTAAGAGAAAATGGCGTTGCTGTTGATCCAAAAACATATTTATCAGATCAGTCATAAGATAGAATTATTGATTTGTAATATAAACTAATTTTATTTTGAAAGGATAGAGAGTAGTATTATGAAGGAACAAAAATATAAGATTTTTTTTACAATGGTTATAACAGCAATAGTAACATGTTCAGTAACTTTATTATGGGTTTATGGTGGAACAAATAGTAATTCAGCTTTATCAACATTAGGTACAGCTTTTAAATCAGATAAATTAGAAACGAAGCTTGATATTATACAAAATAAAATCAATAAAGAATATATTGGTGAGGTAAATGAAGATGACCTTATAGAAGGGGCAATAAAAGGCTATGTTGATGGACTAAATGATAAATATTCAGAATATTATACAGTTGATGAAATGGAAGAATATTATTCTGATACAGTTGGTGAATTTGTTGGAATAGGAGTATATATGGCTAAGAATAAGACAACTAATGAACCAGTGATAGTGGGAACTTTTAAAAATTCTAATGCAGAAAAAGCAGGATTGAAAGCAGGAGATATAATGATTGCAGTAGATGGAGTTGAGTTTAATGGAAATAATTATGATGAACTTACAGATATGGTAAAAGGAAAAATTGGAACTAAAGTAAAAATAAAAATCAAAAGAAAAGCAGATGCTACTGCTTCAAATAGTAATGAAATAGTAAATAATAGTACTGAAAATGTCAATGAACAAATTTTAGAATTTGAAATTGAAAGAAAAAATGTAGAAATGATTAGAGTGGATTCACAAATGTTAGATAATAATATTGGTTATATTAATATTTCTAGCTTTGATGGAAGAAAAGTTTCAGACCAATTTGAAGAACAATATGACCAATTATTAAGTGAAGGTGCAAAATCATTAATAATAGATATTCGTGGAAATAGCGGTGGAATAGTAGATGAAGCAGTTGAAATAGGTGATTTATTAACAAATAAAGGTGAAAATTTATTAATAGAAGAAAATAAAGAAGGAAAAGAAGTTATTTCAAAATCTAAACAAGATAAAAAGATAACAATGAAATTTGTGTTACTTGTAGATAGATATTCAGCAAGTGCATCTGAGATTTTAGCAGGAATAGTTAAGGACATTGTTGATAATGGAACTATTATAGGAGAAACAACTTTTGGAAAAGGAATAATACAAACATTGTATGAATTATCAGATGGAAGTGGATTGAAGATTACAACAGAACAATATTATACTCCAAATCATAATGCAATTAATGGCAAGGGAATTGAACCTGATATAGTTGTAGATGATTATGAGTTTGAGGGAGTGTTAGAATTAGATAAAGATACTCAATTGAAAAAAGCAATAGAGATATTAAAATAGAAACAATTAAAAGCTTTATGTGAAGTGAACAGTTTGAAAGGTTTACTTCAATAAAGCTTTTTTATTATACTTAAATTTTTATTAATGAATAAACTTAATAAAATTTACTAATTAAAAATATATCATAATAATATTATTTAAACAAGGAGTCTACTAAAAAAATAATATTTTTTTAGTAATTAATTTATTTTTATAAAAATCTTATTTATTAGTTGTTTTTGGCTTTTAAATACTTTTTTTTATTTTTATTAAGTTTATTCATTAATAAAAAAGTTACAAGAGGAAAAAATACAATAAAAAATTTATGAAGGGAGGTTGTA
>CANQHI010000016.1 GCA_947623725.1 uncultured Clostridia bacterium | reverse complement strand
TTTTTATTAAGTTTCTTAATTAATTATAATTTTATATGTTATTTTTCAATATTTATATATGCCTATTCAATTTTTCATGCAAAAAGGAAATAGATTTTTGTATCTATTTCCTTTTTTATATTATATTTTATTGTTCTTGAAATATTGCATCAAATTCTTCCCCTGTAATCTTTTCTTTTTCAATAAGAACTTCTGCAACTTTATCTAATTTATCTATATTGCTTCTTAAAATTTCTTTTGCTTTTTGATAAGCACTATCAATTATTTTCTTTATTTCTTCATCTATTATTCCTGCTGTTTCTTCTGAATATGATTTTTCTTGTGCAAAATCTCTTCCTAAGAACACCTCTTCTTGATCTGAACCTAATGATATAGTTCCTACTTTTTCACTCATACCATATTTTGTAACCATGGCTTTTGCTATCTTTGTAGCTCTTTCTATATCATTACTTGCTCCTGTTGATATATCTCCTAAAACTAACTCTTCTGATGCTCTACCACCAAGTAATGAGATTATATTTTCATTCATTTCTGTTTTTGAAATAAATGATTTATCCTCAACTGGTCTATACATAGTATATCCACCAGCCATACCTCTAGGAATTATAGATATTTCATGTATTGGATCTTGTGTAGGTAAAAATTTACTTACTACTGCGTGACCACCTTCATGATATGCAACTAATTTCTTCTCTTTATCACTTCTTACTCTTGTTTTCTTTTCTGGTCCCATTGTAACTTTTATCATTGCATCTTCAATTTCTTGTTGACCTATTTCATGTTTATCTCTTCTTGCTGCTAAAAGTGCAGCTTCATTAAGTAAATTCTCTAAGTCAGCTCCTGTAAATCCCGATGTATTCTTTGCAATTAGATTTAAGTCTACATCTGGTTCAAATCTCTTCTTTTTGCTATGAACTTCTAGTATTTGCTCTCTTGCTTTAACATCTGGTGCTGGAACAACTATTTGTCTATCAAATCTTCCTGGTCTTAATAATGCTTTATCAAGTACATCTGGTCTATTTGTAGCTGCTAATACAATAACACCTTCATTTGCTGAGAATCCGTCCATTTCAACAAGCATTTGATTTAATGTTTGCTCTCTTTCATCATGTCCTCCACCAAGACCTGCTCCTCTTTGACGTCCAACAGCATCAATTTCATCTATAAATATTATACAAGGAGCATTTCTTTTTGCTTCTTCAAACAAATCTCTAACTCTTGAAGCTCCGACACCTACGAACATTTCAACAAAGTCTGAACCACTTATTATAAAGAATGGTACTCCTGCTTCTCCTGCTACTGCTTTTGCTAAAAGAGTTTTTCCTGTACCTGGTGCACCTACTAAAAGCACACCTTTAGGAATTCTTGCTCCCATTTCTGTAAATTTTCTAGGATTTTTTAAAAATTCTACTATTTCTTGTAATTCTTCTTTTTCTTCATCAATTCCTGCTACATCATTAAATGTTATTTTATTTTTGTCGTTATTATTTAACATTCTAGCTCTGCTTTTTCCAAAAGTCATTGGACCTTTTTGTTGTCCTTGAGCTCCACCCATAAATAACATTAATATTAAAAGAATCATTATGATCGAAGATACTGGTAATAATAAATCTGATACAATCTGCCAAAATGGCTCATCTTCTGATGTTACATTTACTTTATTATCTTGCATTGATTTATTTAAGTTTTCTAGTAAATTTTCAACATTTGGTATATTTACAGATTTTATGTTAGAATCATCTTTTAGCTTGACTCTTGCATCTTTTCCTTCATATTCTATTTCAATATCTGTAACTTCGCCTGCTTCTATCTTACTTAATAATTCTGAATAAGTGAGTTTATTACTTGCATTATTTAAAACTGCTGGTAATACAAATATTACTATTATTCCTATAACTAGCCATATTGCTAATGTTTTAATTCCGCTTTTCAATTTTAATCCTCCTAGTAATTTTTATGATTTTAATTATTTAATTTTATTAACTTATATAAAAAATAATAACTATTTTGATTTTTGTACATTATAAAGAGTATCACACAACCAAAATTTATGCAATACTTTTTTCAAGTTTTTTTCTTGTAAGCTTTGGTATGAGTAGCTTTGTGTCTACGGATATTTAATTTATAGTCATAAAAAAAATTTTTTTATTTTTTATTAAAATCTTTATTTTTTTGTTTATTTCCATATATTTATTTCCAATATTATTTTCAGCTAACTTTATAATATCATCAATATTAGTCTTTTCAATATTTCTAGTAGTACCTATTAATTTATTTATTGTATAGATTACTAAATTCTCTTTAATTGCTCTAGATTCTATATTAAAATCTTTTAAATAAAAACTAATTTCACCTACGGATGTTTGACTTTTTTCTAAAAATATTCTTTCAACATTTTCATTTATATAGTCATTTTCTTCTTTTATAATTTTAGAAGTTCTACTTAATGCTTGGACTATATTAGGATTAATCTCCTTTATCAATGGTAAAATTTCATTTCTTATAATATTTCTATTATAAATATTTTCTTTATTAGTCGAATCTATTCTAGGCTTTAAATTATATTTGTTACAGTAATTTTCAATTTCTTCTCTTGAAATATTTATAAAAGGTCTTATATATTTTCCATATTCCATTGGTTGTATTCCCTCTAAGCCTTTTAATCCTGTACCTCTTATAAGATTTAAAAGCATTGTTTCAGCATTATCGTTTTGATTATGTGCTATTGCAATCTTGTTAGCTCCTACTTTTTCTGATACTTCATCAAAAAAATTATATCTTACTTCTCTTCCAGTTTCTTCTGTACCTTTTTTTAAATCCTTAGCTAATTTTTCTATCTCAACTCTTTTTTTATAAAAATCAATTTTTAATTCTTTGCATACTTTTTCCACAAATTCTTCATCTTCTGTGGAATCTCTTCTTATTAAATGATTAACATGTGCACAAATAATTTTACATTTTAAAATATTTTTAAACTTATTTAGGCAATATAAAAGAGAGATGGAGTCTGGTCCTCCTGAAACTCCAACTACTATTACATCTTCTGGTTCTATTAAATTATTTTCTTTTATTGTATTTAAAAACTTTTCTTCTAAAATATCTAACCTTTGTGCCATTTTTATTCCTTTAAATATTACTTATTTAATATACTATTTATATAATAAAATATAATAAATTGCAGTATCGCGCAGCGATCAAGCGAAGCGCGAATGGAGTTTAGCGACAGCAAGATACGAAAATTTATTATATTTTATTATTCCTTATACATATTTTCAAATTTAGTATAACTTGGCATCCATAATAATTTTGCAGTTCCCACTGGCCCACTTCTGTTTTTAGCAATAATTATTTCTGCAACATTTGTTTGTGCCTCTTGTGGATTATAATAATCATCTCTATAAATAAACATAACCATGTCAGCATCTTGCTCAATTGATCCTGATTCACGTAAATCTTGTAACATAGGTCTATGATCCGTTCTTGCTTCTGGTGCACGAGATAATTGTGAAAGTGCAATTACTGGAACTTCTATATCTTTTGCAAGTATTTTTAAAGATCTACTGATATCTGCTATTTCTTGCTCTCTACTACTTGCCTTACCACTACCTTTTATTAATTGTAAATAGTCAATTATTACTAATCCTATGTTTTTTTCTAATTTTAATTTTCTACATTTTGCTCTAATTTCTGCAACTGTAATTTCTCCGCTATCATCTATATATATTCCTGATGATTCTGACAATTCTCCAGATGCCATCGCAAGTTTTGTCCATTCTTCATCAGTTATATCACCTTTTTGAACTTTTCCACTGTCAACCATTGCTTGAGAACATAAAATTCTATTTGCACATTCTTCTTTTCCCATTTCTAAACTAAATATAACTACAGGAATATTATACTTAGTAGCTGCATTTGTCGCAATATTTAATGCAAAAGCTGTTTTTCCCATAGCAGGTCTTGCTGCTATTAACACTAATTGTTGCTTGCGAAATCCAGCAGTTTTTTCATCTAAGTCTATAAATCCAGATGCAACACCTTTTATGTGTTGCTTATTATTATATAATTCTTGAAGGTCTGTAAATGAATCAACTAATATATCTTTTATTGATTCATACCCTTTTTGAGACTTTTTTTGCATTATATCAAAAATCTTCTTTTCAGCCGAATCCATTATAGTCTCAATTTCTTCATTCTGGCTATATCCAAGATTTATCAATTCATTTGCAGTTTTTATCAAATTTCTAAGAATAGATTTTTCTTCAACTATTTTTACATACTTTTCAATATTTGCCGTCGTTGGAACTTTTTCTGGAAGATTTGCTAAATATTCTAATCCACCTACTGCTTCTAATTTTCCCATTGTTGTCAATTCATCTTTTAATGTTATAATGTCAATAGGTTCTCCTCTTCCATAAATATTCATTGTTGCTTCAAATATTGTGCTGTTGTCATTTCTATAAAAATCATCTACTTTTAAGACTTCTATTGCTGCTATAACTGCTTCTTTATCTGTTAGCATACTTCCTAAAACTGCTTGCTCAGCTTCATCATCATGTGGTGGTATTTTTTCTAAATCCATAATTTTCCCCCGAAATAAAGAATATATATTTTATTCAATTATATAAACAATAAAAATATTATAATTATTTGTGGCTTGTTGTCGCTAAAAATGTCAAGACATTTTTGCTCCATTCGCGGGCTTCGCCCTTGAGCGCTACGCGCCACTGCATAATTATATATTTTTATTGTTTTTTTATAATTCTAAAATCTTATTATTTAGTATTCTCAACATTAATTTTAAGATTTGCTATTACGTCCTCAAATAATTTTATTTCAATGTTAAAGATTCCTATAGTTTTTATGGTTTCTTTTAAATCAATTTTCTTTTTATCAACTTCTATATTGTAGCTTTCTTTTAATTTATCTGCAATATCTTTTGATGTTACACCACCAAAAATTTTTCCATTTTCTCCTGCTTTTACAAATATTTTTAAAGTTATTTTACTTAATTTTTCTTTTAACTCTAATGCTTGTTTTTTATCTTCTCCCTTTTTGAAGGCTTTTGAGTCTTGTTTTGATTTAAGTTTTGAAAGATTGCCATCATTTGCCTCTACTGCTAACTTTTTAGGAAATAAAAAATTTCTTGCATATCCGTCATTTACATTTATTATTTCGTCTTTCTTTCCTACACCTTTAACATTATCTAAAAGTATAACTTTCATAATTACTTAAACTCCTTTTTATAATAGTAACCATAAATAGTAAATAATACTCACGATATAAAACTTTCAAAATTTATTTACTAATTTTCTATTTCAAAAAAGTATTCATTTATTCTATTTATAAGTTCTTGTTTTGCATCTTCTAAGCTTATGTTTTCAAGTTGAGCTCCTGCTAATGTAATGTGTCCGCCACCGCCAAGCTTTTCAAGTATTATTTGAACATTTATATCTCCAATAGACCTTCCACTAATATAAACTTTATCATCAGTCTTTCCAAGAACAAATGATGCTGTTATTCCGCCTATTGTTAATAATTCGTCTGCTGCTTTTGCTGCAATAATATTTGCATTTTTATCGTTATTTTCATACATTGAAATTGCTATATTATTATTTATTATTTCAGATTGAGATACAATATTTGATATTGCTTGATATGTTTCTAGATCACTTTGGAACCATTTCTTAACTTTAATAATATCTACTCCACATCTTCTTAAGTATGCTGCTGCTTCAAATGTCCTAACACCAGTTTTAAATGTAAAGTTTTTTGTATCAAGCATTATTCCTGCATATAATGCTTCTATTTCTATATTTTTTAGTTGAATATCAGTTTGTGAATATTCTAATATTTCAGTGACTAATTCTGCCGCAGATGATGCATACACCTCATGAAATGTTAATACTGCATTTTCAATATAATCAGTACTTCTTCTATGATGGTCTATTACCACTACTCTTGGAATTGCATCTAATATTTCCACAGATTCAACATAATTTCTTTTATTTGTGTCAACTACAATAAGTAAAGTATTTGGTTTTATATAATTTTTTGCTTCTTCAACATTGACAAAACATTCAGTATATTCTTCATCTTTTTTTGCTGTTTCTATAAATTTTTCAAGTCCAATTCCAGAAACTTCATTAATTACTTTTGCTTCTTTTCCTAAAGTTAATGTAAGTCTGTAAAGTCCCATAGCTGAACCTATTGAGTCCATATCGCCATTTGAATGTCCCATAATTAAAACATTATCAGATTCTTGTATAAGTTCTTTAAGTGCATGAGAAATCATTCTTGCCTTAACTTTTGTTCTTTTTTCCATTTCTTGAGTTCTTCCACCAAAGAACTCATATTTTCCATCAATCTTAACTATTGCTTGATCTCCACCTCTACCTAATGCTATGTCTATTACTGCTTTAGTTGAGTTCATTTTTTCAGTAAAGGTCTCTCCATCATCAGAAAATGCAATACTTAATGTAGGTAAAAATATTTCAGAAATTTCTTCTTCTGGTAATTTAGCTTCTTTTATTTCATCTAGTATTGTCATTTTATCTTGCTCTGCTTTAATCAATTCTTTTTGCTCAATTATACATAAAAATGTATCTCTATCAGATTTTACAATTAATGCATTATACTTAGATGCCCAATCGTAGATTATTTTTTCAACCTGTGTTATTAATAATGGTATCAATTCTGCAGACATTCTTTGATTTATTTCTTCATAGTTATCTATCATTATTATTCCAACAGAGATATCTTTATCTTCTTCTTTTTGCTCTAGTTTTCTTGTATATGTATTATCTATAAAATAAATAATTGACGTGTATTCATCTTTTTTATGTGATTTTTTATTTTTTACATAAGAACCTTGTATTAAATAATGTTTCTCATTTATTTCAATTTCTGTATTTATGGTTCCTTTATTTTTATTTTCAGAATTTTCTATTGTTGTTTCTATTTCTTTAAGTATATCTTCAATTCTATCATTTATATTAGTGTCATTAAATTCTATAACAAATTTTTCACTTTTCCATATTATATTTCCTGAGGACTCTATTATTGCTAAAGGAAAAGGTGAGTTTATTAAAGTTGTTTTTGCAGTTTCATTTACATCTAATGTTAAATCTTTTAATTGCTCTGAAAGTTCTGCTTTTCTTTTCTTATTTGTCCAATTTGTATATAACAATATTAATGTAAATAATGCAATTCCTACTGGAATTAATCTGTAATTAAATACACATATTATTACCATTAGAATTGCTATAATAATTAAATATACTTTTGTCTTTGATATAAACTTTTCGGAGTTTATATTATTACTACTCGGCATACTTTTTCCCCTATCTTTTTCTTATATTTATACATTATATATTGTACTATTTTTTTGTATGTTTGTCAATTTTCAATAAATTTTCAAATAGTAGAAAAAAGCACCAATTATTGGTGCTTTGATTTGAAATATATTAGAGATAAAAATATATGCTCTAGGCTTGACTAGCTCATTGACTAGCTCAAAAATTTACACACTGGACTTGACAAGTTCCTAGTTCTTATTCTCAACCAATTTAAAGCTCACCGTACCGTCAGCTCCCTCTTGTTTTTCTAAACTGAATCCACTGGATCTTAGATCAATAGAAACTATGGGGCGAAGACCACTACTGCGATTAAACGTGCTACCGATTAGAGGTATACAAGGGGTAACCGTCCACGCCGCAATAGCTACTATTAGCGTCCACAAACTGTAGCCCTAAATCGCAATGGCTCTCATACAAATGCACATAACGGCCCGCAAGCCAGTAGATTTTATTCAAATAATCACTACCATCTTCAGTTTTAAATAATAAGTTATAATATTCTTTGTTTATAAATTGATCTTCGTGATCTTTAAAATTATGTGCATAATATGATTGTTTAAAAGTTGGATTAGAAATTCCTGTGCCTTCTCCAGTAATCATACCATCTCCATATTCTCTTTCCCACATTTCACATTCTTTATCACTTCCTGTTTCTTTTGTTCCATCATATCCATATGTCCATTGTGAATCATACGTTCCCCACACTGCAGAATATCTAGGACTTGAATATGTTTTGCTACTTCCAAAATATATTGTTCCATCTGTTTGATTTTCTTGCCAATCACCCTCTTTATGTTTATAATTCTTATAATCATATGTGCTTACTTTTTGTATATCTGTTCTTCTTAAGTTCGCTACTGTTATTCCTTTTGTCTCATTGCCATTTTCATCATATTGTCCATAACATTGTCTGCATATTTCATTTACCGCCCATACTCCATTATTATATCCTGTTGCTCCTTCTAATGTTAATTTTTTACTAGTTGGTTTATCTGATATTAGTCTTATCGTTTTTGTATATTTATCATAATCCCATATTCTCCAGTCTAATTCTTCTGTTGTAAATTTTTGTTCTAGATTTTCTTCTACCCCTTCAATTGGATTACCATCTTTTTGGTTTGATGTCACTCCTGATGTTTCGTTTTCTATTACACATGGATTCTCCTCTTTTTTTCCTGTAGGAGTATATCCTGTAACATAAGCTCCTACATAATCATTATAATCTATTGATATTTTTTCCATTTCTTTTGTTATTTCTTCAATTGCATCTTGTTCTTGTCTTTCTGACTCTTGATATTCATTTACTGCTTTTTTAGCCATTCTAAACAATCCATTTTCACTTAGTGCTGTATTTATCGTTACTCCTGCTAATATTAATAATATTATTATGGTTATTACTAATGCTACTAATGTGATTCCTTTTTCCTTATAGTTTACTTTTTTCATCTTAAAATTTCCTCTCTTGTTTACTCTTATTTACACTTTTTCTAGCTTTATTATCTAGATTTAATGTATTATTTACAGAATATTAAGTTGATACTTTATGTAATTTTATTTCTAATATATTTTATTAAGTAAAAAACTTAATAAAAAAACTATAAATCTTACAACTCAAATATTTCAATGAGTTTATTAGATTTATAGTTTTTTATTTGTTATTAATTTGTAATAATTTATTTTTTGAAAAATCTTGTTTAAACATTGTATTTATGATAAATTTTATTTCTAATATATTTTATTAAGTTTTTTACTTAATTAATTTTTGTCTAACATATTCATAAACTAGTATTCCTGTTGCAACAGATGCATTCAAACTTTCAGTCCTTCCAAGCATAGGAATTTTTACTTTTTTATCTGCAATATCCATAATCTCCTTAGATACTCCATTTGCTTCATTTCCTATTACTACTACCTTTTTTAAATAATCAACATCATAAATGCTATTGTCAGTTCTTAGTGATGTTACAACTACTTCGAATCCATTATTTTTTAAACCTTTTAAAGTTTCCGATAGATTATTAACTTCTATTACATTTATTCTATAAATTGCTCCCATAGTTGATCTTATTACTTTAGGGCTAAAACAATCTACCGTATCTTTAGAAACTATAATTTGATTTATTCCAGCAGAATCAAGAGTTCTTAAAATTGTTCCCATATTTCCTGGATCTTGTATCCCTTCTAAAGCTACAATATAATCAGCATTTTTATCTATTTCTGCTTTTTCCTTCTTATTAATTACTGCTAAAATTCCTTGTGGTGATACAACATCTGTAAGATCATTAAAAACCCTTCCAGTAACATATATAACTTTATAATCTGAGAAATCTAAGTTTACATCAGTTCCTTCTTTAATGACTATAAGTTCAATATTTTGTTTTTCATTTATTGCCTCTTGAATCATTTTTATTCCTTCAACAATAAATTTATTTTTTCTATATTTTTTCTCTTTTAATTTTCTAATTTCTTTTACTGTTGCATTATCTCTACTAGAAATTATCATTTCAAATTTCCTTTCTATTTGTAATCACTTCAACTATAATCTTGCTGTTATATTAATTATAAATTTTGTAATAATATTAATTATTAAATTTTATAATCACATTAATTACAATCTTGCTCTCATATAAAATTCTATATTAATGTATTAATAAATTCCTTTACTTCTTCTAACTCATTATTATTAATTTTTAAAGTAATATAAGGTTTACCTATTGCAGAAAAATGTATGTCATTTTTATATTTTTGTATTAATTTATCTACATTTTCAGGATTAAATTCAGAAAAAGTAAATACTATTCCCATTGGTCTTGCTTGAATCTTTACAATATTTTTTTCTTTTGCCATATTTTTAATTTTTGTTACATCAATCAAATTATTAACTTCAATAGGCATTTTACCATATCTATCAACTATTTCATCAACTATATTTTTTAAATCTTGCTCAGTCTTACAATTTGCTATATCCTGATAAATCTCAATTTTTTGACTTGCATCTTCTATATAATCTCCTGGTATATATGCTGATAAGTTTAGTTCTATTGTAACATCAATTTCATCTTCTACTTTTTCACCTTTTTCTTCTTTTATAACTTCATTTAATAGCCTTGTATACATATCATATCCAACTTGTTCCATATGACCACTTTGGAATTCTCCTAAAAGACTTCCAGCGCCTCTTATTTGAAGATCTCTTGTCGCTATTTTAAATCCAGATCCGAATTCAGTAAATTCTTTTATAGCTTTTAAACGTTGACTTGCATCCTCACTTATCATTTTATCTTTTCTATAAGTTATATAGCTATAAGCCTGTCTATTGCTTCTTCCAACTCTTCCTCTAATTTGATATAGTTGTGCTAATCCAAATCTATCTGCATTTTCAACTATTATAGTATTAGCATTAGGAATATCAATTCCAGATTCTAAAATCGTTGTGCACACCAGTACATTTATTTTCTTATCAATGAAATCCTGCATTATCTCTTCTATCTGACTTCCTGACATTTTTCCGTGAGCAAAACCAACTTTTGCTTCTGGAACTAATTCAGAAATTTCCATTGCTTTTGCAGAAATATTTGATACATTATTATAAATGTAAAATGCTTGACCATCTCTTTCAAGCTCTTTAGTTATAGCTTCTCTGATAACTTCTTTATCATATTCTAACACATAAGTCTGAATTGGCTTTCTACTTTGAGGAGGTTCATATATAACAGACATATCTCTTATTCCAACAATGGACATTTGTAGCGTTCTAGGAATTGGCGTAGCTGTCATAGTTAATACATCAACAGTCTGCTTATAAGTTTTTATTTTTTCTTTTGCTTTTACCCCAAATCTATGCTCTTCATCTATTATTAAAAGTCCTAGATTATTAAAATCTACATCTTTACTAAGCATTCTATGTGTTCCTATTACAATGTCTACTTTTCCTATTTTAAGTTTTTGCACAATTTCTTTTTGTTGTTTTGCAGTTCTAAATCTATTTAAAAGTTCAACTGTAATTGGATATTCTTTCATTCTTGTTTTAAATTCTTGATATTGCTGGTTAGCGAGTATTGTTGTTGGCGCTAAGTATGCAACTTGTTTGCCATCCATTACAGCCTTAAATGCCGCACGTATTGCGACTTCTGTTTTTCCATATCCAACATCACCGCAAAGAAGTCTATCCATCGGTCTAGGATTTTCCATATCTGATTTTACTTCTTGTATGCATCTTAATTGATCATTAGTTTCTTGATATGGAAAACTATCTTCAAATTGTTTCTGCCAAGGCGTATCTTTAGAAAAGGCAAATCCTTTTGAATGTTCCCTTCTTGCATATAATTGTATTAACTCTTTGGCTATAGTTCTTAAATTTCCTTTTACTCTTGCTTTTGTTTCTTGCCATTCTTTTGAACCAAGTTTGCTTAGTTTTACTCCATCTTGACTTCCAATATATTTACGCACATTGTCTAAGTTCTCTGTTGGAACATATAATGTATCTCCATCTCTATAATTAAGCATTATATAGTCTTTCGTAGAACCATCTGCTTGTATTGTTTTTACTCCTCCAAAAACAGCTATACCATGATTTCTATGAACTACTAAATCTCCAACTTTTAAGTCAGCAAATACAATTTTTTCTCCTGATTTAAAAGTATTACTTACATTTTGAGTTTTCTTTTTTGGAACATTTAAAAATTCATCACTACTAATGACTTCAAGCCCATTTTCTTTACTTTCAAATCCACTAGAAAGTGAACCTAATGCAACAATAACTTGACTAGGTTTTAAAATTATATTATCTAAATCATCTACTTTTATTACATTTCCATTTGTAATATTTTCTAATAATTTAAAAATCTTATTTCTGTTTTCTTTATCTCCCGCTAAAACAATTAATTTCTTTTTATTTTGAATTCCTTCTTTAATTCCTATTTCAAGATTTTTAATATCACCTTTAAAAAGGTTAACTTCTCTAAATTCAAAACGAATTCCTTTTTCATCTGCTTCCTTTAAATTAATTACATTTTTTTCTTCAAATTCAAAATTAATTATATTTTCTAATGCTTCGGGAGCTTTTTTATGTCTTAATTTTAATTCTTTAATTAAATTTTTGTTATCTTCTTTTATTCCTTTTATTCTTTGATTTACCTTTTCTGGTTCATCAACAAATATTTCAAAGCCCTTTGCATACCCTAAAATATTATTTTGTTTTTCATAAAAGGAATTAAAATATTTTTCTATTTTACTTTCAAAATTACCTTCTTTAATTTGCTCTAAATCTGCAACAATTTCTTCATCTAATGTTAATTTTTCACCTTTTATATTGTTGCAAATTTTTTCAAGAGAACCTACTAATATACTTTCTTTTGCAGGTGAGATTTCCACATTCTTTTCAGATTCTGTGGAACGTTGAGAAGCTAAATTAAATTTTCTAATGTTGTCAACTTCATCACCCCAAAGCTCGATTCTTATTCCTTCTGTTTCATTTAAAGCAACATCAATAATGTCTCCTCTAATACTGAACTCAGCTCTATTTTCTACTAATGATTTTCTTTCATAACCAAGATTCACAAGATTTTCTTTAATTTTATCTAAATCAATTTCATCTCCAATTGAAACTTTTAATACATTGTCATATAAACTTTTTTTGTCTATCATTTTTTGCATTACTGCCTCAATTGTTGTAACTACAATTAGAGATTTTTCTGTATTCATCTTGTTCAAGACATCTATTCTCTTATATGCAATATCATTACTTTCTACATCATAATCGTAAACAGCAATCTCTTTTTTAGGCATAAAAACAACATTAGAAGTAAAATATGATAAATCTCTAATTAATCTTTGTGCTTGAAGTTCATTATATGTTATTATCAAAACTTTTTTCTTTTTTTCTTTTTGAAATAAAGAAATTAATGCACTTTTAGATACGCAAACTAAACCCGATAAATTTATCGGGTACCTATCTTTTTCTATAAATGATTGATACGCTTTAGTTTCAGCTAAATTTCTTAATATGTAATTCATATTATTTCCTTAATATTATTTTATAAATCTAATTATTATAATACAAAATATTATAATTCTGCAGTGGTGCGTAGCGATCAAGCACGAAGTGCGCGAATGGAGCGCTGAAACGTTAGTTTCAGCTAGCGACAACAAACCACAAAGAATAATAATATTTTGTATTATATATTAATATACTTTATAAAACTTATACTGCAATATTATTCTTATAGTTTTCTAATGCTTTTGAAATCTGATCAGGGCATGATGTTAATTTAAAACCACATTTAATTCCCTTTAATCTTTCTATAACCTCATCAATAGGAAGACCTTTTACAAGTTGTGCAATTCCTTGCAAATTTCCCGAACAGCCCCCAATAACTTTTAGATCCATTACTTTTCCATCTTCAATATTAAAAATTAGTTCTTGTGAACATACACCCTCTGGGCGATATCTATATTCCATATCAATTACCCCTTCTTTTAATATTTTTATGCTCTAATTATACAATAATTTGTTAAAAAAATCAATCATAATTATTTTGTACAATCATATTTATTAATTATGAAAATTTTTATATTTTTAAAGAAAAATCTTTTATCAATTTTATTTGTATTATTTACTTTAAGCTTAGTACTTTTTTCAAATTCAAGCTTAAATGCAGTGCTTACTGGTCTTAAGCTCTGGGCTAATAATGTAGTTCCATCTTTGTTCCCGTTTTTTGTCGCTGTTGAATTACTTGGAAACACAAACGTTGTTTATTACTTAAGTAAATTGTTAGACAAATTAATGAGACCACTTTTTAATGTTCCTGGAGCTAGTGCTTTTGCTTTTATTATGGGAATAATAAGTGGCTATCCTGTTGGAGCAAAGATTGTTTCTAATTTATATGAAAACAATAATTGTACTAAAGAAGAAGCAGAAAGAATGCTTTGTTTTACTAATAATTCAGGTCCTCTTTTTATTTTAGGTACTGTTGGCACTGCCTTTTATGCTAACACTACAATTGGAGTAATCTTACTAATTACTCATATTTTAGCTTCAATAACTGTAGGAATTCTTTTAGGAATTTTTTCAAGAAAAAAATCAAGTATTAATTCTGAAATGTCTAATACAATTGAAAAAAAGCCTGATATTAGACTTTCAGAGCTTGGAGGAATTCTTGGTAATAGCATATTAAATAGTATTAAAACTATTTTGATGATTGGTGGATTTGTTACTCTTTTTTCAGTAATCATATCTATTTTGCAAAAAAGTCAAATTTTAATATTAATTTCAAATATGGTCTCTAAAACATTTGGCTTTAATCAAAATCTAGTTTTAGGAATCTTTACAGGTATTATAGAATTTACTAATGGTTTAAGTGCTATTTCTGCAATACACTTAAAAAATATTTCTTACAATGTTATTTCATCAGCTTTTCTTTTAGGATTTGGAGGAATTAGTATAACTTTACAAGTTTTAAGTATTATTTCAAAAAATAAATTATCAATTAAAAAATATGTACTAGGAAAATTCTTACAAGGATTAATTGCAGCATTTTATACATTTTTAATACTTCTAATTCCAATATTTAATTTCAATTTATAAAAACATTAATAAAATACTAAAAAATTATTGAAAAAAAAGTAAAAACTTGATATATTATTGTTGACTTTTTAATAAAAAAAAGAAAGGAGATTATAGTATATCATTTTTTTAATTTTTTCATTTAAAAATATACTAATATAAAAATATGAGTAGAGGAAAAAGATATGACGGTGAACCAAAGCTAAATATGAAAAAAGTACTCGCTGTTGGACTAGCATTTGCAGTAATAATAATGATAATAGTTTTGATGGTAAATTACCCAAAATTAAAAACTAAAGCTCAAGGAAAAAATGTTGTAAATTCATATATAGCTGTTAATACTAACGATAAATGGGGAGTAATTAACTCAAAAGGAGATATAGTAATAGAACCTACTTATGAAGAAATGATACTTATACCTGACTCAAGTAAGGCAATCTTTATTGTTCAAAAAGATGTAAATTTAGAAAATGGAACATATACATCTTATGCAATAGATGATAAAGGGAATAAATTATTTAGTGATTATTCTCAAATAGAAGCAATGCAAAATATTGATAAAGATGGAAATGTTTTTTTTGATAACAATGTTTTAAAAGTACAAAAAGACGGAAAATACGGATTAATAAATTTTAGTGGTAAAGTTCTTGCAGAACCAGAATATTCATCAATTACACCTTTAGAAAATGTTACAAAAAGCTATGTTACTGAAAAAGATGAAAAAAAAGGATTAGTTGATAATAGTGGAAGTATAATTATTGAAAATGAATATACTGAAATAAAAAGCCTAACAGATAGATATGAAGATGGTTACATTGTAAAAAATGATAATGGTTACGGACTTATAAATTACAATAAAAAACAAATTCTAGAATGCAAATATGATGATATAAAAAATGTAACTAGAAGTGACATGTATGTCGTAATTGAAGGACAAGATATTGAATTAATTAATGCAGATGGAGAAATAAAATTAAAAAATGCTTTTAAAGAAGCTATAAGCATTGATAATGGCAATGTAATTATTAAAGAAAATGATAAATACGGACTAATTTCATCACAAGGTGAAAAATTATTATCTACTGATTATGATGATCTAAAATATGCCTTTGATGGAAATTACATAGCAAGCAAAAATGGAAAATATGGAATAATAACAATAAACGGAAACACTCAACTTGATTTTAAATATAATTTTATTGCATATATGAGTGAAGAAGGATTTATAGAAGCAGAAAAAGAAAATGGTGAATCTGATTTATTAGATACTTTATTTGATATAAAAACAACTGGAATTGTTTCAGAAATAAATACTAAATTAGGATATATTAAAGTTAGACAGAATGGTGAATACAAATATTATAATTTTAAATTAGAAGAAAAAGATGTTAAAGATGTTTTAGCAGCAAATACTTTATTCTTGTCAAAGCAAAATAATAAATATGGATATGTAGATAAAAATGGAATCGTTGTTGTTGATTATATATATGATGATGCAACAGAACAAAATGATTATGGATATTCAGCAATAAAAATAAATGGAAAATGGGGTGCTATTGATTCTACTGGAAAAGTTGTAGTTGAACCAAAATATGAATTTGCACAAAACACAGTAATAAGCTTTATAAATAAATGGCATCTAGCTCCAGATTTAAACGCTAACTATTATACCGATGTTGATGAATAAATGGTTTATAGGTATCCTATCAAAAACCTAAATATATTTTACAAGGAATAAGTAAAATGGAACAAAAGAAATTAAAAATTTATCCTTATTTAATTGATGAAAAAAGAATGGCTGGATACTATGAAATGTTACTAGAGGACAAATACAAAATGAAAGTTTTTGACAAGAAAAAAGACAAAACTGTATATGAGTATTTCATGCCAACTATGAGAGAATATTTATTCTGGTCATATAATTTAGGCTTAAGAGAAGAATTTGAAGAGTATGAAAATCTAAAAAATGATTTGAAATCTGCAATTTGTAGCAGATACACATGTAATGTTTTTCAAAAAAATAACACTGAAGTGGTATGCTTTAACACAGGTGTATGTTTTGCTATAACTGACGATAAGAAAGTACTTAATAAATTGACCAAATATGAAGATATTCAGAAAATGGAAGAAATAAACTTAAGATCAGAAAATGCCTATGAATTAAAGGACAGTAAAGAAGAACATAAATATTCATATATTTTACAATTGTATAAATTGATTTATTTGAATAAAATTAACAAAGAATTACAGAATCCTAATTTATTTGATAAAGCAAGAAATGATTTTGTTGAATTTACTCAGAAAGTATATACAATTCAAGAAACTGATAAGGATAAATATAATGATGAATTAAAAGAAAAACTTAATTTAGAAAAATTATATATAGGAACAGAAAATCAATTTGATTTATTATATAAAAATAATAAATTAAATGAAAATATGATGACAAAGAGATTTTTAATAATCTTATTCGTAGTATTTATAATTATAGGAGTAATCAATTTAGGAAATTGGTTAGGATAAATTTATATTATAGGGAAATTTTTGAATGAAGATTACAGTAGGAACAGATATAATCGAAGTTGAAAGAATAAAAAAAGCTTTTGAAAATAATTTATTTGCAGAAACAGTATTTACTGAAAATGAAATAGAATATTGTGAAAGCAAGAAAAAACAAAAATTCGAACATTATGCTGCAAGATTTGCTGCAAAGGAAGCTATTTTTAAAGCAATATCAAAATATTTAACAGATAAATATGCTATTTCATGGAAGAATGTCGAAATACTAAATGACAAAAATGGACGACCTTATGTAGTTTTTTCTGGAATTGATGAAAAAAAATGCTTTGATTCAAACATTAATATTGAGAAGCTAAACATTGATATAAGTTTATCTCATTTAAAAGACTATGCTATAGCAACTGTAAATATTACGTTAAATTAATATAAAAAAGAGAAAATGGTTTAGGAGAAAAATGGAAATAGAAAATGCACTTCAAATGAAACAAAAGATAAAAAATATTGAAAACAACTTAGTTTTTATAAAGGATAATTTACCTAAGATTAATGAAAATCCTATATTTATTGAATTAGCTGGTACACCTAAAAGTGGTAAAACAACATTAGCTAATGCAATAAATGAAATGTTCAAAAGCAAAGAAATAAATTTTCAAATAAGGCAGACAAATACAGAATTAAATCCAATAAAAAATATCTCATCTGAAGAATATAATATATGGACATTAGCATCAATTGTAAGGAACTTAAGTGAAGATCTTGCTAATCAAGAGCCAAGAATTGTACTTTATGATGGAGGAATAATTAGTTGTATTCCTTGGCTAGATAATTCTGTCGTAAATGGCTCTGTATCAATTCATGATGAAAAAATATTAAACTCTTTTTTTGATACTGATTTCATGGAAGGATATAATCCATTATTATATAATTTTTTTATGTCTCCTAAAATCAGTATTGGTCGAAAAGGTAAAGATGTTGATTTAGAAAATATAAAATCATATAATAGGTTTTTATTACAAGAACAAAATGAAATACAATTACATTCACAAAGGTATCATTTTGTAGAAACAGATCATTATGATGGAAATATAAAAGAATTTATTATAGATATGGCAAATATTATAACTCAAGATGTTAGAGAAAGAATCAGAGAAGAAATAAATTATAGTAAAAAATTAACTGATGATATTGATTCTGATGATTTAGATTATGCATAAATAATAGAAAGGAAAAATTGTAAATATGAAAAGAAACAACATAGAACTAATGGACTATGCAATTTATTTTGCAACAAAAGCCCATAATGGACAAAAAAGAAAAACAGAAAAAGATGTTGACATGATATTTCACCCTTTTACAGTTGGCATGATTTTACAAAGGTCTGGAGCTAACGCCGACTGTGTTATAGCAGGTATTTTACATGATGTTGTAGAAGACACTAAATATACTCTTGAAGATGTAAAAAATGAGTTTGGAGAAAATATTGCAAATATTGTTTTTGAAGTAACAGAAAATAAAAATCTTGAATGGAAAGAAAGAAAACAAGAAGCAATAAACAAAATAAAAACAGCTAGTGAAGAAGGAAAATTAGTAGAATGTGCTGATAAAATAAACAACTTAGAAACACTTTATTCAGTATATCAAGATATAGGTGAAGATGTGTGGAAAAGTTTTAATCAACCTAAAGAAGAGCAAAAATGGTACTATACTGAAATGTATAATGCGGTTATTATGAATACAAAAGAAAATGAATTATTTGAGAGATATAAAACAATATTAAAAAAATTATTTTAGGAGAAGAAAATGGAAACACAAAATGCACAAAAAATGAAACAAAAGATGGAAAATATAGAAAAAAATTTAGATTATATTAAAGAAAACATGAACAAAATGGGTGAAGGTCCTATTTTTATTGAACTTGTAGGAACTCCTAAAAGTGGAAAAACTACAATATCAAATGCTATGAAAAATTTATTTGAGAAAAAAGGAATAAAATTTCAAGTAAGACAAGAAACAGCAGAGTATAATCCTATTGAAGATAAAGGAACAGAAGAATATAATGTATGGATGGTTGCAGAGATTATAAAAAATCTAAGTGAGGATATGGCTAATAAAGAACCAAGAATTGTACTTTATGATAGAGGGATATTAGATAGAGTTCCATGGCTAGATTATGCCGTAATAGTTGACGAATCTATATCTCGTCATGATGAAAATATTATACATGAAATTTTAGATACAGATTTTATAAGTGGCTATAAACCATTAGTATATAATTTTCTTACATCACCTGAAACTAGTGTTGCAAGAAAAGGAAAAGAAGGAAGACTAGTTAATAGAAAAAGTGTAGGTATATATAATAATTGTTTATTACAAAATAAGGATTTAATAGAATCATATTCACAACATCAACATTTTATCGAAACAGATCCTTATCAAGGTAATTTAAAAGAGTTTTTAACAGATATATCAGAGCTTATGACATCTGATGTCAAAGAAAGAATCAGAGAAGAAATAGATTATAATAATTCATTTAAGAAACAAGATAAAGTCGATATAGATGAATCAAAAACTGGAACTGATAATACATCATATGATAGATAGTATAAAAATAAGATATTGAAAATGCATAATAGTATAAAGTAGTCTATGATGAAAATATTATCTAAAACTAAGAAAAAACGCAAAAAGGGAGTAAAAAAATGTATAGAGATCATAATTGTGGAGAACTTAATTTAAAAAATGTAAATGAAGAAGTTACTTTAGCTGGTTGGGTACAAAGAATCAGAAATTTAGGAGAAATTGAATTTGTAGATTTAAGAGATGAAAAAGGTATTACACAACTTGTAATATCTAATGAATTAAAAGATACTATGAATGAAGTAACTCCAGAAACTGTAATAAGTGTTACTGGAACAGTTAAAGAACGTACAAATAAAAATCTTAAAATTCCAACAGGAGAGATTGAAGTAATTGTAAAAGAGTTAGAAATTTTAGGAAAGTGTAAAAGTGTTTTACCTTTTGAAATCAACTCTGAAAAAATAGATATTAATAGTGTTAGAGAAGATTTAAGATTAGAATATAGATACTTAGATTTAAGAAACGAAAAATTGCACAACAATATTTTGCTTCGTTCAAAAATCATGAAATCAATTAGAAATCATATGGACGAATTAGGATTTACTGAAGTGCAAACTCCAATCCTTGCAAACTCTTCACCAGAAGGAGCTAGAGATTATTTAGTTCCAAGTAGACTACATGCAGGTAAATTCTATGCTCTTCCACAAGCACCACAACAATTCAAACAATTGCTAATGGTTTCTGGTTTTGATAAATATTATCAAATAGCACCATGTTTTAGAGATGAAGATCCTCGTGCAGATAGAGCACCTGGAGAATTCTATCAATTAGACTTAGAAATGTCATTTGCAACTCAAGAAGATGTTTTTGCAGTATTAGAAAATGTTATACCAAAGGTATTTAAAGAGCATAGCAACTATACAGTTACAGATGGTCCATTTGTTAGAATACCATATAAAGAAGCTATGGAGAAATATGGAATCGATAAACCTGATTTAAGGAATCCACTTATTATTAAAGATGCAACAGAATTATTTTCAAATACTGAATTTATGGCTTTTAAAGATAAAACTATAAAAGTAATAATTGTTCCAAACGGTGCAAAAGAGCCAAGAAAATTCTTTGATCAAATGGAAGAGTTTGCGAAAAGTGAAGCAGATGCAAAAGGTTTAGCTTGGGTAAAAGTAGATGAAGATAACAACTTAGTAGGTGGAATTGCTAAATTTGTTACTGATGAAATTAAAACTGAGATAGGTGCTAAAGCTGGAGATGCAATATTCTTCATAGCAGATGAGTTTGCTAAAGCACAAAAAATAGCAGGTTTAGTTAGAATTGAACTTGGAAAGAGATTAGATCTTCTAGAAAAGAATATATTTAAGTTTTGTTGGATTGTTGATTTTCCAATGTACGAGTACAATGAAGATGAACAAAAAATAGACTTTAGTCATAATCCATTTTCAATGCCACAAGGTGGATTAGAAGTATTAGACACAAAAGAGCCACTTGATATATTAGCTTATCAATATGATTTAGTATGTAATGGTTATGAATTAGCATCAGGTGCTGTTAGAAATCATAATCCAGAAATAATGGTAAAAGCTTTTGAAATAGCAGGTTATACAGAAGAAGATGTAAAAAATAAATTTGGAGCTTTATATACAGCATTTCAATATGGTACGCCACCACATGCAGGTTGTGCCCCTGGTCTAGATAGAATGATAATGCTAATTGCTAATTCTGATAACATAAGAGAAGTAATTGCATTTCCTAAGAATAAAAAAGCAAAAGATGTTCTTATGGGTTCTCCAAGTGTGGTAACAGATGAACAATTAAAAGATGTTCACATTAATATAACAGAATTAGAAGAAGAATAAAAATGATTTAAAGAGGGTATCCTTTTTTCTAAACTCTACTTTTTAGAGTAAAGTTCAAAATAGGACCCCTCTTCTTTTTATAAAAAATTACACTGAATCATCAAAATTAATTATATACATAATTTTGTGGATTTATTGCACTTCCATTATATCTTATTTCAAAATGTAAATGATTTCCTGATGAAATACCAGTTGAACCAACTTTTGCAATAATTTGTCCTTGTGCTACCTCTTCACCTGTTCTACAATTTACTTCACTACAATGTCCATATAAAATAACGACTGAACTTGTTGATTGCACAACAACAACATTTCCATAACCAGAATATCCATGTCCTGCACCATTTCCTGAGAAAATAACTTTTCCAGCAGCTGCTGCTTTTATTGCTGTTCCCTTTGGTGCTGCTATATCAAGTCCTTTATGATTATCTCTTGCTCTTATTCCAAATCTTGAAGAAATTATACCTGATATTGGTCTAATTAATGTAACCCCTAAATTAGTTGGAACACTTGCTTCACTAATTACTGTTTTTCCAATATATTTATATGGATCAACATAAGTATTCTTTTTTTCATATAATTCATTTACTGATGTCTCAACATCTTTAAATTCTGCTTTTGCAGTTTCATATTTTTCAACTATTCCAAGCTTATCAGAATTTGCACTATTCTTTTCTTTTAATTTGTTAATTACTTCTTCTGCTTCTTGAAAATTTTCAACATATACTTTTTCTGTATTATTGTTAGTTATTGCATAATACTTATAATATGCAGTTCCTGATGATGTAACCTTATCAAAAATCTCATCATCATTTGTTTCTACATTTCTTTTTAATAAACATGATGTATAAACTGGCAAATCTTTCACTTCAACAAATGCAACATCATCTCCATTTCCTGAAGAGATGTAATCATTAATTCTTTTTTGTAAATTTATCTTGTCTCTAGTGTATCCTATTACTTCGCCATTTAAGCTTACACTATATGTTTGTTTATATGTAAATTGTATTATTGATACAATAACAATTGCTGCTACTATTAGTATTACAAATAATTTTATAAGTGTTCGTATTCCTATTACTACTTTTTTTATCTTATTTATGATACTATACCTCCAATCTTCTTTATAGTTATAACATATTTTTTCTAAATTGTCTAGTTTTTAAATTTTTATGAAATTTTAGCTTATTTTCAATATTTTACTGCATTTTTTATATTTTATCTATAAAAATTTAACATTTAATATCGCAGAAAATTTATACTTTGATTTTTTAATCAATATCTTAAATATTTTCTTTTGAATTATAAATCATTTTTATATCTATCTTATTACTAATTTATCAAATTTATTATTTATATAGTTTTTAAGTTTTGTCATAAATTCATCAGATTTTATTTCTTTTTTTGCTACCATATCTAATCCTTTTTCCCAACTTGCCGTAAGCTTAGGGTTTAACATATCTGGCATTGAAGAATGAACTATATCATATATATATTCTCCTTTTTGTGTTGGAGTCATAATTTGAGTTTTTGTATTAATTTCTATGTACTTTATTCTTTCTAATTTTTTTATTATATCAGCTCTTGTTGCACTGGTTCCAATGCCTGCACCTTTAATTTGTTCTCTTAATTCTTCATCTTCAATTAATTTTCCTGCATTTTCCATTGCTAATATCATTGAACCAGAATTATATCTTGATGGTGGAGTTGTTTCTGCTTCTTTTATTTCAAAATTGTCTATATCTAAAACTTCACCTTTTTTTACCTTAAATTCTTGTAAAGTCTCATTTTTCTTTTTTTCGTTACTTATCTCCCCTACATTTTCTGAAACATCTTCTTTTTTAGTAGTATCATCTTTTTGCTTTTTTAAAACTTCTAAATATCCCTTTTTAGTGCATACTTTTGAACTTGCATTAAATTTTTCCCCTTCTATATCAAGAACAATATTTAGTTTTTCAAATTCTGCTGGTGGATAAAATATTGCTAAAAATCTTTTTACTATTATATTATAAACATTTTTTTGAAGCTCTGGTAATTTAGGCAAATTTTCATATCCTTGTCCAGTTGGAGTAATTGCATAGTGGTCAGTAATTTTGCTATCATTTACATATTTCGTTTTTAACAAATTAGTAGAAAATTTTTCTTCTTTCATTTGCTTTATAAAACCTTGTATTTCTTCATCTTTATATCCTTTTGCAATACCATTCAAATTCTTTGTAATTTCTTTTGCAACTGCTGTTGAAAGCACTCTTGCATCTGTTCTAGGATATGTTACAAGCTTTTTTTCATATAAATTTTGTATTATTTCTAATGTTTCATCTGGTTTTATCTTAAATCTTTTTGTGCACTCATTTTGAATTTCTGCTAAATTAAATAATAATGGTGCATTTTCCTTTTGTTTTGACTTTTTTACTTCTTCTACAACTGCCTTTTTACCTTCTAAACTTTTAATAAACTCTTTTGCATCATTTTCTTTCTTAAATCCAACTTCATTATATAGTTTAGGAGATTGCCAGTTTTTAGAACTCTCCGTAACTTTCCAATCTGCTAATAAATTTGCCTGCTCAACTTCCTCTTCATTTTCTGCTTCTTTATTTTTTTCAGATTTTTTATCTTCTTTAATAAATTTTCCAGAAATTTTATAAAAAGGCATTTTAACAAAATTTCTTATTTCTCTTTCTCTTTCAACAACCATTCCTAAAACGCATGTCATTACTCTTCCTACGGAAATAGACGCTTTTTCCTCTCCTATCGATTTAGCTAACCTTCTTCCATAAATTATTGAAAGCATTCTTGAGAAATTAATTCCTATTAAATAATCTTCTTTTGCTCTTAAATAAGCACTATCTGATAAGCTATCATATTCAGTTAAATCTTTTGCTTCCTCTATTCCTCTTTTTATTTCTTCCTCAGTCTGTGAATCTATCCATACTCTTTTTTTACTCTTATTCTTTACATTTATTTCTTGATCAACTAACCTGTAAATATATTCCCCTTCTCTTCCAGAGTCAGTCGCTACATATATTGTATCAATATCATCTCTAATAAGCTGACTTTTTATAATTTCAAATTGTCTTTCTGAATCTTTTATTACTTCATATTTCCATTCATCTGGAATAAAAGGTAGTGTATCAAGCCTCCAAATTTTAAGTTTTTCATCATACTTTTCTGGATAGCTCATTGTTACTAAATGACCGACACACCAAGTAATTATCCAATCTTTTGATTCGATATATCCATTTTTTCTTTGTCCATTTTCTCCTATAACCTTTGCAAATTCCATTGCAACAGATGGTTTTTCTGTAATTAATAACTTTTTACTCATAAATAAATTTATACCATAGTATAATTTAGTTGTCAAAAAAAATTCTCAAATTTTGTTCTAAATATTGACATTCTTGCATAAAAATGTCAAAATAGAGATGTATTAAATTTAATTTTAAGGGGGATTTAAAATTATGTATAGTTACGGAAGTTATTATCCATCAAGTTATTATGATAGTAGTATTGTAGCAGGTGCAGCTGGTGCATTAGTTGCTGGAATAGGTGTTTTTATTGTAATTTTCATTGCACTTTATGCATTACTTGTTGTTGCTCAATGGAAAATGTTTACTAAAGCTGGAGAAGCAGGTTGGAAATCACTTATTCCAATATATAATATGGTAATTTTATATAAAATTGCAGGTGTTTGTCCTTGGCTTATCTTAGTTAATTTAGCAGGTGCAATTCCAATTGTTGGTCCATTTGTAACAATTGGTATGAGTATATACTTAAATTATAAGTTATCTAAAGCATACGGAAAAGAAGGAGCATTTGCTGTAGGTTTAATCTTACTTCCATTTATATTCTATTTAATTCTAGCTTTTGACAAATCACAATATGTAGGTCCTAAATATACAAGTAATAATGCACCTCAGCAACCACAATATAATCCAAATATGAATAATCAACCTCAATATAATGGAAACATGAATAACCAATACCAATATAACAATATGAATAACCAACCTCAATATAATGGAAATATGAATGATCAATATAACAACATGAACAACCAACCTCAATATAATGGAAACATGAACAACCAACCTCAATATAATGGAAACATGAATAACCAATACCAATATAACAATATGAACAACCAGCCTCAATATAATGGAAACATGGATAACCAATATCAATATAACAACAATATGAACAACCAATCACAATTCAATGGAAATATGAATGACCAAATGTCAAATAATAATGCACAGGTTCCAGATAATAATATGAATGGAAACGTTCAAAATGATAATAATAACAATGCTGACCCAAACGTAAATAATAATCAAGATAATAATACAAATGTTTAAAACATATATTATTATAGAAAAAGACTGAAGTAATTATACTTCGGTCTTTTAAGTTGCTTCCATTTTAAATTTTTGAAATCATTAAATTACTTGACGAATATTTTTTTAATCCTTTATAAAAAATTCCAAAGGTTAATAGTGTTAATATAATACTCATAACTATTACTATAGCCGTTAAACTTATTTTAAATTCTGTAAGCATTTTTACGGGAATATAAGTTGTTATTCCCACTGGAATAATTGTATAAAGTAATATCTTTGATAAGCCTTTAAAAATCCCATCTGGATATGTTGAAAAATTTGTTATTAAATCATTTGCCGTGTCAGCTACTGTATCTGATTTTCCTATCCAAAAACTTAGTGAAGCAAATATAACAGCAAAATCAGTAATTACAATTCCTCCACAAATAGTAAACAATGTAAATAATACAAATTTAAAAATATTTATATCACTCAAAAATAACAAAATATATCCATATATCATATCCCCTATTGCCGATACTTCAACCTCTGATGTAATTGCAGAGATAAGTACATTTTTTGGTTGTACTAAAAAACTATCTAGCTTTCCATTAGTTATTGTATCTGATAAAGAAAATGATTTTTTAAAAAAGAAATGAGCAAAGCCATATGTTGATGCTGATATTCCCCAAAGTAGTAGTATTTGTTTAAATGAATATCCTCCTATTTCACTTTTTAGAGAATATATTACTATCCATTGAATAATAAAGCAAGAATTGTTTAATATCATAAAAATAATATTCATTAGAAAACTAGCTTTATTAATCATTTCTCTCATAAGTGCATATTTTATAGATATACAAGTTACTTTTAACTGATTTTTTATATCTTTAACCACCGTTAACATTTAACTTTTTCACTCCTTTCTTATACAATATATTACTTATTCCCAAAGCAATTCCTACATAAATCATTTGTGTTATTAAAATTACAACTGCATTCTTTATGTCAAAATTTACAAATAGTCTTGCTGGACCATAAGAAATTGCATATATTGGACTAAATCTCACTATAGTTTGAATAATTTTAGGGAAAAATTCCATTGGAAACATTGTTCCTAAAATTAATATAACTTTACTATATAGCCAATATATAGGACTTGCATCTTCAATCGTAAATGAGAGTAATCCAATTGCAGTAACCAATATTGTATTAATTAATATTGATAAAAAAGCTGATATTAATACAATAATTATTCCTATTAGTGAAATTTGTGGAAGCTCATTTAAAAATATCATTCCAAAAATAATACCAACTATTATTGTTATTAAAGCTTTTATAGTCATTTCTCCTAAATGACTTGATATTACATATCCTATATAGCTATAAGGCTTGTTTATATTATAAGCAATATTTCCTCCTCGAACATCTTCACATATTTTTCTACATAATTTTCTTGCTCCAGATGCTTGCCAAAGCATTTCTGTTACAATTATGTACCAAATCATTTGGTTCTTTGTGTATCCATTTATTAATTGACTTGCATCTTCATATATGTAATCCCATAAATTAAAGAAAATAAATACAAGTACTGTATATCCAACCATATTAAGTAATATATTGAATATATACTGCAAACTACTCATTATTTCAGATTTATAGATGTATAAATACTTTTTCATATTCTTACTTACTCCTTTCTATAAATTTGACTTATGATTTCCTCTAGAGGTGTGTTTGAAATGTTAATATCAATAATGTTTTCTGGATCAATTAGTCTTAAAACTGTTGTTAAATCTGTTTTTTTAGTATCAATTTCAATTTTTAAATTGTTTTCCTTACTTTTTAAGACTTTTATTCCATCAACGCTATTAAAATCAACTTTCTTCTTAAGTTTTACCTCTATTACTTTTTTATCTAAATAATGATACTTTAAATTAGTCATTGAATCATCTAAAACTATTTGTCCATTATTTATGATAATGACTCTTTTACATAGCTTTTCTATATCTGATACATCATGACTAGTTAGAAAAACTGTTGTGTGATACTCATTATTCATTCTTTTTATTAATTTTCTAATATTTTCTTTAACAACTGGATCTAATCCGATTGTTGGCTCATCTAAGAACAATACCTTAGGTCTATGAATTAATGCTGCAACTATTTCACATCTAATCCTTTGTCCTAAACTTAAATTTCTTACTGGAGTATTTATAAATTCTTGAAGATCAAAAAGTTTACTTAGTTCTTTAATTCTCTCTTCAGTTTCTCTTTCTGAAATATCATAAATTGCTCCAAAAAATTTTAAATTGTCATATACAGTTAAATGCATCCATAATTGTTCTTTTTGACCAAATACTGTTCCAATTTCATACGATAACTTCTTTCTTTGTTTAGTAGGATTTATTCCTAATACTTCTATGCTTCCTGAATCTGGATATAAAATTCCTGTAAGCATTTTTATTGTAGTACTTTTTCCTGCTCCATTAGGACCTATAAAGGCTATCATTTCTCCTTCATCTACACTAAAATTAATATCTTTTACTGCTTTAATTTCATTTAATTTTGGCTTAATGATGGATTTAATACTGCCTTTTAATCCTTTTTCTTTTTGCTTTACCTTAAATGTTTTGTTTAGATTTTCTACTTTAATAATTGTCATAGCCTTCTTCCTCCTTTTCTTTTTTTGCTATTTAATGATTTCTTAGAAATACTTTTTAAATAAAAAAGAGCCACTACTAATTTTACTTAGTAGTGACTCCGTTTTTATTTAATTTAAAACGTGTAGGGTTGTATTAACCCCTATGTAGCTTTTCAGATGGTATAAAACCACTTACTTTTACATACTCACTTAATCTGCATTTCTATGAATAAATTTATTATAACGTATATTTTTACTTTTGTCAAGCATTATGTAAATTAAATGAATTATTTTACAAACTCATAATTATCAGTTGGAAGTTTTGCTCCGCTTCTTTTTAATAGTTCAAACTCATCATATTCTGTCATTCCATATGTTTCTAGAATTTTCTTAATTTCTGGTCTTCTTTTATCTGGTAGTCTAGTTGCAAAACTTGCAAACAATCTTGGATTTTCGTATAAAGTATTA
>CANQHI010000015.1 GCA_947623725.1 uncultured Clostridia bacterium | reverse complement strand
ACATGGTCATTATGCTATGATAGAAATACAATAGGAAAAGTTGCAGATTATGTAGTATTTATGGGATATGATCAAACAGTTGGCTCATCAAAAACTGCAGGTACAGTTGCAGGTGCTGATTGGGTTGAACTTAATATAAATAAGTTTTTAGGTCAAGAAGGAGTTAGTAAAGATAAAATAATTTTAGCAATGCCATTTTATACGAGACTTTGGTCAGAGCAAAATGGAAAAGTAATAAATGCTAAAGTTGTTAATATGAAAGATGTAACAATTCCAGAAGATGCTGAAAAAAAGTGGGATAATAATCTAAAACAAAATTATATAGAATACAAAAGGGATAATGTTACCTATAAAATGTGGATTGAAGATGAAAATTCAATTAGTTATAAATTAGATTTAGTAAATAAATATAATTTAGCAGGAGCAGGATTCTGGGAAAAAGATAGAGAAAAAGAAGCAGTATGGGATATTGTTGCACAAAAACTTGGAAAATAAAATCTTAAAGAGAAATAATAGATAAAATAAATAAGCAAAATTAATAAATAAAGTAATATCTAAAAAGTCACCTGAATATAATATATATCAGGTGATTTTTGTGAAGATTGGATATATAAAATTGGATAAGCCTAAAGAAGGCAAATTAAATAAAATTAAATACAATATAAAAAAATTTTTTAATTGTGTTTGGAAAGACAAGTATAATAAGGAAAATTATTATTTGAGTAGGATAAATAATAATTCAAAAAATAAATTGATAAATATGTTATTAAGAGATGGCATAAATTATACTGTTCAGGAAAAAGGGTTAGACATAAATTATAATACATTAAATGGAAAATTTACTTTAAAATATATGTTACCAGAGATAGTAAAATATTGTTTCAAATTAATTCATCCTAAAATAGAAGAAGTATTTGTATGTGCAAATAAATATTCTGAAGAAAATGTAAAAATAATTAAAGAATTATCATTATATGTAAAAGTGGTAAATATTATTTCTGATAACAGTAGGTATTTAATTTTAGAAAAAGAGCTTGAAAGTAATGATATATATATTACAGTGAATAACAATAAAAGGAAATCTATGAAAAGAGCTAACATTTTAATCAATTTAGATTTTAGGGATATTGACGAATATAATATTAATAGGAATATGATTGTAATAGATATTACTAATAATATGTACTTATCTAAAGGATTTGATGGCATATATATAAAAAGTACAAAAGTAGATACAGAAAAAATAAAAAGGGTTTTTAGTGAATATGAAAATTTTGAAAGAGATGAATTAATTGAATCAGAAATGGTGAAAATAGGAGAATATAATCAAGTAAGAAATTATGTAAAAATGAATAAATTTACAATTTCAAAGGTAATTGGAAAGAGAATGATTGATGTAGAGGAATTTAAAAGGTTAGAAAAAATGGTAAGTTAAAGAAGAAATTAATTGTAAATATTGTGTGAAAAACAAAAAATATAATCAAAAAATATTGACAAAAATTAAACTTTGCATTATCATGTTAAGCTAAGTAATATGGTAAATTATCCTAACAGAAATAATTATATCATATTATATTTTTAGTATCATAAAATAAAAGAAATATATAGATATGAAATAACAAGGTTATTACACCTTAGGAAGGAATGGAAAAGCGAATGGAAAATGAAGAAGTTATATTAACGCAAGAAGGATATGATAAATTAGAACAACAATTAGAGTTGTTAAAGACTAAAGAAAGAACAGAAATTGCTGAAAGAATAAAAATTGCATTAGGCTATGGTGACTTATCAGAAAATTCAGAGTATGATGAAGCAAAATCAGCTCAAGAGTTAAATGAAAATAAAATAATTGAGTTAGAAAATAAGTTAAGACATGCTACAATTATAGATGAATCAGAAATAGATACTGTAACAGTTCAAGTTGGAAATATAGTAAAAGTACATGATATGGAATTTGATGAAGATGTAACTTATACAATAGTTGGATCTACAGAAGTTGATTTATCACAAAATAAAATATCAAACGAATCTCCTATTGGTAGTGCACTTCTTGGTGCAAAAAAAGGTGATATCGTTAGTGCAAAAATACCATCAGGAATTGCACAATTTAAAGTGCTTTCAATAAAGAAATAGTATAAAAATTAATAAAATAAATATAAAAACTTCAAATCTAATTTTATGATTTGAAGTTTTTGCTAAAAATATTTATTAATTAAAAAGATTAATAAAAATTAAATATGTATATAATATAGCATAAAAAGCTAATTATAAGAATAAAAGTGAAATAAAAATTATTACGAAATTGTAAAAAAAATAAGTATAAAATTTTGCATAATCATTGAAATAAATGAATTGCAAGATTTTATACTTTTTTATTAATCTTTTTACTTAATAAAAAGACATGAAAATATAATCTTACAATATATTAACTTAATGTTGTACAAATTATAAAAATAATACAGTAAATAATAAGGAGGAGGGAAACTCAAAAGATGAGAAAAGTAAATTATAAAGAAAGAGGAATCACATTAATAGCATTAGTAATAACGATAATAAACGGTTATGATAAACTATAAAACGGTTGATATAACTGACTTTCCCTTCTGTTGACAAGCTTAAAAAAACAAAAAAATATAATATATAGTGAAAAAATAAATAAAAATAAGGTGTTTTTTAGCAAAAAATTGCAAAACACCTTTTTTATATTGGAAAAAATTAAAGGAGGTAATATAAGTAATCAAATGTCAATGTTAATTGAAGTAGAAAAAAATGAATTCGACTCAGCAAGAAGAAAAGTTACTAGTACAGATGATGTATTGAATTTAAAAGAAGTTAAAGAAATAAGAAATGCAATTCAGGAGCACTTTTTTATTATATGTTTAGATCATAGAAATAATATAAAAAAAATAGAATTACTCGGAATAGGAAATGAGAATCAAATATTAATTAATGTAAAATATCTTATTAGGACGGCTCTAATAAGTGCAAGTAGTAAAGTTATACTTATTCATAATCATCCAGCAGATTCAACGAAACCAAGTAAACATGATATAGAGCTCACAAATACTGTAAATAAAATGTTAGATATATTTAAAATAAAACTTTTAGATCATATCATTGTTACTGAAAATGAATTTTCAAGTATGTATTCTATGAAATTAATAAATGATGAATATAAAAGTGAAAATATTAAACTACTAGATAAAGTAAAATTAGAAGAAGAAATTTATACTTTAAAAGAAAAGAATAAGGAATTAAATAGTAAGCTACTTAATTATATGAAAAAAGAAAAGGAGGATAGTGAGGAATATGAGTAGTTTATCTATTTTAAAATAAAAATGGCACAAAAACGATTCTCGTGCGAGAGATGGAGGTGATAGAATAAAAATGAAATTATAGATTGGTTTAAGTAGTAAGAAAAGAGAGAAGGAGGCAGAATGAAAAATTATAAAAGATATTTTTTAACTAGTGAATCTGTTACAGAAGGTCATCCAGATAAAGTTTGTGACTTTATATCGGATTCAATTTTAGATGCTTGTTTAGAACAAGATAAAGAATCAAGAGTAGCTGTGGAAACTCTTATTTCAAAAAATAAAGTAGTAGTTGCAGGAGAGATAACATCAAATGCTACAATAAATATTGAAAATATAGTAAGAGAAAAGTTAAAAGAGGTTGGATATACAGATGAAGAAACAAGTATGGATTATAAAACTTGTTCTATTGATGTAAATATTATGAAACAAAGTAAAGATATAGCAATGGGAGTTAATAATGGAGGTGCTGGTGATCAAGGAATTATGTATGGATATGCAACTGACGAATCAGATGATTATATGCCTTATCCAATAAGTGTTGCTCATAAATTATCAAAAAAATTAGCAGAAGTACGAAAAAATGGAGTCTTACCATATTTAAAATCAGATGGAAAAGTACAAGTAACAGTAGAATATGTTAATGAGACACCAATAAGAATTGATACAATTTTAATTTCTGCACAACATTCAGCTGATATAGATATGAAAAAAATGCAAAAGGATTTAATAGAAAAAGTTATATTTTCAGTTGTAGATCCTGATATGATAGATATAGAAACAAAGTTTTATATTAATCCAACAGGTAGATTTGTGATTGGAGGAGCTGTAGCTGATACAGGATTAACTGGAAGAAAAATAATAGTTGATACTTATGGTGGTATTGCAAGACATGGAGGAGGAGCATTCTCAGGAAAAGATGGAACAAAAGTAGATAGATCGGCATCATATATGTTAAGACATATTGCAAAAAATATTGTTGCAAATGGATTAGCAAGAAAATGTGAAATCCAAATATCTTATGGAATAGGAATAGAAGAGCCATTATCAATTTATATAGATTGTTTTGGGACAAACAGAATTCCAGAAGGATTAATTATTAAAATAATTAAAGAAAAATTTGATTTAACTCCACAAGGAATTATTGATTACCTAAAATTAAAAGAACCAATATTTTCAGAAACTACTAATTATGGACATTTTGGTAGAGATGAATTTACTTGGGAACAAATTATTCAAATATAAAAATAAAATAATTTATTTTAATATAATGTAAAGGCATAAAGATTTTTAAGAATGGAGGTAATAAAAATTGGGAGGAAGAAGTGATTACGAAGAAAGAAGAGAAAAAAGAATAGAAAAATATAATAAACTTTCTAAAAAAGCAAAAGAAAAATCAATAGAACATAATGATATAGAAAAGTCAATTGATTTAGATAATAAAAGTAATTATTTTGCTAATAAAGCTAAGTCAATGCAAAATAATAAAGTTATATACAATGACGATCCAAATGCTATTATTAAATTAAAAGAAAAATTAAAAAGATTAGAAAATGAAAAAAATAGTATAAAGGCTAGAACGCACGAAAAATGGGAACTTACTAATATTGGAGCAAATATAAGAGAAACAAAACTTAGAATTAAAAGATTAGAAGAACAAGAAACATTAATTTTTCCAGAAATAAAGTTTAGTGGTGGAAGAGCTATTCATAATAAAGAAATTAATAGAATTCAATTATTATTTAATAATATACCAAGTTTTGAAATTAGAAATGAACTGAAACATAATGGGTTTCATTGGTCGAAAAAAGAAGGAGCGTGGCAACGTGAATTTAATAAAAAAACGATAGATGTAACAAATTACTTAATAAAAAATGTATGATAATGAAGAAGAATTTGAATAAGTCTTGTAAAAAGAAAATATAAGAGTTAGAACAACAATAAACTTTTTATATATTCTTTTTTTATTATGTAACGATATAAATAGAAAGGAGAGTGGAAATATTGCCAGATAAAATAGAATCTAACAAAATAAAAGAGGATAGTACAAAGGAATATAATGAAAAACAAAAAAATGTAGATAAAAGAAATAGATACAATAAAATTAAAAATACGAAAAAAAATTCACAATATGAAGATTTAGATAAATTTTATACCAATTTGGATGATAGTACTAAGGATGATTCAGAATCAATTAAAGAATTAAAAGAAAAATTATTAAATCTTGAAAAAGAGAGGGATGAAATTATTAAAAATGAAGATCATAATGTAGATCAGTTAACTAACATTAGAACAAGTATTAGAGAAATAAAATTAAAAATTGAAAGATTAGAAAATAAAGAAAAACTTATTTTTCCTAATACTGAATTTAATGGAGGAGTAGCAGTTTTAAATAAAGAAAATAATAAAATTCAACTTTTATTTGATAATAAACCTAATAATACTACTATTCAAGTAGTAAAGAGTAATGGTTTCAACTGGTACAAAGAGGATATGGCTTGGCAAATCGAATGTACAATTCGAAATATTGAAAAAACAAAAGATTTAATTGAAATAGTATTAAATAAAATGCCAGTAAATCAAAAAGAGGAGGAAGAAGAATTTGACTAGAATACAATTATTTAGAGAAATGTATGAAATGTCTTGCCACAATTTACGCTGTTATTCTGAAAGTTATTTAATGAATAAACCAAAAGTTGGATATACAAAGCAATGGAAAAAAGAAAATGAAAAAATAGAATTACTAAAAGAATTGATTGAAGAAGAAAAGAATAGAGAAAAAAATTGTAAGTATAATCAAATATTAAACGAATATCCTAATATACAATACTTGGTAAAAAACAGTAATGGAAGTTTGTTAGCAGGTACATATAGATTAGAAGATGCAAAAGAAACTGCAGAAGTATATAAAAAAGAATATCTAAAAGATCCTTTAAATAATAAATTAGATATATATGTTTGTGACAAGCAAGGAAAAAATATTTATGTTGCAGAAGGTAAAAAAAGTTGTATAAAAAATGAAGAAAAAGAAGAATTAGAGTGATTTTTCAGATATAAAACTACTCTAATAAAAAATGAAAATGGCACAGAAACGATTCTTGTGCGAGAGAATTTTTAGGAGGAGAAGATAAAAGTGTTACAAGTAAGAATAGATATGGTAAATAAAAAGCAATATGAAGAATCAGATATATATAAAGAAATAAAAATAATAATTCCGAAAGATTATCAAGAACTTAAAAATGATTTTCAATATTTAGGGTTAGATTATGACAATTTATCAATTCAAGATACACATATTATAGAATGTGAATTTATAGATAAAGAAAATACATTAATTGCAGAAGAACTTTCAACAAAAATTAATAATCTTATCAAAAAAGCAAATGATTTAGGCTATACAACAACATATCAAGATATTAAAAAGTTTTATGGTGTTATAAAAAATTTATATAGCGAAGATAAAATCAAACTTCTATCAATACTTGAAGCTAATACTGAAAATATTAATACTATAAAAGATGCAATAATTTATTCGCAAAATATTAATTGTTTTGAATTAATAGGAGTTTGTGATGAGGAAGAATTAGTTAGACATTTAGTATGTATTGGGGAAATTGATTACGAATATTTGATGGATTATGCTGATATGAAAAAACTCGGAGAAGATTATGTTAAAGATAGAGATATAAAGAAAACTAAACAAGGATTTTTGATTCAAGATGCTTATATACAAGAAGAGGAGGATGAATTGGAGTAGTGAAAAAAATTTTTATATCAAATATAAGAAAAGATTTGTATGATGCATATTTAGATACGGAGTATAGAGAGGCATTGGCTAATAGTTTAATGAGTTTGAAAATGATAAGTAAATCGCCAATGAATTTATATTTTGGAACAGAAAAAGAAAAACAAGAACTGAAAAAGATAGAAATGACTCCATTAAATTCAAATCAAATAAGTGAAATAATACATTTAATGATGTATCAAATGAGAAATGATTTTCAGTATGGGCATTTTAAACCTATCGTAAATAAATATATTAATATATCAGAAAAAATGAAAAAGAAAGAACAAGTAAAAAAAGTTAATGAAATAAATTGTATAAAAAAACCAAAATGTAATTTTGATAAAGCTTATGGTTCAATGATAGAAATATTAAGTATTGCATCAGAAACATTAAAACAAAATAAAATGTATGATCAATCAAGAGAAATGATAGAAAAAGCAACAACATCGTATAGTTATGATGAGGCATTAGATATTATAAATCAGTATGTTGAGCAAATTAGTAAAGAAAAAATAGACGAGCAAGTTGAAGAATTAGAATAGGAGGGAGGTGATATTTATGGATGAAAAAGTGGCAGTAAAATCAGGATATTATTTTGAAATATTTTCAAAGAGTGAAATTCCAACTACATTAAAAAAATCAAATAAAAAAGTTTCTTTAAATAATAAAGTTTATGATTTATATAAAGGAACAAGCTTAGAAGATGAGAGAAAAATAGATAAACTATTTGGAAACAGAATGGGATATGATATTTACGAGCATACAGTAAAAGAAAATGAAAATCAAGATGAATTTGAATAAAAGGAGGAATGTTATATTGGTAGAAAATGTAGAACAAAAAATAACAAAAATAGAAGTAAAATCAAAAGAACAATTAGATGAACTATATAATTGTTCTGCATTAACATTTGAGGGTTTATCAACTGATGAAGAAAGTATAAAAGGACTTGTTAATTGGTTAAAGAAATATTCAGAAATTTCAAACCCATTACCTATGTATATTATCTCAGGAAAAACAATGAATATAAACTATAAATTAACAGGAACAAACAAATATAAAGATGACTTAACTATTGTTTCAATAAAAAATGATGATATAAAAAACTTAAGTGCGATTGTTATACCAAGATTTGAAATTGGAGGGAGATGGTTTGACGATATTGTTAATAATAATGCTAGTAGAGAAGAATTAAAACCACAAGAAAAAATAAAACCTAAATGTGCGTTGATTGGTGAAAATGGAAACATATTTAATCTTATGGGAATAGCATCTAGGACTTTAAAACGAAACAATATGAATCAAGAGGCAAAAGAAATGTGTGAAAGAATAACATCAAGTAAAAGTTATGAGGATGCATTATGCATTATAGGAGAATATGTTGAAATTACAGATCAGGCAGGACTAGAAGATGCAGAAGAATTTGAATAAAATTACAAAAATGGAGATGGCTTTTTGACCACTCTATTTTTTCTGAGCACCCTGCTAAAAGCTACGCTTTTAGGCTGTTTTTAGGCGATACGAGGTCGCCTTCTTCCTGCAAAAATTGCTAAAGCAATTTTTGATTTAGAAAAAGCTGAAACAAGGAGACTAAAAGTTGAAAAATAAAAACGAAGAAGAATTAGTTAAACTTACAGTGAGAGTTCCAAAATTTAAAAAGGAAATGATAGAAAAGATAGTTCAAAAAAGTTCTTATAATTCTATCTCTGATTTAATAAGAGCTGGAATAGACAAAGAAATAAATCTTCAAATTTATAAAGATAATCTGGACTTTATTATAAAAGAAATAGACAGAATAATCGAAATAAAATTAGATCCTTTTATAAAATCACAGAGAAAATTAAATGCAAAAAATTTAAGAACAAATGCTATTAATACATATCTAGTAGGAGAAGTGTTTTCAAAAGTATTTGGAGATGAAAATCATAAAAATTTTCTTAAAATATTAAACAATGCAAGAAAAAAAGCAAATTATTTTGTTAACAAAGATACTTCAGGATTAACAGAAAAGGATTTATACGATTTTTATTATATAGGAGAAATATACAAAAATGAGTAAATTGATTTTTATTTTAGAAACATTTCATCCAAATTTAAGAAGTACTTTTTTCAAAAATAAAAATTATTGTTCTTATTTAGCTTATAGTGAATATGCAATAAAAAATGAAAATGCTAATCACGGATTATTCGGAAGAGTAAGTCAATTCACAAACATAAAAGATATGGAATCAGTTGATAAAATAACAAAACACATAACAGAATTATTGAAAAATAAAGTTCCTATATATAGAGGACTAATCTCATTAAATGAGTATGATGCAAGTAGATTAGGATATTTAAAGCAAGAAAAATGGCAAGAACTTTTAGAAAATAAATTACCAAGCATTGCAAGAAAATTAAATATTAAATATGAAGATATACAGTATATAGGTGCAGTTCATTTGGAAGAAGGACATCCACATTTTCAATTTATGTTATGGAGTAAATCAAGAGAGAAAAGTAATTATTATATAAATTATAAGTTAAAAAACGAGCTAAGATTGGAATTCACTAATGCTGTTTTTAGAGAAGATTTATTACCAATTTATCAAGAAAAAGATAAATCAAAAAAAGAAATAATATCAGAAAATGAAATTTTAAATAAACTTAAATTAATAAGTAAAGATAAAATGTTTTTAGATACTATTACAAGATTTGAAAAAAATTTTTACCAAAATAAAATAATGAAACAAACATTAAAAAATGAAGATGTACGAAAAATTGTAAGTTCATTATTAGAGTTGAAAGATGAATTAAAAGAAACTAAGGGTAGCATTAAATATGAATATCTAAAAAAATATCCAGATATAATAGAAAAAATTGACAATATTTCTAAAGAAATAATTAGTTTATCTTATGAATGTCAAAAACAAATTGATAACTATATTAAAGCAAAACAAAAAATTGTTGAATTTCAATATAGTAATAAGATGAAGATAGAAAAAGAGAAGAATAAAGTTAAGGAAAAAGCAGAAAAGGAGATAATAAAATTAATTGGAAATAAAATATTAGATTTTGAAAGAATACTTCTTAATAATGAAAATAATAAAAACGAATATTTTTATATAAACAAAACAAGAGATCATATTAACTATATTTTTAATTTTCTATGTTCTTTATCTAATCGAGAAGAAAGTAATTATAGAATATTAGAAATAAAGTATAAAAAGCAATTATCAAAACAAGCTAAAAAGGAAATTGCAAAAGAAAAAAGTAATAAATCTTCTTTTAATTGGGAAAGTGAAAGATAGATATAAATAGGATTAGAATTCTAAAAAAGGAGAAAACTATAAATAGAAGATTTTTAATTATTATAGCATTGTTATTAAGTTTTACAGTAAGTTCTTATTTTTCTGTAAGTCTATATTTTTTATTAAATAATAAATTTACAGAACTATTGAAAATAGATATTAATTCAATAATAGAAACTATGATAAGCAATCCTAAAGTATTTGTAGTATTTATTGCATTAGAAATAATAATGATATCTTTTTTAATTCTTTTTGTTAATAAAAGAAAAAATATTTATCATAGTCAAAAAATTAAATTAACGGATAAAATAGAGATTCCGAAACCAGTGGGAGAAGGACAATATGGAACATCGTGGTGGCTTGATAGAAAAGAATATGACAATTTATTTTATTATAATATTATAAATAGAAATAATAAATATAATAAAAACTGTTTCAATTCTGGAGGAGTAATTGTTAATTTTGAAAGAAACAATAATATTGAAAAAATTAGCTATATTGGAAATAATCAACATATTTTATTAGTTGGAAGTTCTGGTTCAGGAAAAACTAGAAGTGTAATAATTCCTACAATAACAATGCTAGGTTTAGCAGGAGAAAATATGTTTATTAGCGATGTTAAAGGAGAATTATATCTTTATACTGCTGAAAAATTAAAAGAGTTAGGATACAATGTTATAGCAATTGATTATATTAATTTTCTAAAAAGTAATTGTTATAATTTTTTAGATATTGTAATAAATGCAATTGAAGATGACAATATTTCACTCGCAGAAAGCTTAATTAATGATATAGCAACAATATTAGTAGAAAAAAATGAAAAGACAGAGCCTATTTGGAAAAATGGAGAACAATCTGTTATTAAAACAGCAATAATGGCTGTGGTTTTAGAAAATAAAGGTAAAAGAGAGTATCAAACTTTAGCAAATGCTTATTATTTTGTTGCCGAAATGTTTAAAGCTGATGATGAAGGTGTAATGATAATAGATAAGTATATGAAAGAAAAAGAGGCAAATGATCCTATTAAAAAGTTTTATGCAGTAGCTCGGACTTGCACCTTCAAAAACTAGAGGAAGTTTTGTTTCTTCAGCTCTTTCGACATTACAAATGTTTATAGATGATTATGTGGCTAATAATACACAAAAATCAGATTTCGATTTAAGAAGTTTTGCAAAGCAAAAGACAGTTATATATATTTTGTTACCAGATGACAGAGAAACTTATCATAAACTGGCAAGTATATTGATACAACAAATATATACTTCTCTTGTAGAAACAAGTAGAGAAGAAGGTGGAGAACTTAAAATCAGGATGAATTTTATATTAGATGAATTTGCTAATTTTACTAAAATAAATAATTTTCAAAGTATGTTAACAGTATCTCGAGGAAGAAATATAAGATTTGTAATATGCCTTCAAAGTTTTGCACAGATTGAAGAAAAATATGGGAAGGAGGGAGCACAAAATATTCTTGATAATTGTGTTTGGATGTATCTTAAAACAAGTAACATAGATACAGCAATAAAAGTTTCAGATAAATTAGGAACTTATACAGCTCAATCTTATGGTGAAAGTAGTAATACTAATATAAAATATGATAATAGTAGTAGCAGTATGAGTTTAATATCAAGAAAGCTTTTAACTCCAGATGAAGTACTAAGAATAGAAAATCCTTATGCATTAGTAATGATTGCAGGAAAACCACCTGCATTAGTTAATATACCAGATATAAGTAAAATGTATTTTAACAAATTAAATTGTATGGGGACAGAGGAAGAAAATAAAATGTTAAGAATAAAAAGAGAAAACAGTAGAAAAGTTAGGACAATTGAACCAATAAAGATATGGGATATTTGGAATAAATATATAAAAGAGGAAGAAGATGATGATTATAGTATAAATCAAATAAGACATAATTTAATGAGAATTAAAGGAAAGGAAGAAAAAGGTGAAGAATAAAAATGAAAAAATAAATAGAGTATTAAAAATTATATTTAAAATTATTTTGATTTCAATTTTATTATTTTTGATGATTCAGCATTTTGTTGGAGCAACTACTCTTGAAAATACAAAATTAGTTACAGGAACAGAAAACTTAGTAAATGCCATAATAAAATGGTTAGTAGGAATAGGGATAACGGTTTGTGGAGGATATTTTATATATTATGTGTATTGCTTAAAAACAAATGATGAAGGGGAAAGAAGAAGAAACATACAAAATATTAAAACAACATTGATTTCAATGGTATTAATAACTACAGGATTAGCATTAATTGATGCAATATTGAGTTTTTATAAATAAAAAAATTAAAAATAAAAAAAATAAAAAAAATAAAAAAAACTTTACACTTTCTCGTAAATATGATATAATATACGAGTAAGTGTAAAGGAGTAAAAAATGGAAATAAATAAATTGAAAAATTTTTTGAAAAATAATTATGGATATATACAAACTAAAGAATTTGAAAAAATAGGAATTCCTAAAATATTGATTCCAAAACTAATTGAACAGGGAATATTAAAAAAAGTAAGTTATGGTATTTATATGGATAATAATCTAATAGAAGATGAACTTTTTATTTTACAAAAAAGATTTAAAAATATTGTATATTCATATAATACAGCTTGTTATTTATTAAATTTAAGTGATAGAGCACCATATAAAATTGATGTAACAACATTAAATCATAATAATATTAATGAAAATTTAAATATTCATTATGTTACAGAGGATAAATTTAATATAGGAATTATTGAAATAGAAAGTCCTTGTAGTAATCCTATAAAAATATATAATGCTGAACGATGTATTTGTGATATTCTAAAAAATCCAAATTCAGTTGATTTGGAAGTGTATAATAAAATAATAAATAATTATTTTGGACAGAAAAATAAAAATTTAGATGTATTAGAAGAATATTCAAAGATATTTAATGTATATGAAAAATTTGAAAATATAATGGAGGTATTAATTTAATTATGAATTATAGTCAATTGTTTGAAAAATCAAAAGAGTTAGCGAAAAAATCAGGATTAACTCAACTTGAATTATATCAAAGATTTATGTTTGAAAGAATTTTAGAAAGAATTTCTTTATCAAAATATAATGATAATTTTATACTCAAAGGTGGTTTACTCCTTTCTGCAATGCTAGGAATTGAGAGTAGAAGTACAAGAGATATGGATATTTCAATAAAGGGAATAGATGTATCAGATGAAAAAATGATACAGATTTTAAATGAGATATTATCATTAGAAATTAATGATGGAGTAAAATTTAATATAGTTAATATTACAGACATTAGAAAAGATGATAAATATGGAGGAAACAAATATCATATAGAAGGAAAACTTGAAAATTTAAAAGTAAAACTAGAAATTGATATTTCAACAGGAGATAAAATAACACCTAAACAATTAAAATATGAATATACATCTCTATTTGAAAATAAAAAAATACTAATTGATACATATAACATTGAAACGATTTTAGCAGAAAAGATAGAAATAGTATTAACAAGAGGAATATATAATTCAAGGATGAAGGATTATTATGATATATATTTTTTCTTGACAGAATTAAAAAACGAAATAGATGAAGATATAATGAAAAAAGCATTAAAAAATACTGTTACACAAAGAAATTCATTGGATAGCTTAAAAGATTATAAAATAATATTAAATAACTTAATAGAGCAAGAAAGAATACATAAAAACTGGAATAGTTATAAAAACAAGACAAAATATGCTAAAGATATAGAATTTGATAATATAATAAAAATATTATTAAATTTTCTAGACAAAAATGTAAAAGATATAATTCAAGAAAATCCATAAAAATATATGAAAAATGTATAAAATATTATGAATGTCAGTATATCTAAAAGATGTCTGATATTCTTTTTTTATGTAAAAAAGAAGGTGAAAAAAGTAATGAAAAAAATAAATAAATACAAAGAAATGAAAGACAGGCATCAGCAAGAATTTAATAAATTTCCTATAATGTTTGCATTTAATGACGAGCAATTTAAAGAAGGAATAAAAAAGCTGAAATTAGATGAAAAAGAAACAGATAAATTGCTTTCAATTGGTGCAGGTGGTTTTATAAGAAAAAAAGATACAACAAAATTTTATGAAATGATGAAAAAATTTGATAATGAATTCAAACAGTTAATTTCAGAAGATAAAACAGGTAATGGATTTATAAAAGATATGTTTGTTTATGAAATGATAAATCACGAATATTCTTTAACATTAGATTTAGAAGATACTCTACAAGCTTTAAATTTAACAACTAAAGAGATTAGTCAAAATGAAAATTTAGAAAATGGTTTAAAACTAGCAAAACAAGAAATATTAAAAGAAAAAAATCTTGAAGAAGAGTTATTTGATTAATAAATGTTAAAAGAGAGGTGATAAAAGAAAAATGGCAGATATGTTAGTAGAGCTAATTGAAAAATTTATAAATGGCTCAGAGGCAACATTAAATTCTTTATTTAATAGTATGATCAATTTAGTTTTCTTTATTGAAAGAGAATTAAGTGGAATAAAAGTAGCTGATGGATCAAATATAAATTTTAACCTTATTTATGAAACAATTTTTAACTATGCAATATTCATTTTAGTAATTGTTTTTATAGCTAAAGCAATAAAAATATATTTTTTAATGAAAGATGGTGATGCAGAACAAAACCCTGTTCAATTAGTTTTAGGTATGTTTAAAGCTGTAATAATAATGATATGTTTCAAGGAAATATATTATATTTTTGTTGGTATAGTGCAAGAATTTTTAAATAGTATTATTTCCACAATGCAAATGCAAGGAACTAATCTTTCAAAAATGCTAATAGACAATATGGAAGGAGGAATATATACAGCAGTGGCTTGTTTAGTATTACTCATTGTATGGCTTATATTAATTTGTCAATTCATAATGAAGGGGATAGAGATATTAATTATGAGGTTAGGTATTCCATTTGCGTCAATAGGCTTACTTAATTCTGATGAAGGAGTATTTCCAGAATATATACGAAATTTTCTAATGACAGCATTTACTTTAGTAGTTCAGCTTACGCTATTAAATCTGTCAATTTTAACTTTAATAAATGGTTATTTAATTTATGGAATAGCAATAGCAATAATAGCAACAAAAACTCCGATGATATTAGGAAAGTTTATGATTAGACCTAGTGGAAGTATTATAAATTCTATGGGAAATACGGCAAGATCAGTGAGAGCATTGATTCCAAGATTCAGGAGGTAAATAAAATAGAAACATTAAAATCAATAATAGTAATAATGAGAAATATTGGAGTTTCAATAGCAGGTATAACATTCATTATATTAATGATAAAAATAGGTACTGATTCAGATAATAAGGCAAAATATATTAAACTAATAAAACACTTAATTATAGCGACAATATTAATATTTATATCATTAACACTTATTGAAATACCCAAAACATTTTTTGGAGACACTGCTGAAATAACAGGAGGAGAAACAGAAAAAATGACAATAGGAAAGATTGAAGATAAAGATTGTGATGGAAGAGAAACAGTAGATATTGATGGAAAAAGATATGTTGTTACAAGGACTAATGTAAAACTTACAGCTTTTACTGAAAAGTCTATCTTTACTGAATATGTTCCAAATAGATATGGTACTGGAATTAAAGGAGATTACAATTTGGAAAATTGCTCTATATTAAAGTCTTTTTCAGAATGTCAAGGAACATTTAAAGGATTTTTTGCTAATGCAAAATATTATAGAGATGCAGATAATTTTATATTTCCTGTTTCGTATTCGTATGCAGAATATATACAAAGTAAAAGTTTAAGTAATAGATAAAGAGGTGCTATATGGAAGAAAATAAAAAAATAAAAATTCCAACTGAAATAAAACTAAAAACAGAATTTTTTGATGGATATGGAATGCAAGAATTAATTAAAACGATTATTGCAGGTGGGATTTCTTCATTAATTGCATATATAGTATATTTATTTTCACACCAAACTATATTAGCAACATTCATTGTTTTAGGAGTAATAGTTGTAAGTGTAGTTGCCTTAACAAAAGGTCAAAATAATTTTTCTATGGTTGATACAATAAAAAACATATTAAAATATAATTTTATGCAGAGAGAGTATAAATATATAAGAGGTGATTTTAATAAAGAATATATTAGAAAAATTAAAAAAGAAAAATGATATGACATTAAATGAATTTTTAAATATAAAAGATATACCTAAAAATAAGAATTATCTTTTAACCTTAGATGGTGAGATAATTCTTTTTATAAAGGTTACACCAATAAATATAGATTTACTTTCAGAAGAGGAACTAATAAATAAAATGGATTCTATGTGCGTTGAATTTGCAAACGAACAATACCCATATAAGATTTTAGTAATTTCAAGAAGTGTTGATATTTCAGAACACATACATGAGCAACAACAATTAGAAAATAATTGTACCAGTGAATCAGAAAAGAAAATAATTGAAAGAAGAATAAAATTTACAAGTAATCTTGTTGCAAGTAAAGATATTATTGAAAATGAATTTTATTTAATGATATGGATGAAAAATACAGATAATGCTGAATTAGAAATTAATAAAAGAGCAAATAATTGGCTATCAAGACTTAGAAACTGTGAACTTAATAGTGAAATACTTACAGAAACAGATATAATTTTATTAATTAAAAGTTTTACAATACCAGAGTTTGCAAGAAAGGAAGGAACAGATTATGGTGATAATATTGTTCAAATTATGAGAAAGGAGAAAAATTGTTAAAAACAAATGAAGTTTATAATATGGATTGTATGGAGGGATTAAAATTAATAGATGATAATAGTATTGATTTAGTTATTATAGATCCACCATATTTATTAAGTATAAATAAATTAAAACATCCAAATCTTTTTAATAATTATGCTAATGAATTGATTAATCTTAAAGATGGATTTGATATGAAAGTATTAGATATATTAGTAAAAAAGATGAAGAAGATAAATATTTATATTTATTGTTCAAAACGACAAGTACAAGGATTGATGGATTATTTTATTAAAAAGAATTGTAACTATGAAATATTAACTTGGCATAAATTAAATCCAAGTCCTTTAATTAATAATAACTATTTACCAGATACAGAATATATATTATTTTTTAGAGATAAAGGTGTAAAACTTTATGGAAATTATCATACAAAGAAAAAATATTATATATCAGGAACTAATAAGCTTGATAAGATAAAATATAAACATCCTACTATTAAACCTTTACAATTAATAGAATATCATATAGAAAACTCAAGTAAAGAAGGGGATTTAATACTAGATTGTTTTGCAGGTTCAGGAACAACATTAGTAGGAGCTATAAATAAAAAAAGAAATTTTATAGGATTTGAAATAAACAAAGAATATTATGAAATTGCAAAAAAAAGAATAGAAGAGGCAAAAATGCTAAATGGAGGTGCAAATGAAAAAAGTTCAAACTAATTATGAATTGATTGATTTAATTACACCAGTTCGGAGGAATAACTTTTGATAGAAATAAAATATACTTAGGAGATAGATATGCAAAAATTTACACAATTATTCATTATCCTAATAATATAGAAATTGGATGGTTAGGAGAATTAGTTAATTCAGTAGGAGCAATTTTTTCTATAAATATTGAGCCTACAGATAATGCAGAATTAATTGAAAGTTTAGATAATAGAATTAGAGACGCTTCAGGTTTAGCAAAACTTGCTAAAAACGAATCTACAAAGCAATTACGAGAAATGGAAGTAAAAGAGGCAAGTGATATAATAAATAAAATGATAAATAATAATGAAGTAGTATCATATTTAACAATTTATATTCTTGTTACTGCACAAGAAGAAACAGAGTTAAATAAAAAATGTAAAGAAGTAGAAAGAGAAATAAGAAAGCATAAATTAAAAATTAGGATGCTTACTAACTATATGCTTATGAGTGGATATAAAGCAGTAGCTCCTTTTTTTACTATTCAAACAAACTTAAGTGAATATTTTAAAAGAAATATATTAACAAGTTCATTTACAGGTGGATTTTTATTTAATACTAATACTTTTATAGATAAAGAAGGTTATTATTTTGGAATAAACCAAAAGGGAGGAATAATAATATTTAATTTGTGGTTAAAAAACTCAAATAGGGCTAATAGTAATATGGTAGTTGTAGGAAGTTCTGGCTCAGGAAAAAGTTTAGCAGTAAAACATTTAATATATAATGAAATTCCAAAAACTAAAATTCTTATTATTGATCCAGAAGATGAATATTCTTATCTATGTAATAATTTAAATGGCAAAGTTATTAATTGTAGTGCAGGAGAAAATGGAGCAATATTAAATCCTTTACAAGTAAGAATTAATAGAGAAGAAGAAAAAGAAAATAATTCACTATCGTTACATTTTCAATTTTTGCATACATTTTTTGAGATTCTGTATCCGAATTTAAATGAAATGGATTTTGCAACATTAGAAATATTATTAGAAGAACTATATGAAAAATACAAAATAACAAAGAAAACTAATATATCAAAATTAAAAAATACGGATTTTCCAAAGTTGGAAGATTTGTATTTTTTTATAGAAGAAAAGAATAAAAAAGATAATAGAGAAGTTTTTGAAAAACTTTTATCTTTAATTAGACCTATTGCAGTAGGACAAGCATCTTCTATTTGGAATGGATATACAAATGTAGATATTGATACAAAGTTAACTGTCTTTAATACAAGTTTAATGCATAAATTTCAAATTCAATATAAAAGAGCACAATATTATAATATTATGTCATATGCTTGGGACATTTTAAGTCAAGATAAAAATGAGCAAACGATGCTTATTGCTGATGAATGTCATATACTAGTTGATCCTAATATTACGCAAACACTTGAATATGTTAGAAATATCAGTAAAAGAGCAAGAAAGTATAATAGTAGTATAGTTGTAGTAACACAGTCAATCGAAGATTTCTTAAATGAAAAAATTAAATTATATGGTCAAAGTTTACTTGCTAATGCAACTTATAAATTATTTTTTAAATGTGATGGACAAGATTTAAGAGATGTACAAGAAACTTTTAATTTATCAGAGAAAGAAAATAAATTAATATATAATGCTAAGGTTGGTGAATGTCTACTTGTTGCAGGAGTGAGAAAAATATATGCAATGATTCACATTGATGATGAGGAACTAAAAAAATTAGATGTTAAATTTGATAAGGAAAAACAATATGAATAGATTATATTTAATAATAGGAATTACATTATTTATATTAATTATTGGAGCTACATATAATTTAAATAATATAGATTCAAAGAATAATAAAAATAATGAGAATAATAAAAATGAAGTAGATTATATTGATGAAGTATTATATAAAGGGAAAATTCCGTTACCAATTGAAAATTTTATTAAAGTTACTAGTGGATTTGGATATAGAGAATCAGTTGTTAACAATGACGGAAAGCAAATATCAGGTGGAAAATCACATTTAGGAATTGATTTAGTGGGAAAACAAAATAGCAGAGTAATAAGTATTGCTGATGGTGAAGTTACATTTTCAGGATGGCAAAATGGATATGGAAATTGTGTAGAAATAAAACATATTAGTGAAGATAAAAAGTTTTTTTATAGTTTCTATGGTCATATGCAAGATAATTCTTTACAAGTGAAGAAAGGTCAAAAAGTTTCAATAGGACAAGTTATCGGAATACAAGGAACAACTGGAAATTCTACTGGAGACCATTTACATTTTGAAATTAGAACAAATACAGGATCAAGTAAGTATGCGATTGATCCTGCACCTTATTTATTTGAAGAAAAATAGATATAAATATATGAAGCAAAAAAGATGAAGAGGAGGAATTCTAATTTAGTAAAAAAATGAAAGCAAATAAAGAATTAAAAAAAGAGTTATATTTTTATGCAGGAATATTAGTTATTTTGATTATTATTATATTATGTAATAATTTATTTTGGAAGATAGGAAAAGGACAAGAAGATATAAATACATTAACACAAAAAAATATTACATATTTTAAGTCAGGCAATGTAATTTATAATATACCATTTGAGGAAGAATGGTTAGATTAAAGGTAGGTGATTTTAATGTTAAATTATATTGCTACAGAAAATACAGCAAAGTTAATAAAACAGGTATGCAAAAATCAAAATATACTAATACTGTATGAAACTCAAAATATAACAAACATAAGACAATATTTAAAAGAAACAAAAGTAAACTTTAATTTGGTAAAATATTTTATAATTGAATTAAATAATTTGGATAATACCGAAAACGAAATAATTGAAAGTATATATAAATTTAATAAATTACATTCTAAAATTAGAATTATTATATTAGCACAAGGATTATCAGATCAAAGTAAGTTATTAAATGAATTATATAATAATGGAATTTATAACATTATTAATAATTCAGATAATAAAAAAATACAAGAAGAATTAATAAAATGTTTATCAAATAAAGGAATACAAAAGACCGATGCAAAAAGATTTGAAAGAATAGAAGAAAAAGTAAAAAAAGATAAAAAAATAAGTATACTAAAGAATAAATTAAAAGAAATATATAATATATTAAAAAAAAATGATGATAAGACACTTAACTCTACAAGTGTTTATTTTTTTAGAGTTTTAATAAAAATTGTATCTGAATTTGTAAAAATAATATATTGGGTTACTAAGATTTTACTAATTTATATTGGGATAAAAATCTTATTTAACTCACAATTAAGAGAAATTATATTACAAATATTGAAAGTAAGATAGGAAGGAGAAAAAATGGGATATTATAGTTCAGTTATGATAGCAGTAACTAAAAAAGGATATGAAAAAATTAAGAGTGATCAAGAAAATTTTTCTGAATATAGGCTATTAGATATTTTTGAAGTTAGTAGTTTTGGAAAAGATAATTCATATATCCTTATGCAGACAAAAGAATCAACAAAATATTATAGAGAATATGAAGATATTCAGCAATTAGAAAAAACACTATCAAAATTAAAAAGTGGTTATGTATTTTTAAGAATTGGTGAAGAAGAATTAGATATTGAATTTAAAAATAAAGCCAAAATAAAGGAATTATTAGAACCATTTGATTTTATAAAAGAATTATCTGAAAAATTAAACGAAGAATTGAAAGAGGAGGAAGAAGAATTTGGCTAAAGTGAAGAATATAGGTTTTGCAATAGATGGAAAATTGTATGAGAAAATGAAAATATATCTTTTATTAAAAGAGTTAACAATTAAAGATTATATTACAAATTTAATTGAAAAAGATTTAAAAAATAAGAAGATTTATGAGGAAATAAGGAGGCATATAAAATAATGGAAAATGATAGAGTAATTAGTATTAGGATAAGTTTAGAATTATACAGAAAATTAAAAATGCATTTGATAGAAGCAACAAATCTAACTCAAAAAGATTATATTGTAAGTCTTATAGAAAAGGATTTAAGTGAAAAAAATATAGAAAAAAATAATACTAAGGAAAAAGAAATAGAGATTAAACAGGATTCAAAAGGAAGTAAAGAAAAAGCAAAAGAGAAAAATGAAAAAGAAAAAAACTTAAATGTTAAAGAAAATGAAAATAATAAAACACAAAAAAATGAAAATTTAAAGTTAATTTCTAAATCAAAAGGAAAGGAAGAAGAAGACGAAACAGAATTGTAAAGTTATATTACTGTATACAATCATTCTTATATTTTCTATAATTTTATGCATAATTGGACATATTTTTATAAATGATTATATTAAAGTATATAATAGCTGTAAATCTAATAATAATTTGATTCAAGAAGTTATAAAGAATAATGAAAATGGAGATGAAAAAATAATAAATTGGGATCATTTGCAATCAATAAATGCAGATATAATAGGATGGATAGAAATAGAAGGAACAAATATAAATTATCCAATATTAAAAGATAATGATTTGTTTTATATAAATCATTCATTTGAAAGGAAAAGTAACTCAAGTGGTTCTATATTTACAATAAATTCATTTCCATTTGAAGAGCAAGAAACTACTTTGTATGGTCATAATATGAAAATAGGCAGTATGTTTTCAGATATATCTAAGTTTATGAAGGAAGATTATTTATATAATCACTTAAAATTTAAGATATATACTCCAGAAAATAACTTTATTGCAAATATATTTAGTATTTATTCTATTGGAATTGAAACAGAAGAAAACAATATCAAAAATTTAAATTTTACTGAAAGGATAGAGTACTATAAGAAAAAAAGTAAATATAATATCGAGGTTGAAAAAGATATAGATAAAATAGTAAAGTTAACAACTTGTTCATATATTAATGCTAAAACAAGCCCTACTGACCAAAGATATTATTTAATTGCCAGACTAGATAAAATATAAATTTTATAATTAGAAAACTTAATTTCATCTAAAAAAATTATTTTATAAAAAATGTTGACAAATATAAAATAAGAGTTATTATCACAATAAGGGGTGAATTAGGATGAAGAAAAAAATAGTATTTATAGTAATTTTTGCAATAGCTTTATTTGGTATTTTAGTTAGTGTATATTTTTTTAATTATAGTCATCTTATAAAGAAAAATATAGATGATGATAAATATCAAAAAATATCAAATTCTAAAAATTATGTTGAAGATGAGGGCATATATATAAATACAATAAACAATGAAGTAATTGAAGAAGTTAATGAGGTAATAATTGAAGAAAATTTAAATAATATACAAGAAGAGAATTCACAGAGTAATATAGTAGAAAAAAATAAGAATGTTGATACTAAAATTTCAAAAGAAAAAAATGAAAGTACAAAACAAGAAAATAAAATAGAGACAAAAAAAGATATAGATTCAGATGTAAAAAAACAAGAAAACAATATAGTTGAAAATAAAACAGAGACACTTCAAGAAAATACTAAAGAAGATAATCCAGAAACAACCAAAGTTGAGAAATGTACTAATGATTATAATCACGGAATAGCAGTAGGCAATTCTGGTAAATGGTTTAACACAAAAGAAGAAGCTATTTTGTACTATAAAAATTTAATAAAAGATTATGGAGAAAAATTTGAAAATGGATCTATGAATCAAGTAGAATACAATGCAGTTTGTCCTTATGGGTACGAAGTGTGGAGTTGTATGTTTTGTGGTAAATGGACAATCAATTTTTATCTAAGAAATCAATAAGAGTCAGATTTTGACTCTTTTAAATTTTCTATATAAGTATGTATTATGTAAATATTTTGGACAAGTTTAGACTTGTTCTATTTTTTTATTAAGGAGGAAAAAATGATAGATAAATTTATAAAAAATAAAAAAATAATAGCTTTAATATTATTGTTTTTAATGATTTTTAGTATAGTAGAACCAGTATTAGCTGTATCTGGAAGTGGTAAATTTGTTGGAGGACAATTTGCCTCAAAATATAGAACAACAGATAATAATGATTCAGATGGCATATTAATAAGGAGACTTACTAATCAAACTACAGGCAAGTCATATACTGTTTTTTGTACAGAACACGGAACTGAGTTTATTACAGGTACAGTTTATAATGGGCAATATTATACACCGACAAATGAGCAAATGAAAAAAGCAGCACAAGTTGCTTATTATGGTTGGTATAAAGATGAAGGAAACTATGTAGTAGATGGAGGAATTCTTGATGATGCGTGGGCTATTCCTTTAAGGAAAAAATATGTTTTTACTCAACAATATTTATGGGAGGTTTTAGATCAATCTTATGCAACATTTTTAGATTCAGGATTACAAAGTGAGTATGGTGCTTTTAAAGCCAATATAGAAAACGAAATAAATAATATGAAAAAAAGACCATCGTTTGATGGAACTGAAATAGAAATAAAAGCAGGAGAAACAAAAATAGTAACAGATTCTAATAATGTTTTACAAAATTATAATACTATTAATCAAACAAAAGATGGAATAAAATTTGAACATAACTCAGGAGAAAATACATTAAAAATAACTGTTCCAGAAGATTGCAAATTGGAAAGTTTAAATATTTCTGATGATACATTTGAAGAATGGGGAATGATCAAATCAGGAAGTGAAGATCACGATACAACAATGTATTTTACATTTGATACAAATATACAAAATCAATTATACTCCCTAAACTATAATGATCCAGTAAGTCTTTCATTGAGACTAAAAATTAATCTTTTCGGAAGACTTGAATTATCTAAACTTGACGATAAAGGAAGTTTAATAGATGGAGCAACATTTAATATAACTGGACCTGATAATTTTAATAGAGATGTAAAGGTTACTGGAGGAAAAATCACGATAGATTTGCTCAAACCAGGTACATATATTATAAAGGAAAAAATAGCACCGAAGGGTTTCTTATTAGATACTAAAGCGTATAATGTAGAGGTTAAAACTAACCAAACAGCAGAAAAAGCAATAACAAATACAAAACCTACAGGAACATTTACAATAAAAAAATATAATTCAGATAAGTCTGCTACTATTCCTAATGTAAAATTCCGTATTTGGAACAATAATGGATATGACAAACAATTTTCTACAAATCAAAATGGAGAGATTACAGTAAATAATCTTGAATTGACAAAATATTATTATCAGGAATTGGAAAGTGTGTCAGGTTACTTAATAGATGACACAATTCATTCATTTACATTAAGTTATAAAGATCAAAATACTTCAGTTATATATGGAAACGAAGATTTAATAAATTATGAACCTTTTGGAGAAATTAGACTAACAAAAACAGATGCTAAAACTGGAAACAGCAATAGAATTGATGGATACAGTCATCACGGAGATGCATCAATAGCAGGTTCAGTATATACATTATATGCAAAAGAAGACATTTATAATGTGGCAAAAACGATAAAGTATTTTTCAAAAGATGAACCTATTGCAACATTTACTTTTGACCAATATGGAGTAGCATCTATAAAAATTATAAATACAGAAACAAAAGCACCTTTAACTGTAAAAGGAGATGTTTTATGTGGCATTCCTATGGGAAAATTTATAGCAAAGGAAAGTATAGTTCCAGAAGGATATAATTTAGATAAAAATATATATGAATATACAATTTCATATAAAGACGAAAGAACAAATATTATTCAGGTAGGTGGTATGGTAGAAAATAATGTAGAAACTGCTCCATTTGAAGTTATAAAAATTAGTACAAATTCAAATAAAATAGTAGAAAAAGTTCCTAACGCTGAATTTACTGCTATATTAACAAAATATGTCGACTATTATGGCAGTTTTGATGAAGCACTAAAACATTTAGATGAATTTTCAGAAGATGAATATTCAGTTTTTCGTACTAATTCAGAGGGACATCGGAATATCAAGTCCTTTGGCTTTTGGAAAATACACAGTAAATGAAACATATATTCCGTCACCAGAAATATTAAAAGTAGAAGAATTTTATGTTACAATTAATAAAGATAGTAATATTCCAATAAAAGAGTTAGTAGCAAATGACAGCCCATTTGAAGCATACTTGAAATTACAGAAAAAGGATAAAAATACTGGAAAATTTGTAACATACTCAAATGCAACATTTTCATTATTAAAATTTAATGAAGAAAATGACAAGTGGGAAAAAGTTCAGTGTAAAGTAGGTAATCAATATTTTGATAAATGGACAACAAATTCAGAAGGTATTGCAAGAACAGAAAATAAATTAGAGAGTGGAAAATATAAATTAACGGAATTAGTTATTCCAGAAGGTTTTATAGAATTAGATGAAGATGTAATATTTGATGTAAATAATAAAAATGAAACATTAGAATATGATGATGATTATGATGCATGGATAACGGTAACAGCTGAGAACGAGCAACCTTTAGGAAAACTACAACTTAATAAAAAAATTAATCTTAGAGATGATGCAGATACAAGTCTAATAAAAGATATTGATTTTACTCAAATTTCTTTTGAATTGATTGCGAAAGATAATATTATTGATTATGCAGATGGATCAATTATTTATAATGCAAATCAAATAATAGGTAAATATAATCTAGATAAAGATGGAAAGTTAATAATAGATGATATTCCTATGGGAAAATATATAATAAGAGAATGTTCAACAATTTTGGGAGCAGTATTAGATAACAAGGAATATGATGTTATATTTACAAAAATGGACAATTCTACAAAGAAATATTTAGTAGAATTAAATATCGAGAATAACACTACATTAGTAGAAGTGAGTAAAAAGGATATAACTGGAAATGACGAATTAATTGGTGCAAAATTAAAAGTATTAGATGAAAATAATGAGATTATAGATAGCTGGTTTTCTACTAATAAACCACATAAAATAGAAGGACTAGAAGTAGGAAAAAAATATAAATTACAAGAAGAGATTTCAATAGATTCTTATGTAAAAGCAACCGAAATAGAGTTTGAAGTCAAGAATAACTCAGAAATCCAGAAAGTCGTTATGATCGATAAAATAGTTGAAATATTAAAAGTAGACAATAATGGAAATGCAGTCGAAGGAGTAGAATTACAAGTTTTAGATAAAGAAGGCAATATAGTGGATAGTTGGACAACAACGAAAGAAGCTCATAGAGTTTCAGGACTCGAAGAAGGAAAAGAATATATTCTACACGAAAACAAACCAATACAAGGATATGTAAAAGCAACAGATGAAAAATTCACAGTAAGTTTAGATAAAGAAACACAAGAGATTTCTATGATTGATAAAACAGTTGTTGTAAAAAAGACAGACTTTGTAACTGGAGAGGAAGTAATAGGTGCAGAATTAGAAATTATTGATGAACAAGGAAATGTAATAGATAGTTGGACTTCAACAGAAGAAGAACATTATGTAAGTGGTTTAGAAGAAAATAAAAAATATACATTGATTGAAAAAATTTCTCCATATTCTTATGAGAAAGCTGAAAATATAGAATTTTTTGTTTCATCAGATAATAAAGAAACACAATTAATAGAAATGAAAGATAAACCTATTCTATCTTCTATAAAAGTAGTAAAAATTGATAGTGAAACTAAAGAAATAATAAAAGATAAGTTTACTTTTGGTTTATATGAAGATTTTGAATGTACTAAATTAATAAAAGAAGTTGAATCAAATCCAGATGAAGGAACGGTTACATTTGACAATATTAGATTTGGGGTATTTTTAATAAAAGAAATAAGCTGTCCGAAAGGGTATACTCTTTCTGATGAAGTGGCAGTTGTAGAAATAAGCGATGATGGTGTATTCATAAATGGTACAAAAATAGATAAAGAAAATGGATTTTATTCATTTGAATATTATAATAAACCTATTCCAACAATACAAACTGGAAATGAAACAAATTATAAAATGTTGGGAATACTAGCAATAATTTCATTAATAGGAATTATAGGTAGTATGATAATATTAAAAAGAAAAAATAAAAAGAATAAATAAATATTAGGTTATAGAGCAGTTAAAAAACTGCTCTTAATCTTTTTTATATAAAATTAAAGTATAAATTAAAAACGAACTTTTTAATGAAAAATAGCAAAAAAATATTATATTTTTTGTAACGAGAGATGCCATAAACTCGTTGTAAAATAATAAAGTGATAGGTGTTATGAGCCAATGCATTAAAATTCATTCGTATTAATATAAAAGGTCTATTTATATGAAATGCGTAAGTGAGATTTTGTAACATAAACTCACAATAAAAAAAGAGTTTTAGGAGGCAATGCTTGTTAGGGATATACAGATGTAAAAAGTGTGGGCAAGAATGCACAATATTTATAAAAATAGCATCTGTAGTAGGTAAAAATATCTACATACTAGACCACCATAATAATGGTGACGAAATGATGGGGTTCTTTATTATATTTGGTGTATTATTTTTAAACATAAGGGGATAATACACCATTATTTAGTTCAAAAATTTCAGAGGTTCTAATACAAGTAAATATAAAATTTGATAGAAATTAATTAGAAAAAATTAAACCTATTTACGATGCATTATTATATGTGTAGAAATTTTTAAATATTTTATTAAAAATGATTATTATAAAGAAATATATATATTACCATTGTGTTTATTTTATAACAATTAAAGAGAGTATTTTATTGCATTTCTTTAGTAATTAAAGACAATTCTGAAAAGTTTTATAAAAAATATAAAAAATTATATTGAAATTAATAATTTATTTATATATACTAATATAAATAAAAATTAGGAGGTAGGAATATGAATAAAATAAATAAATTTCTTATAGGAATTATCTTTATTTTAATAATTGCACTTACAATAATTACAATAAAATACTTTAAACAAAGAGATTTAATATATGAATATATGGGAAATTACAATTTTTCAGCTGAACAATTAAGGAATAATGTAAATAATTAAAAAGTGGTATGTAAATATTAAAAAGTGGTAACTATTGACATTAGAAAAGAAATAATATATAATATTAATGTATTTTTTTAAATATTGAGAATAAAAATTTAATTACTCAATAAAAACCTAATCTGGAATATGCATAATCATATTATTAGGAGGTTATAGCATGAAGAAATTTTTTGCAATTTTGTGTAGTGTGGTTATGTTAATGGGAATGTTTTCTACAACATCTGTTGCAGCTACTTCTCAAGGTTTGTGGTATGAAGAAAACTCTACTAAATGGGAAGGGGTTTCAAATGCAGTTCATAATGCAGTTGTAACACCAGAGCAAGATGCAGCACTGAATGTATGGTTGAAGAATGATAGACCAGTTTCAATGCAGGTCTATGAAACAAACTGGATTGGAGGTTGGTCTAAAGTTTATCAAACAGAATTTTCTGCAGGTGAAAGAGATGTGAGGGTTGTGAATAAATGCAACGGAAAACGGTATATGGTTCAGTTGAATCGAGATCTTTCCGATGTGTTTGTTCCGACAATTTCAATTTTAATTTATCAAAACTAATTAACACAAATGCATATTCCAGTTTTTATTAGGTTAGTGTTCTTATTATAGAACACTAAACAGAAATTCCAGTGAGAAATCACTGGAATTTTTCATTGTATAGGAAAAATCGAAGATTTGAGTAGATAATAAGAAAAAAATAAAGGCATGATAAAAAACCTTAAATAAAAG
>CANQHI010000014.1 GCA_947623725.1 uncultured Clostridia bacterium | reverse complement strand
AGCATAAATAAATTTTTTCATATTTATGTTTTATATCATAAGAAGTTTAAAGTTTACACAAACTTTACGATACTCTCCCTTACATTTTTGTAAGGTTATTTTTAATTTCATCTCATATTTTTATACGTATTCCTACAACACCATATTGTTTTTGCTTTTCAGGAGTATAAAATTGCTCTAATTCACTTAGCAATTCTTGTTTAGTCATACTTTTATCAGCGATTAATTCAATATTAAAATCATTTAATAATTCTTCGAAAGTATTATAAAGTAATAAACCTATAACTTTAACTTTCATAGTTGCTTCTAATTCAGGTTCTTTCTTAAAAATAATAGTATCTCCAATAGAAATTTTTTGTCTTTTTTCATCATACAATCTAAGTTCTATTCTTTTTGTACCATTATCAATATAATCAAAATATTTTGGTTGTAACTTTAATATATGTTCCATACTTCTACCCCCATGATTTTAATTAATATAATTAAAATTTGCTACATTTGATATTTCGTTAAATCAACTTTATAGTTAGTAACAATTATTCCGTCTTTTTCTAATTTTTCTTTTTGTCCTTCTATTCCTCCAAAAGCAAAATGTTTTGATAAATTTCCTTTTGAGTCTACTACTTTATAACATGGATATTTATATTCATCTGGATTATTGTGTAAAATATTGCCTACTACTCTGGCAAGTTTTTTATTTCCTAAATATTCTGCTATCTGTCCATAAGTTACAACTTTTCCTTTGGGAATTGTTTTCAAAAACTCATATACTTTTTCTTTCATTTTTTCTCCGTAAAAAATTACAGTATGATTGCTATTAATTTTTATCTGAGAAATTATCTTTTTCTTTTATCTTTTTATCTAATACTTTTATTTTAATAAATAGTAATACAGCAACTAGCGAAACTATAACTATTATAATTGCTATGCAACCATTTGTTCCTAATTGTGGTATAAATGAATTTGATTTGTTTTCAATTTGTTTGTTTGAAGTATTTCCCTTATTATTTGAATTATTGGCATTATTACTATTATTATTGTTTTGATTTTCAGTATTGTTGTTATCTCCAGATGGTTCATTTTCATTACCATTGTTGTTTACATCTCCATTGTTATTGTTTTCTGAACTACTTGGATTATTTGTTGTACCTCCAGTTTGTCCTGGATTCGTTTCATTTCCAGTATTACCTGGGTTACTTGGTGTGTCTGGTGTAGTTGGATTATCAGGATTACTTGGATTGTCTGGCGTATTTGGGTTATCTGGATTATCTGGATTTACTGGTGGATTTTCACTACCACCTGTTTTAGGTTTTATAGTTATTTTATTTGAACTAACCTCATTTATAACCAATTCAGCTCCATTTGATATCTCAATCTTTTTTAGACTGATAGTTGTTTCGGCATTGCTTGTTACATTTTTAGCTGTAAATTTAATTTTTACAATATCTTCATTATTTTCTGAATGAGAATCTTTTGTTATTGCAAATCTATTAGTATTTGATGAAATATTTGTATCTCCCCAGCCTGAAAGTCCTTTTGCAGATGTATCAAGGGTTAGCAAATCTGAATTATATTCAACATAAGCTCCAAGTCCCATAATTCCACTACTTGCATTAAGGTCCTTCAAGCTAACAGTAAATTCAACTGACTCACCTGATTCATATTCAGTTTTAGAAGATGTGATTGTAATTGCTGCTGAAGTTAAAGTTGCAGCAATTACATTTGTTGATAATAAAGTAGTTAATAATAATATTAAGATACTTAAAATCAATGTTTTTTTATTCATTTTATTTTCACCTCGTAATTATATGTTTGTAATGTTTGTATTTTATAAATTTTTTGTTTATATTTTTTGTGTCTAAAATAAGTTTATTTCTAAAAATTAGTATTTATATTAATCAATTGGCATTTCATTATATTTGTATAATATTAATACTAAGTCATTTATAGAAGGATTTCCGTCAGATGATTTTCCGTCCATTTCAGCTGCCATTAAATATGGTTCAGCTAAATCTTCTTCTCCAATATAGTCTTGTTTGAATCTAACTATATCGTTCATTGATAATTTTCCATTACCATCAAGGTCAGCATTTACTATAATTGTCCACTTGCTTTCTCCTACCTTAATGATAACTCCTGTTCCAACGAAATCAGTTTCTTCTAATTTTACTAATTGTTCTGGGTCATCACCTGCTTTAAAGAAATTGATAGGTAAAGCTGTTCCAGATGTAAGTTGTTTTCTTAAAGCTTCTACTGTTATTTCAACATCTATATTTGTAACGAATTCTCCTTCTATCTTACATGTAGCATCAGCTTGTAACTCAAGTTTTTCTTCTATTGGATCTTCAACTTTTTCAATAGAAATATCAGTAATTACATCATTTGCTTTTACATCTTTAGCTTCTGCTCCTGTACCACCTTCAACATGTAATAATTTAACTTGTTCTGTTACATCTTCATTTTCAAGTACCATAAACTTAACTTTAAATACAGTTTTATTTAATTGATCTTCATTTCCATCTTCTGAAGCTAAGTTTCTAGATTTTGCTTTATCTATATCGTATGTTGCAACGATATTATGTGGTTTTTCATTGTTATCTAAATTTTTATTAAATTCTGCTGTCCAATTTTCACCTGCTGTAATTTCTTCAAATTGTAATTTTTCTTCATTATATGATAGATATGCTCCAATTCCTAGTATTCCTTGAGATCCTACTGATTTCATATCTGTAATTTTATATTCAATCTCAAATTCATCACCTTCATCAAAAGGACCTTCACCTTTAGATGCAGATGTTACATTTGCTGAAACTGCAAATGATGCTTGAACTAATGGTTGTGAAACTACTTCCATACCAGCTGCTTTTTCATTTTCTTTTGTTGCTTCTGGTATAAATGCTACTTTAGCAACTGCTGCTTCAAAGTTTTGTTGTTTTAAATCATCATATTTTATTGTATATGTTACTTCATTTGAATTTCCATCTGTTTCTACTTTGGCAACATCTTTGCCATTTACATCAATTACTTTTTCACCTATAACTATATCGTCAACTACATAGCCTTCATCTGGTTTAATTGTAATTTTGGCTTCATTTTTCTCGTTATCTAATACTATTTTGTTTGCTTTTTCATTCTTTTCAACGTCAATATAAACGTCTCCACCTTTACTTGTTTGGAAAATAAGTGTTCTAGAATTATCTTCTTCTTCTTGAGCACCTTCTATAGCAGCTATAGTAAATGGGCTGAATGAGCTACATTCTATAATTAATCCTAGTTCTGTTACCATGCATGGTATTTCTTCAACATCAACAATATTTCCAGAAGCATCTTTTATATAGTGATATGCTTTAAATGTAACTCCTGCATCTTCTGGTCCATATCCGTCTGGGAAACCAAGCATAACTCTAACTGATTGACCATTTTGAATTTTTTGCATTTTGCATAGTGTTAATTTTATGTTGTATGTTTGACTCTCTACTACTTTTCCACCGTGTGTCATTTCATCATCAAGCATTTCATTCATCTTACTCTCTTCTGATGGTTTTGTTGAAGTAGTTACAAGTGTCATTCTATGTTTTAATAATTCTGCTAAATCAGAATTTTCTTCATCTGTCATTTCATCTAAGTTTACATCATCCATAAGTGTTGGCTTACCATAAACGTTCCAATCAATTCCTTGTGATTTATAAGCATAAGCTTCGCATCTATGTGCACAGAAATAACTTGCTGCCATTGGTCTCTTTTTAGTTTCTGCTCCCATAAGACCAAGCATATCTATAGTATAGAATACTGAATCATCTGCATATAATTCACTAGGTGTAAAGTTGAAGCTTACTGTATGATCATTATCAAATGTAAAGTCTGTTAAAGAGTAATTATTTGAAACTACATTTGAAGAATTTTCAACTTTAACACTTGCTTCTAAATCTTCATCAGGAATTCTAGTTAATTTTTCATCATATTCAATTACACAATGATATGTTTCTCCAATATACATTGTAGAATTTTGAATTGGGTATGCTTTTTGAATATATGGTGCTTTTATGTGAGAGCCATTTGGATTGAATATTTTATCTGATAAAGCAATCATATCTGCTGATGTTCCTGTAAATGTTGTCATTTTTATTAAATCTGTCATGTTCTTTTCTATACCTTCATAAAATTCTACAGGTTTTTCATCAGTTATACCAAATTGAATATAGTTACAGTTTGAATTATATAAAGATAAATATGAATTCATATTTTCTTTTTCTTCATCATTCTCCCCTACTTTTGAACCATCTTCGTAGAAGTCAACTAATGAAGAATAAGCCCTATCATCTACATAAGCAAAATATCCATTATATCTCCAGCCTTCTTCATTTGGATTTTTAGGTTTTTCATGTGTTTCATATTCAGGTTTGTTATATTGCATCATACTGCAAATCATATAGTATCCATGCTCTTTTGCCTTGTTATAACCCATTCTTTCTCCTGGATCTTCAACACCATTTTCATTTAAGTCTATAAAAAAGCTAATTTTAAATTTTCCAGCTACTATTTGATCTTCTTCATCATAACTTTGATCATCTAGTTCAACTCTTAGTCCAGCATTTTCAGATGCGATTTCATATTTATCGCTTGATAATTCAAGTGCTGGATATTTGAATTCATGGTTTGAAACAGACATAATTCCAGTAACTAAGTGATTTAAAGACATTTTGTCTTCACCAGCTAGGAAATATTCAGCAGAAATTTTTTCTACATCTTCTTTTCCAACAACTTTTTTATCTTCATCTGTTACATCTGTATTATCCCAAGTACAATCAACTCCATACCATTTGTCATCATCTAATTGGACATAGTTCCACATATGTTCTTCATATTTAGTACTTGTAACATAAGCACCATAAACTAGAACGCATGGAATATTGATTTTATCTAGTATCATTTTGAATGCTCTAGCAAAACCTTCACAAACGATTTCATGTTTTGGTCCAAAGGCACCATAAACTGTTCTTACATTCCATGGATCACCTTTTTCATTGTCATCATGAATATCTTTGTTTTCTTCTATAATTGTTTCTTCTAATTTATAAGCATTTTTTTCGATAACAATATCATGAGCTTTTTTAATTTTTTGTTCTTTTTCATTTTGATTTTCTTGAACTTGTACGGCATTAACCTCTTCAACAGCACTATTTAATGCTGTTTCAATAGCTTCAATAGCTTTAACAAGTTCCTCTTTTTTTACTTGCTTTTTGTCATAATCCCAGAAAGCTTTATTGATATATGTATCTGATCTTCCTATACCAACTGTTGCATGTAATTGTCCGTCTTTCTTAGTAACTCTAAGTGTAATATAATCAGGATCTATAAAGAAAAGCCCAGCATGGTCAGCCATATAAGCATCTTTTGCAGAACCCATTGTATTTAATAAATCTTGATTTCCTGTTGTATAAGCTTGTAATTTAGCTCTTAAAGTTGATGATTCATTAATTTTTTCTGTAATATCAACTGAATCAACTCCAAACTTTGAACCTTCACTTTGAAGTTCTTGTTTTAATTTTGTATAATCACAGCCAAAAAACATTTTGTCAAAAATATCATAAAATACTTTTGCATCATCGTCTAATTGGTCATGAAAGAAATTATCTGCAATATTTGTTGCTCTAGTATCTTGAGCATAAACTACTGCAGGTGACATAATTAGTCCTAAATTTAAAAATTGAGACATGAAAATTGCTATAAATAGCATAGCAGAAATTAATCTGTTAGTTTTCATAAATACCTCCCCTTTATTTTTTATTTTATTGCTTATATATTCTATCATAAAATGACAAGAAAAACAATAAATTTTGTTAACTTGTCATTAATTTTTTTCACTATATAAAATTGCATTTTAATTTTACTTAAACATTTTTTCATTTACTTTTTAGAAATGTGCTTAACTTTTCAATTACTCTTTTTATGTTATAATTCTGTTTTTTATAAAATTAGCTATAAAACTTGCACCATCTGTGCAGTCAACTTTTAATACAGTTTTTAAACATTTATCAATCTTTTTACTATGTATAAATTCATTAAGTTCTTCATATATTCTATTTGGACTTTCACATTTAAACCCAAAATCATTATCTTCAACAAATTTATAATTGTAATTTTCTTGGCCTAAAACATGACCGGTAATAATAATTGATGCTGCACTTTTGGCTGCTTCTAATATCATGTTAGGACCTGCTTTAGTAAGAACTATGTGTGCGTTATCTAAAAGTTCATTCATATTGTTTACAAAGCCATTAATTACAATTTCTTTAGACAATGTTCCAGATTCTTGTAATTTAATTAAAGTTTTATATAAATTCTTATCTCTACCACAAACTACTGTAATTGATGCATTATTAATTCGTGCAATTTCCTTAATATATAATATGCATTTACTTAAATTTCTTGAGGGATTTACAACTAAAATATTTATTTTATCCTCTATTTTTTTAGGAGTAGTTCTTTTTGATATATCGTCTCTAATTGGAAAACCCGATATAAAGATTTTTTTATAATCTATTCCCCTTCTAATGTAATCTTCCTTTACTTCATTTGTTGGCACGAAAATTGCATTTGCATTTTTATCAATCCATACCTTTGGTGGTTTAACTAAATCAATTACATTTATATAAAATGGTATATTTAATTTTTCCTTCCTTAATAAATGAGAAACCGATTTGGTAAACATACAATGAACAGAAATAATTAAATCCGGCTTATAATCATTAATCACTTTTTTTAATCTTTTTTTTAATAATAGATATACTAAAAAATGCATGAAATTAGGAAATATTTGAGTTATTAAAAATGCTATATAATAAAGTAATGGACAAATTGTAGTTACAGGCACATATAAATTTTCAAGGAATATTCCTATTCTTCCCATCATTGAAAAACTGTCAATCTGCTTTACATCATATTCTTGCTTATCTAGTTTTTTCTCAATTGCATTAGCTGCAGATTTATGACCTGTACCTGTTCTTTCTGATGTTAATATTAATATTTTTTTCATAAAATTATCACACTTTCAAGTAATTTTTATCATGACAATTTTATAAAAAATTATAATAAACGTCAAGTATAAAATTAACATCATAATTAATTTGAATAGTATTTTTTATGTTACAGTAGAATTTTATATTAAAAAAGTTGCGTGAAATATTTGATTTCTTATTTTAGTATGTTATAATTCTTTATATATAAAAATTTATGCATATGAAAGGAAAAATTATTATGATAAATCCAGAAGAAAATCCAGCATTTTTAAATTCTTTTTTACAATATGCTCTAACATATCAAAGAAAGTCTGTTAATTCAGTAGACCAATATAATTGTGATTTAAGAATGTTTTTAAGATACATGAAATACCACTTTAAATTAACTGATGAAAAGGATTTTGATAAAATAGAAATAGCAGACTTTTCATTAGCTGATTTAGAAAAAATAACCCAAGAAGATATACATGCTTTTATTTCATATTTATCAATTAATCGAAGATGTGGACCTGCGACATGTGCAAGAAAAATTTCTACTATAAGAATATTCTTCAAATATTTAACTGTTATTACAAATACTATAAAAAATAATCCGGCTCAAAACCTAGAAACTCCTAAACTTAATAAGAGATTACCTCGATATTTAAGTTTAGAAGATAGTCAAAAATTATTATCTGTTTCTGAAGGGGATGAAACTAATAAAAATAAGGAAAGAGATTTTGCTATAATTACTTTATTTTTAAATTGTGGTCTCCGTCTTTCTGAACTTATAAGTATAAATATATCTGATATAAAATTTGATGAGTGTATGCTTACTGTTATTGGAAAAGGAAATAAAGAACGTACAATTTATTTGAATAAAGCTTGTATTAATGCTATAGCAGATTATCTAAATGTACGTCCTACTAATGCTAAGAAGGATTCAAAAAATTCGGACAGAGCTCTATTTTTAAGTTCATATAGACAAAGAATCAGTAAAAGAACAGTTGAAAATGTTGTAGCTAGAGAACTTCAAAAAGCTGGTCTTGATACAACTAAGTATTCAACACATAAATTAAGACATACCGCTGCAACTTTAATGTATAAATATGGTCAAGTTGACATTAGAGCTTTACAAGAACTTCTAGGACATCAAAGTATATCTACTACTGAAATTTATACTCATGTTGATAATGAGCAAGTAAGAAATGCAGTTGAATCTAATCCTCTAGCTAATTATCATAATAAGCAATAAAAATAATATTATTTTATTGTTTATGAGGACTATTAGATAAAATTATTCTTATTTCAGCTCTTTTACATAAAACAATTTAAAATAAGCTAAAGATTAAAAATTCTTTGGCTCATTTTTTATATTACAAACATAATATATAATATCTGATAATTTTTAAAAGGAGATATATGAATTTAAAAGATGTAAACATCATTTTTGGCTTTACTGGTGCTATTAGCACCTTTCCTAAAATAATTGAAAAATTTGAAGAAATCTCTAAAAAGGGTGCTAACCTCTACCCTATTATGACTTATAATGCATATTACTTATGTAAAAAAAATAAAAATGAAAATTTTATTGAAAAAATTGAAAATATATGTAAAAAGAAAATTATTCACACATTAGAAGATGTTGAAAAATTATTCAAAAAAAATAATTATGATATGATGGTTATTGCACCATTAGATTCAAATACTCTTGCAAAAATAGCTAATTCAATATCAGATACTCCTATTACTTTAGCTGTTAAATTACATTTAAAAAATAAGAAGCCTTTAGTAATTTTTATTTATGCTGATGATGGATTAAGTACTAATGCCTGTAATATTGGAACACTTTTAAATAGAAAACATTTGTATTTTGTTCCATTTATGCAAAATAATCCAATAACAAAACCTTATTCTTTATCATCTAATCCAGAATATATAGTAAAAACAATTGATTCAGCATTAAATGAGGAACAAATTCAACCTTTAATTTTATAAACAAATAAGTGTGTCTATTAAATAAAATGTATTTGACATAGGTAACATTTTAAAATTTAGACACACTTATTTAAGTTTATGTTTAATATCATAAAAAGTTTACACCAAGAAGTTTGTATTCTCTTATTAGATTATTATACTTTAATTAATTTTGTAGGTATTGTTAATTTGATTTATAAATCGCTTATTATTTAAGTTTTCTTTTTATTATAACTATTCCAGCTATTGATAAAGCTGTAATTAATTCTACAATATTAATTATATTACTTTCTCCTGTTTTTGGAGTTGTATCTTTTTGTTTAGTTTTGTAATAATATGTTATTGTACTTATTCCATCTTCTATATAGCCTTCCTCTATTCCTTCTACTCCATTATAATCATAATTTTTAAAGTCTTTTTTAGTTGTTTGATATTTTTCACCTACATAGTTTTCTATTTCTTCTTTATGTAATATATTTCCATTTTCATCTACATATTGTACTTCAACTTTTCCAATTCTCTTTTTGTAATGGAATGTTACATCTATTACATCTTCGTTCATTTTTCCAATAGTATCACCATCTACTGATGTTAATATATATTTGTCTATATCTTTATATGGAGCTCTATATTCTTCATCAACTACTCCTGTTATTATTTCTCTCTTAGCAATTTCATTGTTATTTTCATCAACATATTTTACTGTTACTCCACCTGCTATTTTGTTATAGTAATATACCACTTTTGTATCGTTTCTATTATATTTTCCTTGTGCATTTTTTGGCATTTTTTTACTATCTAATTTATATCCTTTTATTTCTGGTGGTGTTATTTTATAGTTTTCACCTTCTAGTCCTTTTAATGTACTTGATGAATAAATTTCTTTTCCTGTTTTTTCATCTATTCCTACAACTTGGATTGTTATTTCCTTTGTATAATAATAGATTACTTCTGTTCCTTCTGTTGTTAATGTAATATCAGCTTCTTCATCTTTTATTTCTTTTTCGTTATTATTTACTATAAGTGCTTTACTTATATTTTTATAACCTTTTCCTTCTATTTCTTTATTTTTTTCTAATATTGTCTTTTCTTTTAATAGATCTACTATGTCCCCTTCTCCTAGTTGTCTTCCATCTTTCTCTTTCAATTCTAATTGTCCTAGTAAATCTCCTGTACTTTTATCTACATATTTTACTGTTAATCCTTCAGAAATTTTTCTATAATGATATACTTTTGTTATATCATCTCTTCCCATGATTCCAGTTGTTTCTTTTGGAGATTCTGTTAATACATATCCTGTTATGTCTTTTGGATTTACTATATAAGTATCCCCTTCTTTATAATTTGCTTCTTCGTTTTTATCGATGTTTGTATTTGTATTTGCATCTTCATATACTGTTGTTACTTTTGAAACTTTCTTATATTCATATACAACTGTTTGTGCTCCTATTTCATATTCTATTGTAATATTTTTATCAGCTGGAATTGGATTTATAGTTTCCTTTAAAGTTCCATTGCTGTCATATATACTTATTCCTACTAATTCATATCCTGCAATTTCTTCAAATTTTGTTGTATATTCTTCTCCTGAAAGAGCATTTGGATTAGTTGTGTTAGTATCTACAACTGCACTTAAATCATCTAATTCTGGGTGTAATACATCTTGATATTTTACCTTTATTCCTAAAGATTCAATCTTTACTTCTACTTCATCAGATATAGTTTCATTGCCTGCTACATCTGTTACTTTGATAACATACTTACCTGATTTAGTTAATTTTATCTTGTCTGCATCTTGTAAATCAGTTGTATTAAAACTATTTGGTCCTGTAACTCTATTTTCAGAATCTTGAGTCTTAGTTGTATATATTTCACCAACTACTGATTCTTCACTTGTTCCATCAATGCCTTTATATACTATTTCTATTTTGCTAATTCCTGAAATATCTTTTGAATCAGTTGTTGTTTCTTTATCTTCAGCTGAAAAACTAATTTCTGCATATTGATTTGTATTTGTTGGTTGAACTACATTTATATCATTTATTTCAGGTGCATTATTGTCAATATTGCTTATTATTATTGCACTATCAATATTTTCTATTGTTGATGTTGCTCCTAAATTATCAGTTGCTCTAAATTTATAAGTTCCATTTTCTTTTATATGAAAATCATATTCAAATGGATTATTTTTTTCGCTATTTGTACCTACATTTAAAGCATCAGCAGAGCCATCGTCATTTATTTTTTCTATTTTTGCTACATATCCATCTGTATCTGTTCCAATTGCAGTTATTTTTACTGTATTGTTATCTTTTGTATTAGTCCACTCAGTTGGTTCTTGAGATAGCGTAACACTTGGTGCAGTATTTTCATATATTTTTATAGTTTTTACTTCTCCTGCATTTCCTGCATTATCAATTGCTCTTATATGTAAATATGTTACATTACTTTCTAATTTTATATTTTCAATAGAATCTTCTATTCCATCTCCTTCAAGAGTTTGGATTTTTATATCTTGATGATTGGTAGGATTTACAAAATAGTCTAAAACTTTATTTTTCTCTTCTTCGTTTGTTTCATCTACATCATTTCCATCTGTATAGTATTCATATTTTTTTACTCCTGTTGCTGGTCTAATTTTTTCAATTTTCTCAGATTCTATTTTTTTAGTTGAGTCTGTTTTATTTTCTCCTTCAACATAATAATGGTATGTTGTTCCTTCATCTGTTGCTGAAATCTTTACTGTTGCATTTTCTTTATTTATAGTTATATCATCACTGCTTACCTCTGAAATAGTAGGTCCATTTCTGTCTGTAAACTCATGGTCTGTTAAGTTTGCAGTTATATCATCTACTGTGCTAACATAGAAAATTAAATTTGCTATTATTTTTTCTTCATCATCAGTTGCAGTGCCTGAAGAATGTCCTGTTTGAATCATTGCACACATTCCATATGTATTATCGCTATCGGCAGGTTTTTCATAAGTTGTTAAATAAAAGTTTGTTTTATCATCTTCACTATTATTACCTTTAAATTTAAGCCAAATATCACCATTTGCAGTTTGACCTAAATTGTGTGCAGTTGGAATAGTAAGGTGTATTTTTTGATCTGTTTCATCTTTGCTTTTTCCTTCTGTTATATCCCATGGATATGAAGTAAATACTCCATCTTTATGAATATAAACATCTGTATTAGAATGAGAAGAACCACCATCTTTTGAGCATGTAATATTAACATACTCTTTTCCTAGGTATGCTAGATTAGGATGATGTTGACCTGATGTTAAACAAACAGTGTCATGTCCAAATATAACATTTCCACCTTTTTTTATAAAGTTTTCAACTATTGTTGTGGCATCATCTGTAGTTGATATTTCTAAAGTACTAGATTGGGCGCCTGTTTCTGATTCACTATCTTGATGATTTCCTTTTAAATCATTTCCTGCACCACCATAAGAATCCCAAGAACCAAAGAAAATAACATCATATTTATAATCATTATTATCTGATTCACTAACATCTGATAAAGCATGAACTTCATCTTTTAAATATTTTTCTGGATCTTGGTTGAAATCGCTTATACTTACTGGAGTAACTTCAATTAGTCCCTTTCCAAATCCATTACTACTTTGATTTACGCTTTTTTCCATCCATTCTTTAAGTGAAGCTGCTTTATCTAGTTTTAATTGACCTCCTTCAACCATTCCATTTTGCATATAATATTCTTTTTTAGCATCATCATCATAAGTATTGAAGGTTATTTTATCATGTTTATCATCACCTGGATATACATTTAAAACATTTATTCTGTCATTTATATTAGAAATAGCACTATAAGTTTTACTATCTCCTATACTTCTTTCTACTGTATATTTATATTGTTGTATATCTGTATTATCATCTTTTAGTTTCCATGTTAATTCTGCTGTATTTTCTTCAATGTCATCTCCTGCCACCTCTTCATCATATTTTGTCTTTACTGTTAATTCAATATTCTTTTCTACTGCCGTAGATTGTTTTTCTTTTGAAATAAAATTTACTCCATTTTCGGCTAGAATTATTCCACTTGTTGACATCATTAATGAAATAATTACAGCAATAATAAGTAAATATTTTAAGCTTACTGTACTTTTCATTTTATTAAACATCCTTTCTAAAAATATAATTGTATTTTTTATAAAATTATACATAATTATATCACTTTTTCTGCAAAATTCAATGGTTTTATCCGATTTTTCTATAAATAAGCCATCAAACTTTTCCTTTTACTTAAAATTTTAACTTTTTGATTTAATTCAACTTCATTAAATTTAATTTTATTTCCAGAATCATCTGTTATTAATCTTATATCCTTTTTATATAAATCATCTATTATAAGAAACAATGAATTAAATGCAATGGTTTGACGTTCATCATCTTTTTTTGTAACAACACTTTCTATATATTTTTTTCCAGAACTTATTATATCTATTATTACTTTATCTCCAACATTAATCTTGTTTATATCTAAATTATTTTTGTTGTGATTAGTATTAAAATCTCTATAACTTGTACTATATTCTTCATAATATTCATTTTGAATAGTTATTTTTTTATTATCATAGTCTGTTATTATTCCTTTATCAACATCATACCATTCTTTTATATAATATTTTAAATCTCTTATTGCTTCTTTATTAATTGTTATAATGAAAGTTGGAATCATTATAATTGCTACTAATAGGATAGATATTAACCATTTAATTTTTTTGACTTTAATAAATTTATTAATAATTGTAACTAAAAGACCTAAAATTAAATATATAATGCTATAAATTATAACTATTTGATGAATCTCACCATACCAATGAAATGATTCATTAAACAAAAGAAAATATATAGATAATGGAATTATAGGTAATCCTATTAAAGTCCATATTAAATTTGTTTCTTTTACAATTAATATTCCTAAAATAATGGAACATATAGGATTTATTAACAATAATGAAATATATAGCATAATTTCTAAATTATCGAAATCAATAGAATTAAATACTAAAAACTGTGTAATTAGCATTATAGATAATACAATCGTAACCTGCAATTTATTTTTTATTGATGCTTTTGTATTCATAAAAAGTAAAGCTAAAGCTAGATATATAATTGAATACATTATAATAGTTTTATTAAAATAGCCATAATATTCTTTATATGTAAGTAAAGTAGACAATAATGTTCCTATTAATAACCATACACAATTTTTCTCTTTTGACAATATTATTCCTAAGAAAGCTGAAAAAATTGGATTTATTATTAATGTTAAAATATAAAAATAATTACATGTATTATTCTTTAATATTAAAACTTGAAAGAGTATCATTAAGGCAAATATTATTATACTTAAAATTTTATTATAATATTTCTTTAGCTTTTGTTCCATTTCCAAATATTCCTTTTCATTTTATTTTATATTTTGTTTCAAATAAGCATAAATAAATTCATTTAAGTCTCCATCCATTACTCTTTGTACATCACCAACTTCGTAACCCGTTCTATGGTCTTTTACTAAAGTATATGGACAGAATACATAAGAGCGAATCTGACTTCCCCATGCAATATCCATCTGCACACCTTTTAAGTCTTCTATTCTTTCTTTGTTTTCTTTTTCTTTTAAATTTAAAAGTTTAGATTTAAGCATTTTCATTGCATAATCCCTATTTTGAAATTGACTTCTTTCGGTTTGACAACTTACAATTATTCCTGTTGGAATATGTGTTAATCTTACAGCTGATGATGTTTTATTTATATGCTGTCCCCCGGCACCAGAAGCTCTATAAACATCCATTTTTATATCATCTAGATTAATGTATACATCTAAATCATCTGTTATCTCTGGTAAAACTTCAAGTGATGCAAAAGATGTATGCCTTCTTCCGCCACTGTCAAATGGAGAAATTCTTACTAATCTATGTACTCCATGCTCTGACTTCAAATGTCCATAAGCATATTCTCCGGATACTAAAAATGTAACACTTTTAAGTCCTGCTTCATCTCCATCTAGATAATCTAGTTCTTCTATTTGAAAACCGATTAGCCTCAGCCCATCTAGTATACATTCTATAAAGCATTTCAGCCCAATCTTGTGCTTCTGTTCCACCCGCTCCAGGATGAATTGTAATAATAGCATTATTTTTATCATATTTTCCTGATAAAAGAGTAGAAATTTCAAGTTCATCAATATTATTGTTAGCTTCAACTATTAACTTCTTTAATTCTTTCTCAATTTCATCATCTTGCTCTGTTTTTAAAAGTTCAATCATTTCTTTAATTGTATTTACATTATTTTCTGCATTAGAATAATTTGAAACTTTTTTCTTTAAATTAGAAATATCAGCAAGAACTTTTTTTGAGTTTTCAGTATCATTCCAAAAATCTTGAGTTTCAGTTTGCTTTTCTAAATTAATTAATTCTTCTTTTAAACTAGAAATATTAAGCGAATTGCCTATTTCAGCAATTCGTTCTAATTGAGCTTGATTTTCTTTTGTTAACTCTTCTAAATCAATCATTATATTTCCTCTCCTAATTTGTTACACCAAAGAATATACTAGCTAAAAGATCTCTTATTGGATAATCTTTTTCTTTTATATCTTTTAATAAATCATCTCTATTAAAAGTAAGCTCCCTTTTTTCTATTTTTACATCATCAGATATATCTAAAATTGTATAATAGGTTTTACTATCCTTAACACAACCTGATGAGCCCAAATCAATAATATATTTTCCATTTTCTTTTACTTCAAAAGGATTGTGCTCATGTCCAATAAAAGTATAATCATATTCTGAATTTGAGGCAATATTATTTATCTCATTATTTTTTATAATAGAAAAATCCATAAATGGATATTCATTTAAATTGTTTTGTTTAACTGGAAAATGTTCAAATAAGAATTTCTTTCCATTTATTTCTTCTTCAATAATTAATGGTAATTTTGAAAGAAAATCTTTTTGTTCATCAGTTAATTGTTCATTTACCCAACTGTAATGAACTTGATCATCTGCATCAAGATTTGGTGCAATTTCTATTCCATATAAAGTATATAATTCATTGTTACCTAAAACCATTTCTATATTATTTTGAATAATTAAATCTAAGCACTCTTTAGGCTTTGGTCCCATTCCTATAACATCACCTAGAAAAATTACTCTATCAATATTTTGCATCTTTATATCATCAATTATAGTTTTTAATGCAGGTAAATTTGCGTGTATATCAGTAAAAACAGCTATTCTCATTTTAATTCTCCTTTAACTTATTTATCTTTTATTACTTACAATAGAAAATATTTATCATAAAACTTATTGATAATCAACAACATCAATCCATTTGCTTAAAAATTCTTGTTCTTCCTCTCTTCCCTTTGTCATTTGAGTAGCAGCAACAATAGGAACCCACCTTTGAATTAATCTTTTATCAATATTACTTTTTTCTGAAAACAAATTTAGATACTTTTCAGCAAGTTCATCTTTTCCTGCCATAGAAAATAATAAAAATGTTCTTGCAGAATCAGCAGATGCATTTCCTTGTGTTACATGTGCCCAATCAATAATATAATGTTCTCCATTATCTTTTATTATAATATTGCTAGGATTGAAATCACCATGACATAATTTTCTATGATTATCCATACCTTCAAGTCTTTGTAAAAGTTCATATCTTGTATTGTTATCAATATTTACGGCCTCTGTCAACTTTCTTCTGAATTTATCTTTTATTCTATTTAGTAAAGGAACTTCTTTCGATAAAATTTCAAGCTGTATATTAACAAATAAATCTAAATATTCATCTTGCTTTTCTGGATTTTTGTCCATCAACACATTTAAAGGAGTACCTTCAATGTGTTCTGAAACTAAAGCCCATCTATTTTCAATTTTAGTTACCTCTATAAGTTTAGGAATATGAAGATTAGTTCCCTCCTCTACTCTTGCTTGATTTAAAGCCTCATTTAAAATATTTGCCTTAGAATAATTCTCCACAAATAACTTTATAGTCTTGTTACCATCTTTATAAACAGTTTTAGTCTGCCTAACAGCAATTGGATGATCTAAATTATACTCCATAATTCTTCTCCATTTCTAATTTAAAAAATTTTATATTTTGCACTAAATAATATAATAATTCTTTGTGCTTTGTTGTCGCAGAAAAGTGATAAATCACTTTTCGCTCCATTCGCGCTTCGCTTGATCGCTACGCAGCACTGCATAATTATTATATTATTTAGTGCTTAAAGTTTTGTAATATTTTAATAATTATTATAAAAATATTTGATTATATAAATTTATAATATTGCTATAAATAATAAAATTCTATTTTCCGTAGTAAGCCTTTAAATACATCTCCTTAATCTCACTTATCAAAGGAAGTCTCGGATTCGAACCAGTACATTGGTCATCATAAGCCATCTCCGACATTTCATCTAAAGTATCTAAAAATGCTTTTTCATCTACGCCATAATCTTTTATAGTTTTCTTGATTTCAATATGTTCTTTTAATTCATCAATCTTTTTTATTAAGTTCTCTAATTTTTCTTCATCATTATTTCCACCTAATTCAAGGTATTCCGCAATTTCTGCATATCTTCTTAAGGTATGTGGATGGTCATATTGAGGAAATGTTCCCATTTTTGTTGGTGCTTCACTACTATTAAATCTTAAAACATAATCAATCATTAAAGCATTTGCTATTCCATGTGCTAAATGATGATATGCTCCTAATTTATGTGCCATAGAGTGACATACTCCTAGAAATGCATTTGCGAAAGCCATACCTGCCATAGTTGCAGCATTTGCCATTTTTTCTCTCGCTTCTGGATCATTCGCTCCATTATCATAAGCTCGTGGTAAATATTCAAATATTGTTTTTAATGATTGTTTAGCTAATCCATCTGTATAATCTGTTGCCATCATTGATGCAATCGCTTCTAAACAATGTGTTAAAGCATCTATTCCTGTTGCAGCTGTTAATCCTTTTGGAGAATTCATCATCATATTACTATCTACTATAGCCATTTTAGGCATTAATTCATAATCTGCTAACGGATATTTTACACCCGTTTTTTCATCTGTAATAACTGTAAAAGGAGTGACTTCTGAACCAGTTCCTGCCGATGTTGGTACAGCTACAAAATATGCTTTTTCTCCCATCTTTGGAAATTTATATATTCTTTTTCTGATGTCCATAAATCTCATTGCCATTTCCTCGAATTTAAGTTCTGGATGCTCATACATTACCCACATTATTTTTCCAGCATCCATTGCAGATCCACCTCCAATAGCAATGATACAATCTGGCTTAAATTCTTGCATTGCTTTTGTTCCTTCAATTCCACATTCTAATGTTGGATCTGACATAACATTTGAAAAAATTGTATGTTCTATTCCAAGCTCATTTAATTTATCAGTAATAACTTTTGTATATCCATTTTCGAATAAAAATTTATCGGTTACTATAAATACTCTTTTTTTATCTAAATCGTATTTAAGTTCTTCTAATGCATTTGGCAAACATCCTTGCTTTATATATACTTTTTCAGGAACTCTAAACCATAGCATATTTTCTCTCCTTTCTGCTACTGTTTTTATGTTTAATAGATTTTTTATACCAACATTTTCTGATATTGAATTTCCACCCCATGAGCCACAGCCAAGTGTCAGAGATGGTGTGAGTTTAAAATTATAAATATCTCCTATTCCGACCTTGAGAAGAAGGGGTATTTATTAGTACTCTACAAGTTTTCATATTATTGTAAAATTTTTCTATTTTTTTAGTTTCTGAAATTGTATTTATATATAATGATGATGTATGGCCAAGTCCACCATCTTCAATTAAATGTTCAGCTTTTTTAATTGCATTATCAAATGTATCTGCCTTATACATTGCTAGAACTGGTGATAATTTTTCATAAGCAAATTCTTCTGAAAGATCTACTTTTTCAACTTCACCAATTAAAATCTTTGTATTTTCTGGAACTTCAATTTTAGCTATATCTGCAATTATTTTTGCAGTTTGTCCTACAATTTTTGCATTAACTGCACCATTAATAATTATAGTTTTTCTAACTTTCTCTATCTCTTCTGAATTTAAGAAATAACAACCTCTTTTTGCAAATTCTTCTTTAACTTTATCGTAGATTGAATTTAAAACAATAACAGATTGCTCTGATGCACAAATTAAGCCATTATCAAATGTCTTTGAATGAATAATTGAATTAACTGCTAAAATAATATCTGCAGTTTCATCAATTATAGCAGGTGTATTCCCAGAGCCAACGCCTAATGCAGGCTTTCCACTTGAATATGCAGACTTAACCATTCCAGGTCCACCAGTTGCTAAAATTGTATCAGATAATTGCATTAATAAATTTGTAAGCTCAAGAGATGGTTCATCAATCCAAGCAATAATATCTTCTGGAGCACCAGCTTCTACTGCTGCTTTTAATATAATTTTAGCAGCCTCTATTGTAGATTTTTTTGCTCGTGGATGTGGACTTATTATAATTCCATTTCTTGTTTTTAAAGAAATTAATGTTTTAAAAATTACTGTAGATGTTGGATTTGTAGTAGGAATTATAGCAGAAATAACTCCAATAGGTTCAGCAATTTTCTTTATTCCATAATATTCATCTTCTTCAATAACACCACAAGTTTTTTCATTTCTATATTTATTATATATATACTCTGCTGCATAATGATTTTTTATTATTTTATCTTCAACAGATCCCATTTTAGTTTCTTCAACTGCCATTTTAGCTAATGGAATTCTAGCTTGATTTGCTGCAATAGCAGCAGCTTGAAAAATCTTATCTACTTTTTCTTGCGAAAAAGTTCTAAACTTTTCCTGTGATTTTTTTACTTTTTCATAGGCTTTTTTTAGTGTATCTACACTATTTACGTAATCATTTGTTTCACTCATTAAATTTTCCTCCAAAGTAAATTAATTATATATTTCCTTTGTTTACTTGTTTCGCTTTATTTATTAATTCAATATCTTTTCTATCTTTTTCTCTATTTAATGACTTTTTTAGTTTTATTATATCTTCTGGCTTTTGTACATGTATTCCATCTATTTCTATATAATTGTTTTCAAAATAATCTATACCAAAATTAATAACTTCATCTATAAAATAAACTTTATGATTGTATTCATTTACTCTTTCTAGTGTACAATTATAATTTTTTAATAAATAATTATAGTAATCTTTAGTAACTGAAATATCTATATCTTTTGCTTTATTCTTTATTCCTAAAAGTACCATTGCTGCACTAGAAATAACAATATAATTATTAGAATCTAAATTATATTTTTTTAAAATATTAATAATTTCTTTTTTATCTAACATTACTTCTCCTATTTTATAAAATTTATTCAGTTACATAAGAATATTGAATGCTTGTTACAACATCATTTTCAACTATTATTTCAAGATTTGTTTTTCCTTTTGTATATGTATATTGATTTCCTTGAGTTTTATAATCTTCACCATAAGTACTTATCATTTTATCTTTTTCATCAGTAATTTTTAAACCTTCAGCAGTTTGTACTTGGTCATTTAATAAATATATTGTATAAATTTTATCTTGATCTCCATCTGGAAAAGTAGTAATTTCATAATTTTCGTAAGTGTAAGTTTTGTCTAAACCTTCAAATGCACAACTTGCTATTTCTGAATAATTTTTTTCATCTCCTAAGCCAAGAGTTTCTTTTGAAAATACTGAACCTGGAACTAATTTAATATTTCCATCATTAAATATAAATCCTTCATCAATATTTTCTTCTACTTTTTCTTCTTGTTTTGCATTTTGACTTGAAGTTTTAGATTTTTGCATTGTTACACCTATTTCAACTCCACCAATTATTACTACTGCAATAATTACAATTATTATAAGTACTTTTTTCATTTTTTAATTCTCCTTTTTTTCTTGTATTTTATCATAAACTTAACACAATTTACAATAAATTTATTTATTATTTTTTCTTATCAATGTGAAATTAATTATACAATATTTGATTATTTTCTATATAACTTTTATATTCTTTTTAAAATACCTAACTTATTATTTAACTAATTGCACTCTTATATGAAATTAATTTTTCTTGATAAATTCTATTGACTTCTTTATTTTGTCTAAAATCTGTTAAACTGTATTTTTCTTTTAATAATTTAGAAAAATAAATTGATAATTTTGTTGCTCCTGTTAAATTTAAGTGAAGTCCTGCATCATATGTATCTTTTTGATAATCAATTCCTATTTCATCTGCAACATCTTTCAAATTATAAAAATCTAAATTATTTTCTTTAGCATAATTTACAATTTGTTCATTATATTCATCATACCAATATGGATATAAACTTGGAGCCTTAATTAAAACTAATTTTATACCATTATCTTTGCATAATTTTGTGATTTTGTCTAGATAGCCAATGCATTTTTCTGAAAAATTATAATCAGGTAATCTCTTTTTAGTTGGCAGGCTTCCTACAGGCTTTATATTTTTATTTATCAAAAATCCATTAAATGTATTTTTCTTTTCCTTAAATAAATATTCAAAATCTTCACTTGTTAGTTTTGAAAATCTAGAATGATACCTTATTATAAGAAATACATAAGACATAAAATTTTCGTCTTTAGTCATAGATGCATTAATTATATCTATTTTTTCTTTACTCCACTTCATTTTATCAAGTGTTAGTCTGTTGTATGCTTCACTTACAGGCTCACTATATCTAAGTGAATTTACATTAAAAACAACTACTTTAGGGATTTCATACTTTAATGTTTCTTGCAATATTCCATAAGATTGCCATATAAGTTGTTGAGATGTACCTCTTACATATGATGTAATTCCTTCTTGCTCATACATAACCATTGGAGAAAAGTTTGCATATACTTCACAATCACCAATAAATATTACTTCATGATTTTTTATTTCATCATAATATTCTGCAATCATACTTCCTTCTACTAAATCTGTCATGTATTTAGGTGAAAGTAACTTGTTTGCAAGAACAAATATAATTATCAAATATAAAATTATAATTATTATTCTTATAAATTTTTTCATTTTATATCTCTTTCCTTGATTTAGATATTGCACATTAAAATTAGCTAAAATGCAATCTAAAATTTGCTGTAAATAAATTCATTTACATTAAATCCTATTCCATATATTCCAAATACTAGAACAATCATAATTAATATACCAATTAAAAGTATTTTAGTTTCTATTTTCATATTTTTTATTTTTGATATAATCTTGTCTTTTTTTACATCAAAAATTATAAGCATAATAGTTGAAACAATTAAAACTATTATATTAGCTAAATCCAAATTAAAGTTTAAAAGATTTGCAAATAAACTAGAATAATTAAATGTTGTAAAAATTGAACCTATCATACTTAGAGCTGTCATAGTTGATGGCCAAATGAAAAATGCCCACAGAATTGATATTATTAAATAATTAATTATTCTATTTAAAGTTTTAGATTTTGTAGTTAAACATTTTGATACACATACCAAAACTCCATGAAATAATCCCCACAAAATATAATTTGCTCCATGCCAAAGTCCTGATACAACAAATGTAATAATTAAGTTTAATTTAGTTCGTAGTGTTCCTTTTCTATTTCCACCAAGTGGTATATATACATAATCTCTAAGCCATGAGCTAAGTCCAATATGCCATCTTCTCCAAAACTCCTTTAGATTTTCTGATAAATATGGTGAATCAAAATTTTCTTTTACTTCTATTCCAAACATTTTTGAAACACCAATTACCATATCAATTCCACCGCTGAAATCTGCATATATTTCAATTGAATATAGAAGCATTGCAAATAATGCATAAGCGCCAGTAAATTCTGCTGCATTTCCAGTAATCACAGATATAATCATTGCTATTCTTCCAGCAATTAAATACTTTTTAAATAATCCCCAACAAACTCTTATTATTCCATTTAAAATTCTATTTGTATCCCAATGCTTTTTTTCATATAAACTTTTTGAAATATCATCATATCTATTAATAGGTCCTATAATCAAATATGGAATATAAATTACATACATTAAATATTTAACCAAGCTTTTTTGAGGTTCATATTTTTTCTTACATACATCTACTAAATAAGATATAATTTGCAAAGTATAGTAAGAAACTCCTATTGGAGCAATTATATTTTCAGCAGGAATTCCAAAAAGTCCAGAATAAGTACCTACTTTAAAGAATATTAAAATTGCTAAATTAACTACAATAGTAATTCCAAATATTAACTTTCTATTTTTATCTTTTGTATATTTAGCAGTTAAAAAACTAGTTATACTACTAAATAATATGTATAATAAATTAATAGGTCCAAAACTTGCATAAATTATTACACTTAATAGTAAAATAAGTATATTCATAATTGCACTTGCTCCTTCTATTCTGCTTTAGAATATGCATTTGCTCTTCCTACTCTGCCTTAGGATATGCATTTCTATCCCAGTTTCTTCCTCTCATTCCTGCACTTGTATATTTTTCTTCGTCTGTCGCTGGTCCAACAATATGGCTTCCTGGAGTTGAATCATAGTGTCTATATCTTCCACCTTCATTTACCAAATTCCAATAATGCGAATTATCTGTTGTATGGACAAGTATATTAGATACACCTTTTTTATCTAATGCTTTTTTAACTAGTAATGCGTGAACATAACAATTTCCTACTCTATTTGTTAGTCCATACCAAATTGGATCATCTCCACCCCAGTTACTATTATATCTAATTCCATTTCTTATAGTTTGAACAATGTCAAGAACACTTTTTCCTGCTAAATTTTGATTGTAGTATTCATTAAATTTATTATTAGTATCTTCTTGATTGTGATTTACTACAATTTTTCTTTTATTTGTAGTAGTATTTCCTCTTTTATCTTTTGATGTATATGTTGCATAGTATGTTCCTGCTGTATTAGTGTCAACTTTGCTATCATCAACTTGAAAATCGCAGCCTCCATCTCTGTCATCTCTTGCTGAAACTCCACTTCTTAAATTTATGCTTCCTCCTCTTTGGATTGTAATTTGTGAAAGTCCAGAAATGACTGGTCCTTTTGTATCTTTCATAATCGTTAATGTTGCTGTTTTTTCTGTTTTATTTAGATATTTATCAATTGCTTCTATAACTACATCTTGTGTTCCAATATTTGAAAGATTAAGTTCTGTTTTTAAATTAGTAGTAACTTCACCTGATGCATCAGATGTACTTACAATAAAACTATCCTTTCCATTTAAAGTACTTACTTCATCATCATATATAGAAATATTTTTTACTTCTAAATTTGGAGGAGTTAAGTCTGTTACTTTAATCTTTGTTTTTACTGTTACACCATCTTTTGAAGTTTCAACTTCATAATCTCCAATATCAGAATTAGCTATTTCCTTTAATCGGTTTTCATCTAGTAAATTTCCATCAATTTCTGCATTATATAGCAAATCCTCTTTCTTTATTTCTTGACCTCTCTCTATAGAAAGTGATTCCTTTATCCATCTTAAGTAAAGTTTGCAAACTTTAGTTGTCATGTTTCCATATATATCTTTAACTCCAACTGTAATATTATAGTCTCCAAATTTATCAAGCTTTGGAGGATTAATAATACCTGTTTCCATTTCAGACAAGTCCTCTTTTTTTACTATAAAATCATCTGCTGATAAATTATAATCAATATATTTATTTAAATCTTGAAATTCAACCTCTGGTGGAGTTGTGTCAACTAACTTTAAAGTAACTTCTTCCTCTTTTTCATCATGAGAGAGCTTTACTTTATATTCTCCTACTTTTTTTAAATCAATATTACTTAAATCAGTGTGCATTACAGAATCTTCTTTATATTTTTCATCTATTAAAAAATCTTCCATTCTTATTTCTGTAACTGAACCTATTTCAATTTCAATATTATGAAATTTGTTCTTAAATTTTTCGTATAGTAAATATCCACCATATATAAGCTCAATTATAATAGCAACTATTACTATAACCCAAATTATTCTCTTCACTAATTTATTTTCTTTTGTATCTTCTTTCTTGAGTTCATTCTCATTGTCTTTATTATCTTTATTTTTCTTATTATTTTCTTTCTTTTTTTCTTTTTCATTTTTTGTTTTGTCTTCTGCTTTGTTGTCTATTTCATTTTCTACTTCATCTTCTATTTTGTTTTTCGTTTCATTTTCTGTTTTAGCTTTTAATTTGTTTTCTTCGTCATCTTGTTTTATATCTTGTTTTTCTTCATCTTCTTTATTATTTAATTTTTTTGCTTTAATTGATTTTTCCTTTGAATTTTTACTCATAATAAAACTCCTACAGTTTATTCATATACTATAAATTTTTTTATTTTATAATAAATTTAATATTATTTTTTTAATTAGCTGCTGGCCAAGCTGAATGATCCCAATCTCTTCCGCTTAAAGTAGATAATCTTTGCGCATCAGTCATTATACTAATTTTTCTATGATTTCTATCCGGTGTTGAATCCATGTGTCTCCATACTCCGTTTAATTTTACTAAGTTCCAATAGTGAGTTTTGTTAGTAACCCAAATTAATTGAGTTTCATATCCTTTGACTCTTAATAATGCTTGGAAACACATTGCATGAACATAGCAATTTCCTGTCCAATTGTTAAATCCATACCAAACTGGATCTCCATCTCCATAACTGTGACCATAAGAAATTTTATTTCTGCAATAATCTCTTATTTCTTCAACATTACTACCTATACTAGATGCAATGTTTTTTACTAATGCATCAACATCAGCTTGATTATGTTTTACTGAAATTTTTCTTTTTTTAGTCGTTTTATTTCCTTTTGTATCACTAGAAGTATATGTTGCATAATATGTTCCTGCTGCACTTGTATTTACACCACTTGAATCAACTGAAAAACTACAAGCACCATCTTTTGCATCTCTTGCACTAACTCCCTGCTCATAATTAATTGTAGCACCTTTGCTTACTGTTATATCAGAAAGTCCTGAAAATACTGGTCCAATTGTATCTTTATGTCTTGTAAAATTAGCAGTTTGTTCTGTTTTATTTCCATATTTATCAACTGCTTCTATTATAACTTGTTGTGTTCCTAATTTATTATAATCAAGCTCCGTTTTCATTGTAGTTGTGACTTCTCCAGATGCATCTGTTGCACTTACAATAAAACTATCTTTTCCACTTATTCTCTCATCATCATATATTGATATATCTTTTAATACTAAAGTTGGTGGAGTTAAATCAGTAATTTTTATTATAGTTGTTTTTTCAATTCCATCTTTAGTTGTTTTTATTTCATAGTCACCAATTTCTGAATTTGTAATCTCTTTTAAACGAGCATCATCTAGCAAATCTTTATCTGCTTCTACATTAAATAATAAATCTTCTCTTGAAAGTTCATATCCTTTTTCCATAGCAAATTCATCTTTGATCCATTTTACATATAGCTTGCATATATTTCTTGTTTCATTGCCATATATATCTTTTACTCTTACTTTTATATCATAATCTTTAAATTCAGTTATCTCTGGAACATCTACTACTTCAACTTGCATTTCAGATAAGTCATTTTTTTCTTCTATAAAATCATCTGCATTTATTGTATAGTCTATATATTTCTCTATATTTTTAAATTTTACTTCAGGTGGAGTTGTATCTACTAAATTTAATGTAACCTCTTCTTCTCTTCCATCATGCGATAGAACGACTTTATATTCTCCAACTTTTGAATAATCTACATCATCTAAATTTGTAATTAGTTGTGAATTATCTAAATATTTTGTATCAATTACAAAATCGTTTAATGAGACTTTTTCACTAGTTCCTATTTCTACATTTATACTTTTAAATTTTTTTTTAAATTTTTCAAATAATAAATATCCACCATAAATTGCTTCAATTAATATAGCTATTATAAAAATAATTGCTAGTATTTTTGTAATAACTTTTTTATTTTTTTCTTTACTTTGGCTATCTGGTTTTAAATTTTCTTCTTTATTTTTGTCTGATTCTTCTCTTGTTTTATTTTTTAATGCTTTTTTGTCTTTAATTGTATTTTTTATTTTATCTTCTTTATTGTCTTTTTTAGTTTCTTTTATATTTACTTTTTTATTTGTATTTTTTTCCTTTGTTTTGTTATGTAATTTTTCCTCTTTCATATCCAAAACATACTCCTACAAATATTTTCCTAATATTATATATGTTACTATCGATAAATACAAGTAATTTCTTTTATTTTGCAAAAAAAATATATGTATGTTATAATTGTAACATAAATTTAATTTTATATAGAAGGGGAATTTAATGAAAAAATTATTAATTATAACAATAATTATCCTATTTATTTTAATTGGAGGATTGTTTATTTTTAATATAAAAACTACTAATTTAGCCCAATCAACCAATCACGCAACTGGTTCTACAGAAAATGATGTAACTAATGGAATAGTTGTTGATACTACTAATAATATTCAAAATATAGAATTTCCAAATGCAACATCTTTAGATGAAATATACAACGAGACAAAATATGAAGGTGATTTTGAACTTCCTATTATTGGCTCAACTGGATTTACATCTGTTTCTTTGCCTTTGTATAAAGGACAAGGTTCTTCTATTTTAAAAAACTTAGAGCCCGGTCAAGCCTTTAAAATTATTGATGAATTTAATAATTATTTCAAAGTAGAACTAAAAGATTCTACTACAGGATATATTGAAAGTAAGTATTGCTTAGTTAATTTACCAGATATTATTCCATCAATTATATATGATGATACCAATAGTTATAAGTCAATATTTAGATCTTCTGGATATTCTTTAGAAGATATAACTGGAAAAAAATTATATAATGTTTTTATGCATAATGAAAGATTAGATCAAGATGAATATATCATGCCTTTGCTTTATCCAATGACAAAAAAAATAGCACAAGTTCAAGAAAAAGCCCTTGAAAATGGAGATTGCTTGAAAATATATGAAACTTATAGACCTTATGAAGTTCAAATGAAAGTATCTGATTCACTTTCTGCTTTAATGGAAGAAAATGAAACTGTAAAAAAAGGAATTACTACTCCACCTTGGGATAAAAGTTGGTTTATAGCTGTTCAGCTTTCTAATCATCAAAGAGGTGTTGCTCTTGATGTTAGTCTTGCTAAAGTACAAGATAAAGAATATAAAAAATGTGGACAATATACATATATAAATGTAACAAAATATGATGAATATAAAATGCCTACTCAAATGCATGAATTAAGTCGTTCTGCTGCAACATTTACATCTCCAGTAGATAGCAAATCTAAAACAGCATGGAAAAACGCAAAACTTGCTTCTTCTATGAATGAAAATGCAAAAAAATTACAAAATTATTTTACATCTTGTGGTCTTACTCCTCTAGCTTCTGAATGGTGGCATTTTAATGATTTAGATACAAGAGAACTCACAAAAGATAAAGGTAGCAATGGGAAATATTATTTAAAGGATTGTCTAAGTACAATTCCTGATTAAAAATTTTTATATGGTAATGTTTCCAACTTCATTTTTTAACCTCCTTTATATATAAAATATCATAAATTTTATACATTTTCAATAAATATATATAAAAAATCAAAAAAATTATACATATTTTAACAATATGTATAATTTTTATTTTATAATAGGAAAACTCCTTTCTTAGTTTATACAGAGGACAAAGTTCATTTTGGTATCACATTTAGGGCTGTTATATGGTCAATATAAGAAATAGTAACAGTATATCCATCATAATTAACAATTCTATTTTCACTAATAGGAACTCTACCATGTGTATATACTCTAGGAAATCTTTAATAAAGTTCATGATTATAACTTTCAAGTAGTTCTTGGCATTTTTTATTTTCTATCTGATGAATTTCTAAAATATCTTTCTCTTTATTTTCTAAATAATTATATATCATATCATCTCTAAATCCTATTTTTGCAACTTCTCTTCTATTAGTTGCAAAATAAATTTCTTTAATATTAGACCAAATAATTGCTGATAAGCACATAGGACAAGGTTCACTAGTGGAATAAATAACACAATCAGTTAAATCATAAGTATTTAATCTTTTACATGCATCACGAATAGCAATTATTTCAGCATGTGCCGTTGGATCCTTTTCTTTTAATACTTTATTATTTCCATAACCAATTATTTTATTATATTTAACAACAACTGCTCCAAATGGACCACCTTCTAAATTTTTAACTCCTAACCTAGCAAGTTCTATTGCTTTATCAAAATATTCCTGCATACTCAATTCTCCCTTTTATCAATATATCAAATAAAATTGTCATTGATATTCTAACACTTAAATATGATTGTCGTTTCATTTTATGCACCTCTTATAAATTATTTATCTATATAGCACAAATTGTAATTTATCTCTCATATAAAGTTATTATTTTTACATTTTCCTTATTTCATATTCTAAAACTTCACATTTATCATTTAATAAAAACTTTCCTTCAAATAATTCTTCTTTAAACAGGTATGGTGTAAATTTTTCGTTTTGCTCAAATTGTTTTATTAATAATAAATCGTCTATCTTTATCCATTTTAATTCTCCTTCTGAAGAAGTTACAGTTAATTCTCCTTTATATTCTTCAGCGGTATATACAAATATCATTCCTTCAGTTGAATCATGCCAATAAGATATTCCTTGGAGTTTTGGATTAATTAAAGTTAATCCTGTTTCTTCTTTAAATTCTCTTATTATACAGTCTATAGGTGTTTCTCCACTTTCGAATTTTCCACCTGGAGGAGCATAAACCTGTCCCCACTTTTTTTTAAATTTTATCATTAAAGTTTTATTATTTTTCTTTAAATAACAAACTGTAGAATTCAAATGAGCAATTCTTTCTTTCATATATAAACCTCCGCCTCAAATTTATTTAACTCACATTTGCAAGCCAATTAGCAATATCATATATTTGTATTCCTTCGTATTGATAATTTTCGTGCTTTGTCCTTGCTATTATAATTTTAGGATAAGCATCTTTTATTTTTAAAAGTGGTTCAGCTTCTCTATTTAATGTATCTTGA
>CANQHI010000013.1 GCA_947623725.1 uncultured Clostridia bacterium | reverse complement strand
GATAAATATATATTAACATATTTTTTATAAAAAATAAAGACTATTGACAAAAATTTTTTACTTTGTCAACAGTCTGAGAAATTCCAGTGAGAAATCACTGGAATTTTTGTTATACACTCTAATTTTAATATCTTTAATTATTTTTATTATATTTATAGTTGAATTAAAGTTATTATGAGTCAATTTTTTATTATAAAATGAAATTAAAATATTTTGCATAGATATTGCTATTAACTAAAATTTGAAATATTGGTTATTTTAATTTTATTTCTTATTTATACTTTTCTAAAATAATTCTATATATTCTAGGATGCATTATAAAAGTTTGTCCATCAGGATTGATATTTAATTCTAATCTAATTTTTTTTGGAATAAAAATGAATCCATCTTTTTTTACTTCAACGAGTTGGTTATATTCTCCTTTTTCTTCTCTAATTAATTCTAAAATTAAATTGTGTTCTTTTACTAATAAATTTATTTTATCTCCTTGCATAATTTTTAGTTTTCTTTGTACTTTAATTGGAATTCGTAATATACCATTTTTAGAAAGATTACACATTATATCAATGTGTAATTTGAGTTTTTTACTATTTCTGTAACTTTCAACTGCGTCTTTATATTTATTATATAGTTTAAGATATTCATTTATTTGGTATCTTTTATAAATTCTATCAAGTATAAAAAAGTAATCTTTCCATATAAAACATAATTTAGTTATGATTATATTATTTATGGAGTCTCTAACAGTAGATTCATTTCGATTTACTTTTCTTGCTATATCAACTATTTTTTCTCTTTCAAATTTTTGTGGTTGTAATCCATAATTTCTAATAAGATATTCTCTTTGCTTGTCTGAAGCATTATAGGTATCTTTGACAATTTGATAAATTTTTCTTTTATCTATATCTCGTATATCATTTGTTTTCATATATTGAAACAAATTCCTAACTATAGCCGTTTTATAGCTTTGAATATCTGACATTTTACAATAATTTCCTCCGTTTTATCTGCAATACAGATATTTTTATATTTAATAAATATATTACAGATTTTTTTAGAAGTCAATAAAAAAAATAAAAAAAGCTTATATCTGGTAGTCATATTATCTCTATATCAAGGGTAAAATTCATATATATCTAGAATAAGGAGGAAAATATAATGTCTGTCAGAAAAATTAATGGAAATTATAATTTTATTTCTGAAAATCTAAAAAAGATTAGAAAAGAAAAACATTTTTCACAAGCTGATTTAATAAGAGACTTAAATTTAATGGGTATTGCTATGTATAAAAATGATATATGGAGAATTGAAACAAATCAAAGAATTGTCAAAGACTATGAATTATGGGGTTTTATAAAAGTATTAAAGATCAATTATGATGAATTATTTAAAGATGTAGAAAAGAAATTGGAAGAAAAATAAATAAGTTCTACAACATAGATATTGCTACAAAAAGTTCTATGATAGATTATTCATCTTTAATTTGTAAATTGTTATATTTAAAAGAGGGTGATAATAATGGAATCTAATAACATAGCAAAATCAATTGGAAAGAAAATTAAAATTGCTAGACTTAAAAAAGAACTAACACAAGAAGAACTTGCTGAAATATGTGAAGTGTCTACTAATCATATTTGCTCTATTGAAAATGGTGCTTCAAATTGTAGTTTTAATTTAATGATAAAAATTTGTAAGACATTACATATAACTCCTAATTATCTACTATTAGATTTTATTAAAGAATCAAATAATTCAGATAAGTTGATTGATTCAGAATTATTATTAACATATATGAAATTAAAACCAAAATATAGAAGTTTTATTAATGATATTATAAAGAAAATCTATAATATACAAAATTCTAAGAATTGATATTATGTTAGTATAATATTTTATAATAAAAATATATTTTTAGTGATAGGTGTTATAAGTCGGTACAATAAAATTCATTCGTATTCATATAAAAGATTTATATGGAATGCATAAGTTGGATTTTGCGACATAAACTTACAATAAAAAAATTTCAGTAAGCAATGTTGGTTATGGTATCACAATATTTGTGAAATATCACCTGGAATAGATTTAAATATTTACATATTGTACAATAATAATGATAACTATTATATTTAGTGTATTATTTTTGAAGATAAAAGGATAATGCCCCATTATTTAGTTCAAAAATTTCAGAAGATCTAATTTAAATAAATATAAAATTTTGTAAAATTGAAAAAATTTATGAGAAATATTATAACAAAATTTAATTTGAAGAAAAAATACTAAAATATAGAAAAAACTTTACAAAGTGAACATAATGTAGTATAATACTATTGTAACAAAGTACAAAATGGAGATTTATAATGGTTGATAGTAATAATATTAACTTAAATTTGTTAAAATTCTTTATTGCAACAGCAGAATCAGAAAGTATTGTAAAAGCAGGAGAAAAATTAGGATTTTCTCATTCTACAGTTTCATCTAATATTAGTACACTTGAGAAACAATTTGGAGTAAAACTATTTACAAGAAAGCCATTAAAATTAACTGATATTGGAGAAGAAATATATAAAACTATAAAACGAGGATTTATGGATATAGATTTTGCAATGCTTATAGCAAGTGCAAAAAACAGTATAGAATACGGAAATATTTCAATTGGATGCCCAAGTCATATTGTAGAATTTTATTTAATGGATATTATTTCAAAAGCTTCAAAAGATTATCCTAATCTTAAAATTAGTTTAGACACTTCGTATGAATGTGAAAATTTAATTGAAGCATTAAAAAACAATAAAATTGATTTTGCTATAATAGATAGAATACCAATTCAATATGAAAGAGATTTAGAAATTAAAGAAATAAAAAAGAGTGATTATATATTTATATCAGATAAGCCAATAATTATAGATGATGTAAATAAGTTAAAAAATTATAAATATATTTTATCTGGAGAACATAGAGGAAATACAATAAAATTATTAAATATATTAAAAGAATATGGAATAAATATAGATGTTAGATTAACTTGTCGGACTAACAGAACAAAGAGTAAATGCAACAAAGTCAGGAATAGGAATTGCTTATGTACTTAGAGAGGCAGCAAAAAAAGCTATAGCAAATAAAGAAGTTTATGAAGTAATACTACCAAGTGAAATAAAATTACCAACAGTTAGTTTAGATTTAGTATATATAAAAGATCATTTAACAAAAGTTGATAAAACATTTATAAAAGAATACATAACAGAAAAGAATTCAAATTAAAATTGAATTCTTTTTTCTAATGTTTGAAAAAATGACAATACTGTCGAAATTTCAGAATTTACAAACTCTATAGTCCATTATATAATTAGAATGCCTAATATTGCAAGGAGGATAATTGTAATGAATTATAAAATGGACAAAAAATTCAGAGAATATTATGGAACAAATTTAAGACAAGTATTTTTATATTTAGTTGATAAATGTAATTTGAATTGCGTTCAATGTTTATATAAATTAGATATAGGATTTCAAGTGGAAAAAAAAGAAATTGACTTTGAAGATGCAGTAAAGCTAATAAGTGATTTTAAGGAAATGGGAGCAAAAAAGTTGACTCTTATGGGAGGAGAGCCAACATTATATAAATCTTTATTGGAATTAATAAAAAAATCAAAAGAATTAGGATATGAGTATGTAAGAATAGATACAAATGGTCAATTTAATAGCAGTTTACTGGAAAAAGAAGAATTTAAAATGCTTGATGAGATTACTTTTAGCATTGATCGGACCTACAAAAGAGATTAATGACCCTATAAGAGGGAAAGGTTCTTTTGATAAATGTTTGAAAAATATAAAGAGAGCAAAAGAACTAGGATATAATATTGATATAACAGCTTGTATTAGTAAGGAAATGATAAAAAGAGATGATAAAGGAAATTTATATTTAGATCGTATGATTAAGTTTGCAGAAGAACTAGGAATAGAAAAAATCAATTTTCATAATCTTTTTAAAACAGGAGTTCCTAGAGATTATTTTACAGGAGATATAGATATTAAAGTCGATGATTGGTTTAAGGTTAAAGAAGAAATAGAACTTAAAATTAAAAATAAAGAATATTCTATTCCTGTTAGGATACCATCATCTTTTACAACAAAAGAAAGATTTTTGAGTAATCCAGAATATTATGGCTTTTGCGTTTGCAAGACAAGAAGTAGTATATTGGTTCATCCTAATGGAATTTTAAGAGTTTGTCCATTATTGATAGGAACACCTTATCGGAATAGGCAGATACTATGATGATAAAATAGAATGGGATAATTCTCCAACAAATGAATTGAAGGGTATAGAATTAAATAAAAATACACCTTGTTCAACACAATTCAAGCATAATAAATTTGGAAAATATGTTCCAGTTTGTTGTTCTTTTAAACCAAAACAGGAAGAATTAATTTGGAAAGATCTTCAATGGGAAAATAAAAGAATTAATAATAAGGATAGTAAAATAAAAGTATTTATTGGATTTCAAAATAAGGAAATAAAAGAAAATATTACTAAAATAATAAATGATTCTTCATTAGCAGAAATTGTTGGTGTAAGTGAAAATGAAGAAGATATTTTGAAACAAATTATAGAGTTAAAACCAGAGATGGTCTTTATGCAATATAATTATAATAAAACAAATGCTTGTGATATGATTAAAAATGCAAACGGAAAATTAAAAGTAGATATGCCTATATTTAATATAATTGATGATAATGTACCAATAGAAAAAAGAGATGAAATCATAAATTTAATTGGAATAAAAATGAATTCAATAATGGAAACTAAAGATCCACATAACATTTTAGTATATGATATATTAAAAGAGTATAAAGATGAAGATTTATAATATAAAAACAAGAAGTACCAATATGAAGTGAATTCCAAAATGTTCACTTCAAATATTTACTTCTTGTTTTTTTGTTTATTATAAAAGTATATGGTACTTCTTTCAATAAATTTTCTGGGAGATAAAGAATAATCATCATTAAAAATTTCAGGATATAGTTGCCTAGCATATTTTTGTGAAGAAATATTTATAGGCTTTAATGCACTTTTTAGTCCATCTCTTATTTGTTCAGGTGTTTTATTATATTCATCAGCTAATTTTTCCAAAAGATCATCTAATGAACTGCCATAAAAGGGATAATGTCTTAAGCAAATCTCAATAGCAGATTTCATATATTGACAACCACTTATGGAGAGATGCATTTTGAAATCCGAAAAATAGGAATATATATCATTCATATTTATATTAATTACATTTTTTTCTTCATACATTTGACTTAATAAATTAATAAGTATATCAAGTGAAAAAGGTTTATATAAAATACTATATATTTTTGAAAAATTAGTTATTTTATCTATATAATCTTTTTTAGTCATTAAAATAGTATTACATTTTTCTTTTTCATCAATACTTATAGATAGTTTTCTTAGCAAATCAAATGAGTTTAAATCTATAAAATCGGAGTCTAATACAAAGATATCAGGATTAATATTATAATAAGTGTCAATCGTATTTTTTCCAGTATTAGATTGAAAGATTTCAAATCTAGTATCTTTAGTCATAATATTTTCAAAATTTTCTCTGTTTTTTTCATTTGTATCAGCATACAGAACTTTTAACAAAGATAAATCCTCCTATAAAAATGAAATTAAAGATAAAAGAATTATATCACAACAATTATGTAAACACAACAAAAAATGAAGAAATTGGAAAAATTTTTGTCCTGTTTTGTTCCAAAAAGAGGCATTTTAGTACAAAAGTGTTTAATTTGTTGCATTTTTACAATATAAACATTGAATTTGTTATAGTGTCAGGTAGAACAAAGGTCTGATTAGTAAAACAATTTATACAAAAGATTGATAAACAAAAGATAATAAAAGAAAGAGTGATAGGAGGTGTAATTTATTTTTTTATTATACTACAGATCTTGTTTAATTTTTAAAGCAAGGAGATATTATGGATATAAAAGATTACATAAAAGAAAAATTATCTAAAGAAGAAAAAGCATATTTGAAAAGGATTATTTTAACAGCCAGAAATTCTTATTTTGAAAAAAATAGAAAAATAAATAATTTTAATGTTCCATTAAATGAAAAAGTATTACAAGAAAGTTGTAATATCATTGAAGATATTTTAGATATTTGTATGCAAGAGATAGAACTTGCACAAGAATTTGAGAAAACTCTCTCTAATCCTTTATTGAGTAAGTATGTTAAAATATTGTCTTTGAAAGAAAAAGAAGTTCTCTTTTATATATTCTGGAAAAAAATGAAAATAAAAGAAATTTCTAAAAAAATGAAATTGAATAAGAGCACAGTAGAAAAAATAAAAAATAGAGCATTAAATAAAATTGCAGAAGGAATGTTAAATGGAGGATATAAAAATGTTTAATAATTTTAATTTAACAAATAAAGAAATATCAAAAATAATAAATGACTATGATCCTCTAATAAGAAAAAAGTCAACAAAAGACAATAAATTTGATGAAGATATAAGTCAAGAAATTAAATTATTAATATTCAAAAAGCTAAGCAAAAATCGAAATAGAAAAGTTTAAAAAAAAATAATACAAAAAGGCGAACTTTTTTGAAAAATTTCCGTTTATATTAAGTAAAGGAGCAAAGATGGAAAACAAAACAGAAAATGAATCTATAAATCAAAAAAAAGAAATTGAAACAATTGTAGCTTATGCTCAATTAGTCAATTATACTTTACAACATAGTAAAACAGAAATTAATTCAAAAAATATAAGAAATGAAATAATAATGTTTTATAAAAAATTTGGAAATGATGAAGTTATAAAAATGACAAAATCAATAATTAAAAATATATAATGTAAATTTTTTCTAGTTAAAAATTTAAGTAATATTCAATAAAATAAAATAGAGTAAGTAACTCTATTAGTTTCTTTATGCTAATAAGAAGGTTAGCAAAAAGTTGCAAGGAAATAAATTATGGAAGACAAAATTAAAAATATGTATTTTTTAGAAAAAAAGAAACAAAAAGATATTGCTAAGGAATTAAATATTTCTAAATATAAAGTTTCTAGAGTGTTAACAAAAGATCCTAGATATAAGGATGAAAAAGAATATAGAAAAATCATTAATGAAAAGAAACATATAGAAAAAACAAAAAAGTACATAGCTAAAACTAGAAAAATAAAGAAACAAAAAAATAAAGATAATCCAAGAGATTATGAAATCTTAAAAATGATACATAATCAAGATGCAATTGAATTATCAGGTGCAAGAAATAGTATAAATGATATAAATTATAAAAAATGGAATTCATCAGCTTACGAGTATAATGCAAAAAATAAGAGTTATGTACTAAAAAAAGGGATGATTGTAGGTGCAGATGTGCCTAAAAAAATTAAATGGATAAATTGATATATAAGTTTCAATCATATAATAGGAGGCTCTTATGGAAAAAGAAAAATATAAAGTTATAGAGATATTTAACAAAAATGGAAAAAAAGCAGATGATTTATTAAATGATATATTCAAAATCTATATTCAAAATAAATTAAGTTCTTATATGGACTTGAATATAAAAAAATAAGAGTTATAATAATTAAGTCAATATGAAGGGAAACTTATTGTTAGTATCAAGGAAGGAGGAAAAATGATACCAATAAGTAATCCTGAATTATATTCTACAGCAATATTATTAAGATTATCTCATTTAAAAATATTAGATGTAAAAAAGTATGGAGAAAGTGGAAGTATTACTAATCAAAGACAGCTATTACTTAATTATTGTAAAGTAAATCATTTAAAAGTATATGATATTTATAGTGATGATGGAGAAAGTGGAGCATTTTATGATAGACCTGAATTTGTTAGAATGTTAAAAGATATTGATGCAGGTCATATTAATTTAGTTATAGTAAAAGATTTATCGAGATTTGGAAGAGTTGCTTCAGGAATAGATGAATATATTGAAGAGTATTTTCAATTAAAAGGCGTAAGATTTATTGCAGTTAATGAAAATTTAGATTCAAAAACATCTGCTAATTTTCACGATGATATAAAATTTAGAGCATTTTTTAATGAGTGGTTTTTGAGAGATTGCTCAAAGAAAACAAGAGATGGAAAAATGAATAAAGCAAAACAAGGAAAGGTAATGGCAACATATCCAAAATATCGGATATAAAAAAGATCCACAAGACAAAAATCATTATATACCAGATGATGAAACTAGTAATATAGTAACTAATATATTCATTGATTTAAGAAAAGGAAAATTGCCAACAGAAATTGCAGACAATCTTAATAAGGCAAAAATACCTGTACGCTCTGTATCAGTTGGAAATATGCATACAAGAAAAGGTGAAATAAAGAGAGGGTGGAATCGTGATTCAATAATACAAGTTGCTAGAGACAGGACATATCTCGGAGATGTAATAAATGGTAAGAGTAAAAAATTAAGTTATAAAAGTAAAAAAATAATATTAACTAAAAAAGAAAATCAAATCATTGTACACGGAAAACATGAACCTTTAATTGATGAAGAAACATTTAATATTGTACAGGATTTAATAGATAGCAGGATGCATACAAAAATATATAAATATGATTTTCTATTAAAAGGTTTACTGGAATGTGAGGAATGTGGCAAAAAAATAAGTGTTTTAAGTTTAAAACAAAAAAATGGAAAAGTAATACAATACACAAGATGCAATACTTATGCATCGATGACTAAATCAAAATTGTGTACACCACACTCTAATAATTGTGAAAAGCTTACAGAGAAAATCTTAAGTACAATTAAAACAAGATTGCAAGAATACCAAAAAGAAGAAAAGTATTTTCTATTAGCAAAAGATATTAAAGATAAAACTTTATATAAAAAAAATCTAATACAAAATCAAATAGATACTATGACAGGAAAAATAGAAAAAGAGAACATAAAAATAGATCAGTTATATAATGATAAATTAAATGGAATCATAGGAACAGAAGATTTTGAAAGAATGTATAAATCAATATTAGATAAAAAAGACGAAATGAAAAAACTAATTAATGATTTAAAATTGCAAAAAGAAGATACTATGAAAGAAATTGATCTAAAAAAATTGGTGAAGGACTTTGTTGATGGAAAAGAAATAACAAGAGAATTGTTAGTTTCATTAATAGATAAAATAACAATTTCAGAAAATAAAGAAATAAAAATATATTATAAGTTTAGTTTATTAAATAATAAATATGAAGATAATATTATAAATTTTGAGACAGCTATAAGTTAAGATAGCTTATATAAAATTTATCATAACCAGTTATGATGACAATAATAATATTATTAATATTAGCAGGAATAACATTAACAACAGCATTAGGACAAAATGGATTATTTCAAAGAGCAAAATATGCAGGAGAAAAATATAAAGAATCAGAAGCAGATGAAGAAGAAAAGCTAAGAGAATTAGAAAAAGATATAGGTAAAATAGCAGATGGGGAAAATATAACAGAACCACCGATTGAAGAAAATACGATAGAGCCTCCTGTTGAAGGAAACACAGTGGAGCCACCGATAATAGAAACTATACCAAGTGAAATGAAAGTTGGTGATATAATAAACTATACACCTGATACAGTAGAAGAAGGTTATAAATTAACGAGTGAAATGAGTGGATATACATCTGACCAAACATTGCCAAAAGAAACGTTTACATGGAAAGTATTAAGTAAAAATATAGATTCGGTGGATATAATGGGAAAGCCAACATCATCAATGTCAAAAATTTATTTTGATGGAGAAACAGGATATAATAATGGAGTATATTATCTAAATGAAATGTGCAAAACGTTATATTCTAATAATAAACTAGGAGTAACAGCAAGAAGTATAAATTTACAAGATATAGAATCCAAACTGAATGCTAAAGGGATAGCCGCAAAAGGAAAATTTGATGGATATATAGGAGAATTTTCAGGAAAATATGCTTATTATCCAAATTTAGCAAAATACGAAAATATATTAGGAATAGATGGTCTCTCAGTAAATGAAGATGGTATAGGAGAAAGTGATGATGGAACAAAGTTAGAAGACCAAGGAATAAAAATACCATTATTAGATGATGATACAACTAATTATACAAAATCAAAATCAAAAGCAGATAATAAGATAACTGTAAAACAGAATTACTATGGTTTCGATAAGCTTGAAGATTACTTTGATGATATTAATTTTTATAGTTTGATTTTCGGTGGTAATTCTTATTATTTTTTAGCATCACGTTGTACTGGTCTAGGTAGTGAGATGGCATTCTTTGGATTGCGTACTATTGGATGGGAGGAGCTTTCAAGCGTTATCACATGTTGTTCTGAAGGAAAACAATATGGAGGTGAGGGTAATTATGGAGTGGTACCAGTAGTTACTCTTGGTTCTGATATTCAGTATGAAAAGGTGGGTTCGGGAGTATGGAACATAAAAGAGTAAAGTATATGAAAAAATAATTTTTTATAGGTTGAATTTCAATTAGTTTTACTTTTTGAGATTCAACTTTTTTTAACTAGTTTGTCTATATTTTTTGATGAGGAATACCTTTAATATTAAATTTTTGGTTTCTAACATAAAAAAAATTGTAACATAAAAAAAATTGTAATATTATTGTAAAAAAAATATATAAATGATACAATAGGGGTGTTATATATTCCTATAAAGGAGGAGATATATTTGGAAGAGATTGAAAACATTTTAGGAATAGATAATGTTAAGTATAATGAACCAATGAGTAAGCATACAACATTTAAAGTAGGAGGACTAGCAGAAATTTATGTTGAAATTGATTCTATAACTAAGTTAGAAAAAATAATAGAAATCTGTAAGAAAAACAATATAAGAATCAATATTATAGGAAATGGCAGTAATTTACTTGTTTCAGATGACGGAGTAAAAGGGATAGTAATAAGATATGTAGCAGACGAAGTAAACATAAAAGAAGATGGAAATGTTGTTTGTAGTGCAGGAGTATTAAATAGTGTTTTAGCAAAGAAATTATGTGATAATGAATTATCAGGATTTGAATTTGCATCTAGTATACCAGGAACAATTGGTGGAGCTATATATATGAATGCAGGAGCCTTTGGAGAAGAAATAAAAAATATAGTGGATTATGTTAAATATATTGATATAGAAAAATCTGAAGTAAATATATTAAAAAGTGAAGAGTTAGAATTTTCATATAGGAAATCTATATTTCATAAAATGAAAGTTGTAATAGTTGAAATAGGAATGCATTTTATAAAAGAAGATAAGAAAAAAATTGAAGAAAAAATGAATGAATATAAAAAAATTAGAGTAGAAAAACAACCATTAGAATTAAGAAATGCAGGCAGTACTTTCAAAAGAGGAAATGATTTTATTTCAGCAAAACTAATAGATGAAGCAGGATTAAAAGGATATACAATAGGAGGAGCACAAGTTTCTACAAAACATTCTGGATTTATTGTAAATACAGGAAATGCAACAGCACAAGATATTTTAGACTTAATAGATTATGTAAAAAAAGTTGTTTATGATAAATTTGGAAAAAAACTAGAAACAGAGATAATTTATTTAAAATAAAAATTAGCAAAAAAAGTAATAGAAATGAGGAAATATATATAATGAAGGGATTTTTTAAGTGGTTTAATAATAAAGCTAAAATAAAAAGATGGATACTGTTAATTTTAATTGGAATTTCATTAGTGTGTTTTGGAATAGCCAAATTAATAACTAGAAAAACATTAAATGTTACAGAAATAATAATAATAGTAGTATCATTTATAATAGGATTTACTGCAGTAGTTCTAGGTTTAGTTTATATGCAAAAAAGAATGTTAGAATTACTTGTAGAAGAAAGTGATACTAGAAAAGAATCAAATAATGTAAATACACTTATATTTAATAAAAAGGTATATAATCAAGGACCTAAAATCGTAGTTATAGGTGGTGGAAGTGGATTAAATACAGTACTTAGAGGCTTAAAAAATTATACTGATAATATTACAGCAATTGTTACTGTATCAGATTATGGAGAAACTCCAACCGACTCAAGGAAAGCATTAAAAGTTTTACCATTAAATGATATAAAAGAAAGTTTAGTAGCTTTAGCTTATGATGAAAAAGAAATGGAAAAATTATTAAATGTTGAATTTGATGATGGAAAATTAAAGAGTTTATCATTTAGTGATATATACTTTTTAGCAATGGACAAAGTATATGGCAACTTTGCAAAATCGATAGAACAATCAAAAAGTGTATTTAATATGACAGGAACAGTATTACCTGTAACATTAGAGCCAATAAGTATATGTGCAGAATTAGAAGATGGAACAGTTGTAGAAAATAGAGAAAAGATTCCAGAAATAGTGGCACAGACTACAAATCAAATAAGTAGAGTTTATATTAGTCCTACTAATACTAAGCCTGCACCAGGTGTTATAGATGCAATAAAAGATGCCGATGCAATTATAATAGGGCCAGGCAGTCTTTATACAAATGTTATACCTAATTTGTTAGTAAAAGGAATTGCAAAAGCAGTTAAAGATTCTAAAGCAATTAAAGTTTATATAAGTAATATAATGACAGAAATGGGACAAACAGACGAATATAATTTATCAGATCATATAAAAACAATAGTTGATTATGTAGGAGAAGGAATAATTGATTATTGCATATATGATACAGGTGAAATTATTCCGGAATTTATACACAAATATAATGAAGAAGGAAAAGATATAGTTATTCCAGATGTGCAAAAAGCAAAACAATATGGAGTAAAATTAATTCAAAGAAACTTATCAAATATAGAAGATGATAAAGTAAGACATGATTCAGATGTCATTGCAAGTACCATCATTCAATTAGTATGTGATGAGCTTAAATTTGAAGATATGCAAAATGATAGTCAGTATATGATGTTAAATTCTAAACTAAAAGAATCAAAAAGAAAAATACATAAAAGAGAAAGAGCAGAAAAAAAGTTTAGAAAATCTGGAAGAAAACAATTTGAAAGAAGAGATGATGATAGTAAATTTAAGTTAAAATACAAAGATAGAATAAAAGCAATTAAAGAGAGCGATAAAAATATAGAAGAGAAAAAGAAAAAAGCTGGTAAATCTAGGTTAAAGAAGATTGCAGATATTGATTCAGACAATAAATATAAAGATATTATATCAAAGCAGGAAACAGCAGAAGTAAAATTATTTGATGCAGTTTCTCAAATTGGAATAATTAAAAACGATAATGAAGAATTAAATAAAGAAGATAAAGACAGTAAAGAATTAGAGGAAATGCATAGAAAAAGACAAGAAGAAATTAGAAAACAATTAGATGCTAAGAAAAAAGCTATAGCTAAAAGTAGACAAATCGAAGCTAAAGAAAAGATGAAAGAAAAGAAGGAAAAAGAAAAAAGGAAAAAAATAGAGCAAGCGAAGAAACAAAGAGAAAAGAAAGAAAATGCTAAGAAAAAATAAAGAAAAATAAAAATTACACTAATAGTGATAAGATAAAAAGAAATTAGCTTAAAAGTATCTAGAAGTAAGATCAAAAGAAATTAGAGTAGGAGTAAACAAATGAAAGAATGGATTATAACAAATGGAATAGGAGGATTTGCTTCCTCAACCGATTATGGTGGCATGAATACAAGAAAGTATCATGGATTGTTAATTGCATCAATGACTCCTCCATATAATCGTAAATTAATATTATCAAAGGTAGATGAAAGCATAGAAATTAATGGTAATAAAATTAATTTGTATACTAATGAAGCTAATGGAGAAATAACAGAAGGATATAAAAATTTAATTAAATTTGAAAAAGATATAATACCAATTTATACATATAAAGTATCTAATGTAATAATTGAAAAATCAATATGCATGATACATGGAAAAAATGCAGTAGCTGTTATATATAGAGTTTCAAATCAAAAGAAAAAAATCAAACTTAATTTGACTCCTATAATAAATGATAGAGATTTTCATGCATTAAATAATACAAGAGACTTCAATTATACACAAGAAGTTTCAGATAATTTAGATGAAGTTAAAGTTAAATTTGAGGAATTAAACATTAATTTATATGTTAAAGGTGCAAAATATGAGAGAAAAGATAATGATATTTTCTATGATATGCAATATAGAGTAGAAAAAGAAAGAGGATTTGATTATAGCGAAAATCATGCAATTCCAGGAACATTTACAGTAGAAATAAAACCTAATGAAGATAAAGAAATAGTATTTCTATGTTCAGTAGAAGGTAAGTATGGAATTAACACTAAAGACATGCCTAAATATACTAGTGAAAAGATTATAAATGAAGAATTAAAAAGAATAAATAGTCAAATATCTGATTCACAATTGATTAAGAAAGCACCAAAGAAGGTTAGTGAAAAAGAAGCATATAAAGATTTAGTAAAAAAATATATAACTGCAGTAGATAATTTTATAGTATATAAGAATTCAACAAAATTACATACTGTTATTGCAGGATATCCTTGGTTTAATGAATGGTTCAGGGATACATTAATTTCATTTGAAGGATTGCTATTGATACCAAAAAAATTTGATATAGCAGAAGAAGTATTGCTTAGCTGTATAAAAAATATAAAAGATGGATTGATTCCTAATGGCTACTCTGAATATACTGGAAGACCATTATATAATAGTGCTGATGCTTCACTTCTATTTTTTGAAGCAGTACAAAAATATATAGATTATACAGGAAATTATGATTTTGTAAAAGAAAAATTATATAAACACATGAAAACTATAATAAATAATTATATTGATGGAATAAATATTTCAGACAATAATATTTATTTAGATGATATTGATTATTTAATAGTATCAGGAACTGCTAATACGCAAAATACTTGGATGGATGTTAAAATAGATAATAAAGTAATAACTCCAAGAAACGGAAAAACAGTTGAAATAAATGCTCTATTTTATAATGCATTAAAAGTAATGCAAAACATTAATAAAAATTATGGAAATAAGATTGCTCAAATGGAATATGCTTATATTGCAAAAAAATGCAAGAAATCTTTTGAAAAAGCATTCTATAATATAGATAAAAAATGTTTATATGATGTAATTGGAGATGATAAAATAAGACCTAATCAATTATTTGCAATTTCATTATCATATCCTGTATTAGATTGTAACGATAAAGTAGCAAAAGATATGTTTATAACAGTAACTAAAAAGCTTTTAAATAAATATGGTTTAATGACACTTGCAAAAGGTGAAAAAGGATTTATACCAAAGTATAAGGGAAATCCTTATGAAAGAGACTGTTCATATCATCAAGGAACAATATGGCCATGGCTTTTAGGAATATATTATAATGCACTAAAAAATTTAATAAAGTATGATGAAGATGAAGAAAATAAAGAGGATTTAAAAAAGACATTAGAAGAATTTAAAGAAAATGTAGCAAAAGTTTTTACAAATGAATTGATTAATGGAAATACTCATGGAAGTATTTGTGAAGTGTATGATGCAATACGACCAAAACAAGGAAAAGGTGCTTTTGCACAAGCTTGGAGTGTGGCAGAAGTATTTAGAATATTGTTTGACAAATAGGAGAAAAAGTTGATTTATTTATTATATGGTGAAGATAATTACATAAAAAATGAATTATTAAAAAAGATTAAAAAAAATTTTGTAGAATTAACAGTTGGAATTAATTATATTATGATTGATGAAAACAATATAGATAATTTGATTTCAGATTTAGAAACTCCAGCGTTTGGATATGATACTAAATTAATAGTTGCTAAAGATTGCAATTTAGTAAAAAAGAAGAATGTTATCGGAGAAAAGCTTGCAGATTATATACAAGATAATGATATTGAAGGGGTAGAATTTGTAATTATTGAAAATGAAATAGATAAAACAACAGCATTATATAAAATATTGCAGAAAAAAGGAACCATAAAAGAATGTAATGAAAAAAAGCCATTTGAGTTGATTGCACAAATTAAAAAAATTGCATCAGCTTATGGCGTAGAAATAAAAGAAAAAGAAGCACAGTATTTTATTGAATGTGTTGGAACAAATATGGAAGACATAATAAATGAATTGCGAAAATTAATAGAGTTTGAAGGAAAAGGAAACACAATAAAAAAAGAAGATATAGATTCTTTAACGATAAAAAAATCAGAAAGTGTAATATTTGATTTAACTGATAATTTAGGAAAAAGAAATATAAAAGAAGCTATTAATGTGTTACATAACCTAGAATACTCAAAAGAACCAGTGCAAAAAATATTAATAATGCTTTATAAACATTTCAAAAAATTATATATAGTAAAACTTTCAGATAATAGAAATGTTGCAAAAAATTTAAAATTAAAACCTAATCAGATGTTTTTAGTTACAAAATATCAAACACAAGCTAAATATTTTGAAGAAAATGAATTAAGACAAATTTTAGAAGAATTTATTAATTTAGACGAAAAATCTAAAAATGGAAATGTGGATTTAGATGTGGGATTAGAGTCTGTGCTTTGTAAATATTGTTCATAAATTATTGATTAATATATTTAAAATAAAAAATGTTCATAAATTATATTAAAAAGCAAAAAATGAAAATTATAATATTTTGCAGTTGTGCGTAGCGCTCAAGCGAAGCGCGAATGGAGCGAAAAAGTGATTTATCACTTTTTCGGCGACAACAAACAACAAAGAATATTATAATTTTCATTTTATTTAATTTTAAGGTATTGAATAAAATCTTATTCTTTTTATCATAATAAATATAGAAAAATAAAGGTTTATGGGAACCTGTTAAAAACCTAAATTTATTATGTAAGGAATAGGATTTTTTTATGTATGATTTTAGAACAGATTTAGCAGATGAAAGAGCACAGATTTGCAAAGAAACTTCTAAGAAGAAAGACTTAGATGGAATAGAAACTGAAAACAAAAAAATATCTGATAATTTAGAGATTACAAGAGTAAAAATTTTAAATGAAGAAGGAAGTAAAAAAATAGATAAAAGAATTGGAACATATACAACAATAAATATAAAAGATATTGAAATTATTGATAAAGAGGAAATTGAAGAAGCGTTTAAGTTACTAGCTCAAGAATTAAAAAATTTAATAAAAGATAAAGAAGGACCAGTACTTGTTGTAGGGCTTGGAAATGAAGACACGACAGCAGATGCAGTAGGACCAAAAGTAATAAAAAATTTAGAAATAACAAGACATATTTTAAAATATAAACCAGAGTTATTAAAAGAAGGCACAAAAGAAATAAGTGCAATAGCACCTCGGTGTATTAGGAACAACGGGAATTGAAACACAAGAAATTATAAAAGGCGTAGTAGAAAAAATAGATGTAGGGTTAATTATTGTAATTGATGCACTTGCTTCAAATAATATTTCAAGATTATTAAAAACGATACAAATTTGTGATACAGGGATAATACCAGGTTCTGGAGTAGAAAATAAAAGAAAAGAAATAAGTATGGAAACAATGGGAGTTCCAGTAATAGCAATTGGTGTGCCCACAGTTGTAGAAGCAGCAACAATTGTAGCAAATACTTTTGATATATTAATAGAAAAATTTGATGAGTTTGATTTTTTAAAGGATTCAAGTTATGAAGATAAATATAAATTAATAAAAACAGTATTAGAACCATCAAAATATAATTTAGCCGTAATGCCAAAAGAGATTGATGATTTAGTTGACAACATGAAAGAAATAATTTCAAATGGGATTAATTATGCACTAAGCATTAATTATGATTAAATTAAGTATGTTTTAAATTTTAATTATGCATAATTTATATTTTAAAAAAGTAAATTATATCTAAAATGATTAAATGAACTGGATAAAATAAATAAAATAAGTATTTTAGAGATGGCCCTTTTTTTCCATTAAATAAAAGCATAAAAATACAAGGCAAAAATGTAAATAGAATAAGTGACCATACCCAAATATTTGAAAGTACTGCAAAAAATGAAATGAAATTAAGAATAGATAGTGCAAAAAAGCCTAAAACAAATATGAAATATCTTAAAGTTAAACTATCTAAATTTTTAGCAATATGTTTATTTGGGCAAAACAGATATATGAACAATATTAAAAATACACCCCAAGCTCCATAATCAACTTGAGTAAAGTGGGCAACTATTAATATAATACCTAAAGATAAATACTTAAAAAATCTATTAGAAACTTTATCAAATATGAATAATGATAATAAGCCTAAGAATAGAGTAAAGAAGATATTTAAACCAGGAAAATTTCCACTTATAATATTATTTATAAAAGCTGATGGCAATTGAGAAAGCGTTATTCCAGAAAGTGAACCATGTATAATATAAATTAATATGCTAAAAGGTATTTGAGAAAGCAAAGCAAAAATTAGTAATCTAATTGCATATTTTTTTAGATTACTTGTATTTTTATAACCAACTACTAATTGAAAAGCAAATAAAGGAAAAGCCATTCTTCCTATAATGTTTAATACTGAGGTTTGTCCAACTAAAACATCACCAGAGTGATCAATAAACATTGTAATTATTGCTATTATTTTTATAATAAAACTAGACATAGTTATACCTTTTAGATAAATTTAGATTTTTATAAGGATTTATCTATAAACCATAATTAGTTAAATAAATTAGTAAAAGGAATTTGAGGCAAAACAATTTTTTTACCAGATAAATATCCTAAAATTCCTGAATCAGATGTAAAATTAAATTGCAAACTATAGCTACAAAGAAGCTGGGTATTTAACTTAAATTTTTTATTAATTTCATAAGAACCGTATTTTCCATCGCCTAAAACAGGGAGAGAGTAGTGGGCTAGATGAGCTCTAATCTGATGAGTTTTTCCGGTATGTAAAGTTACATCTAATAGAGAAATATTATCTTGATTATTATATTTTAATAATTTGTAAGAAGTTTCAATCTTAGTATAATATTTTTTTGGTTCATCAGAGATATACACAATTGACTTTTTACTATCTTTAAAAAGATAAGAACTTAAGCAATCTCTGTCTTTAGCATGTCCAAAACAACAAGCTATATAATGTTTTTCTATTTCGAAATTTTTAAATTTATTTAATAAAATATCTAGTGTTTCTTTATTTTTAGCAAATAAAACTAAACCAATTGTATTTCTATCAATTCTATGACAAGGTTCTAAAAAACTATAATTTTTCTTCATTATAGAAGTTAAAGAATTTTCTCCAACTACTTCTAAATTAGAAGGTTTATTAAATATAACGATGTTGTCATCATCAAAGATAATAGGTATATCCTGCACAGAAGCTGCTCCATAAAGAATATCGTCAGAAATGTAAACTTCTAATAAATCTCCAGAATGTAGTATTTCATTATTATTTGTTCTTTTTCCATTAATCTTAATATCTTTTTTTCTTAAAGCTTTATATATAGAATTGATACTAAGATTAGAAAATTTATATGATAAATATGTGCTTATTTTTTTACCATCACCATTAGAATCGATTTCTAGATTTTTCATAAATCTCCTTTTTATAAATAAATTATAAAGATATTATATTATTTATTTATAAAAAATTCAAGAAAAATCTTGACAATGAAATCTTAATAGTGTAAAATAATAATTGTTCTAGAAATTAAATACATGCAGGTGTAGTTCAATGGTAGAATTCCAGCCTTCCAAGCTGGCTATACGGGTTCGATTCCCGTTACCTGCTCCAATAATTAAAATCGTCACACTTATTTATTAGTGCGATTTTTTCCTATACTATAAAAAGGCAAAATTAGTGCAATTATGAATTGCACCAATTTTGCTTGTATCACCATTTTTCTCCGTACAACCTTACTGTCGAAACATGATAGCCGTTATAGAATGCGATAGATCTAAAACTGTCCTTGAAGAAGTCATCAGCTGTTTGCGGACTTTCGATAATCTCAAATGCTTTCACGCGAAAAACCACATGTCTATCAATCTGAGACAAAACTTCAAAAATTCTTGGCTTGAAAAGCTTACGATCTCCATAATTATGTAAGCAAACGAAGTCGCGGTTCTCTAAAACTTCAAGTTTATTTTCTCCAACTTCTTCTCTTACATCTTCATCAAGATTCTGGATATAACTGATCCATTTGAGTTCATCGAAAGTAAACTCCCTAAAATAGTGCAGTTTACCTTTTACAGTGATAACAGGCTTAATTTGTTCGTACAGTTCCTTCAGTTGCTCATCGGAAATTTCAGGGATTGATACATTAAACATTGTGATTACCTCCTTGAATTTTCTTGGAGGTTAGAAACCTCCAAGTTGCTGACTTATTGGTTTCTAAACAATACTGATATTTATATATTATCATGTTTTACATAAAATTGCAATATGAAAAGTCAATTTTATTGGTTGTAACATTAGGAATTTTTTGATATAATCTGGATAAAAAAGGAGATAAAATAATGATAGATATACATATGCATACATTATATTCAGATGGAGATAAGGCTGTTGAAGAATTACTAAAAATGTGCGAAAAAAGAAAATTAGAGATCATATCAATAACAGATCATGATACATGTAAACAGTATGAAGATAATGCATTAAAGAATAATAATTTTTTTTCTGGTAAAATAATAAAAGGCTCTGAATTACATGCTGCGTTTAAAAATAGAAATATTGAGATATTAGCTTATAATATAAATCCTAATATAATCAATGAATGGTGTGAAAAATATTATTCAGAAGATAAATTACGTGAACAGCAAGTTATATGTAAAAAAAGAATGTTTGATTTGTGTGATAAGCATGGATTAAAAATTGATAAAAGTAAAATAAAAGATCCTAAGACTGCTAAAGACTATGTTGAAAGACCAATTTATGATGAATTAATAAAGAATGAAGAAAATCGAAAAATTTTAGGTGAATATGCAGAATCTTTTAGTTTATTTTTTAGAAAAGCAATGACAAATCCTAATAGTAGTTATTTTATAAATTATGTAGAATTTAGACCAACATACAAAGAAGTTATAGAGATTATTCATAGAGCTGGTGGAAAAGCATTTTTAGCACATCCTTTTGAATATAAATTTGAAAATACAATTGGTTTTATAGATGATTTAAGAAAAGAAACAGAATTAGATGGAATAGAATGTTTTCATCCATCATCAGCAGACGATAATAAAAAAGATATTTTAGTAGATTATGCTAGAAAAAACAATTTATATATCAGTGGTGGTAGTGATTATCATGGAAGTCCAAAGCCAGATATACAAGTAGGGGTTGGAAGAGGAAATTTAAATATTCCTAAAGAATTAATTGAAGAATGGATAAATCTAATTTAGAAAAAAGTAGCTAAAACTATTGAAATATATGGAAATTCATGATAGAATTTATAATAATTTAGCGAATAAGTTAATTAATTTTTATAATCTCCTTTTGGAGTTAAACATAAAAAACATTAGCAACACAATAATTATTGAAGGAGGTATTAATATGAGTAAAAAGTTAATTCGGTATTTTATCAATCATCCGTTAAAATGTATTGTTACTTTGTTTATTGTTGTGCTTATTTATGCATTTATAATGTCTAAATTACCAGAAAATGTTGTGAAATTTATTATGGGTTTTTTGTTAGCATCAATGGTTACTACGGTAGAATTATTGTCTTTAAGAGAGAAAAAAGAAAAACAAAAGCTTCAAAACATGACTGAAGAAGATTATGAGGAGAAGTGGAAACAGTATTTTGACTTAGTTAATGAAACAATTAATGAAGAAAATTATGATCGGAGTAAACTAAGTATTAACTGGATTAAAAAATTTAATCAAATTATATATGCTGTAACTACTAATCAGTATTTATTAAGACGAAATCCTAATGATTTTGATATTGCAGCATGTTTAATATATTCATTAGCTGGAGAGAAAAATACTGATGAAAATATTCTTTTTGCATTTAATTGTGCTAAAAAAATAATTAGCGAACCTAAAGAATATTTTCATATTGTGAAAATGGGTTATAATCTTGAATTGTTAGAAGAAAGAAAGTTTCAAAAGGTTAGTATTCGTATACCTGATGAAACTATCACAACAAAAGCTCTTATATCAATAATTCGTACATATTTGATGCAGGAGACAGAAGATGGGATAGTACAGTTATCAGATTTTTTACACATTTTATATTTAAAGTGTCAATAACATTTTAAGCATTACTAACTATATACAATAAAAGAGAAATAGTCATAAGATATTTATTTTATGACTATTTCTCTTTTGGTCATTGAAAAGTTGGATTATACACGGTAAATATTTTGAATCAGCAAATGTATAATTGAATACCATTAGATTTATAACCTCTATTTAGGTATAGCATTTCTTGCAAGTTCATCACATCTATTATTTAATTCATTATCACTGTGACCAGTTACTTTATTAAAAGTAACTTTATGAGTTTTAGTAAGAGCATATAGTTCTTGCCAATGCTCTTTATTTTTTACATTGCTACCATTAGCAAGTTTCCAATTTTTGTTTATCCAATTATATATCCAGCCTTGTAAAAAGGCATTAACAACATAAGCACTGTCGCTATAAACTTGAACTTCACATGGGTATTTTAAAGCTTTAAGTCCTTCAATTACTGCAGTAATTTCCATGACATTATTTGTGGTTTCTTTTAATCCACCAGAAATTTCTTTTTCCTTGCCATTACACATTAAAATTGCAGCCCATCCGCCAGGACCAGGATTGCCTGAACATGCTCCATCTGTATAAATTGTAACTTTATCCATATAAAAAGTCCTTCCTTTGAATATAATTAAGTAGATTATTTATTTTGCATAAACATATATTTTATGATATTATAACAATAAATATTTAATCTTTCAAGACTTATTTAAACTCATAAAAAAGGGGGAAATATATTTGAAAAAAATATTAGGAATTGTAGCCGAATATAATCCTTTTCATAATGGACATTTATATCATATAGAAAAGTCGAAACAGGAAGCACAAGCAGATTATGTAGTTGCAATAATGACAGGAAATTTTACACAAAGAGGAGATACTTCAATTGTAGACAAGTGGGAAAAAACTAAAATGGCTCTTAATAATGGAGTAGATTTAGTCATAGAATTGCCAACTATATTTAGTATTTCAAGTGCAGAAAATTTTGCTTATGGATCCATGAAAATTCTAAATAAATTAGGCATAATAGACTATTTATCATTTGGAATAGAAGAAGATAATATATCTAATCTTGAATATATTGCAGAAATCTTAGCTAATGAACCAAAAGAGTTTCAGGAACTTTTAAAAAATGAATTAAGTAAAGGAGAATCTTTTGCAAAAGCAAGAGCAGAAGCAATAAATAAATTTATAAACAAAAATAATCCAAATAACAATAATTATACAGATATTTTAACTGGATCAAATAATATTTTAGCAATAGAATATTTAAAGACACTAAAAAGAATGAAAAGCAAAATAAAGCCAATAGGAATAAAAAGAAATAGTGTATTTTATAATAGTAAAAGAATTATTGATAATTATGCAAGTTCAACTGGTATAAGGCATTTAATTCAAATTAAAAAGATAAATGAAGTATCTAGATTAATGCCAAATACTTCTTTTAGAATTTTATATGAAAATATTAGAAATAATACTTATAATTTGAATGTAAATGTTTTTTCTAAAGAAATAATTTACAAGTTAAGAATGATGTCAAGTGAAGAAATAGCAGATTTACCAGATGTAACAGAAGGATTAGAAAATCTTATAAAATCATCTGTGGACAAAACTAATAATCTTGATGAATTAATAAACATGATAAAATCAAAAAGATATACACAAACTAGAATACAGAGAATCTTATTATATTCACTTCTTGGAATAAAAAAAGAAGACATGGAAATAGCAAAAAAAATAACACCTTATATTAGAGTTTTAGGTTTTAATAATAATGGAAAGGAAATTATATCTAAAATAAATTCAAAAGTAAAAGTTATAACTTCTATTAAAAAATTTGAAGATCAAAATAAAAATGTAAAATATAATAAAATGTTAGATATTGATAAAAGAGCAACTGATATTTATACTTTAGCATATCAAAAAAATTCGGTAGCAAATTTAGATTATACAAAGGGAATAATAGTAATATAAAAATTAAAAAAAGCTATATTACAACAATATTACAATATCATTAATTTTTAATTATAATTATTGAAAGAGAATCGCTTATATCATATAATTAAACAAATCAAAAGAAAAAATTCCTACGATAATATCGTAAAGTTCTTCTTTAATTAATTAGGAGGTTATTTAATGGGGGAAGAAAGTTTTGCTGATTACATTTTATCAGAAAAAGACTGGAGTAAAAAGTTAGAAATAATGTATTACCTAAAAAAGAGAACAGGTATATTTTATGATAATTCAGTTATTTTTAAAACATTAATTACTAAATTGTTTTTAGATTATTTGCATGAATTTTATCCAAAATTTGAAATAGATGATAATTTAGTGATTACAGCAAGATTGCTTTGTGACTGCAAAAAAATTGAAAATTCTACAGACAAAGAGCAAATAAAAAATTATGCAAAAAATGGAGCAGAGTATTTAGCAAAATTAGGATTCGATGAAAATTTTTGCAATATATGTGAAGGAGTAAATAGATATACTATAAGTGAGAATAGAAGTCCAGAAAGTGATATATTAGAACTTGCAGACCAATTTGGAGGAATGTTATTAGATAGACCTGAAAGAATTGGATTTAAACCAGATGAAGCATTAGTTTTACTAGAACATAGAAATTTAAAAGACAAAAATAATAGATTATTAAAACCATTTATAAAATTTGTAAATTATATGCAAACTATTGAAGCGTAAGAAGAAATTTAGGAGGAAAAATAAATGTCAGATTACAATGTTTTAACATATGCAATAAAGGAAGTTGGAGAAGAAACAGATGTCCCAAGATGTATGAGCAGAGTAAGAAGTGTTTATGATCATATAAAAGAAAGAGAAAAAGAAAGTAGAACACAAAAGATTGAAACTAAAAAAACAGTATCTATGGAAGAAGTAATGAAGGGGATAAAGCAAGATATGCAAAATAGTGAAAGACCAACTTTAGGAATAGTAAATGAAGAAAATAGTGGAATAGAAAAATAATTGAATATAAAAAACTAAAGAGAAAATAGGGAAAGCATAATAAGTTAGCTTGCTTCTCTATTTTTGTGTGAAAAATAAGTAGTAGGAGATATAGAAATGAACGAAATATTTGCGGATTTACATGTGCATATTGGTAGAAGTGAAAATGGCAAACCTATAAAAATTACTGGTGCAAGATCTTTAAATTTTGCAAACATTGCAAAAGAATGTTATGAACGAAAAGGAATTGATGTAGTAGGAGTTATAGATTGTGCTTCGCCTTATGTAATAGAGGATATTGAGAATTTCTTAAAAACTGGGGAAGCTTATGAAATAGATGGTGGAGGAATTATTTATAAAGATACAGTTTGCATTATTTTAGGAAGCGAAGTTGAAACTTCAGAAAAAAATGAAGACGGAAAAACAGGAAGTGCACATAATTGCTGCTATTTTCCTACTTTAAAAGATATAAAAGGCTTTTCAAATGAAATGTCACATCACATAAAAAATATAACATTAAGTACACAAAGATCAGATGTTTCAGGATATGAATTAATAGATATAGTAGAAAAATATAATGGAGTTTTAATTCCTGCACATGCTTTTACTCCATTTAAAAGTTATTATGGAAATTGTACTAGACGAATCGAGAGAATTTTTAAAGAAAAATATGATAAGATTTTTGCAATAGAATTAGGCTTAAGTGCTGATACACACATTGCAGATGAAATATCAGAACTAAAAGAAAAGAATTTTATTACAAATTCAGATGCACATTCACTTCCAAAGATTGCAAGAGAATACAATAAATTACTTGTAAAAGACATTAGTTTTAATGAGATATTTAAAGCAATAAAAATGGAAGATGGAAGAAAAATACTTGCAAACTATGGATTAGATCCAAAGCTTGGAAAGTATAATAGAAGCTTTTGTGAAGATTGCAATTGTTCAATTGAAACTAAGCCACCAGCATTAAAATGTGATAAATGTGGTGGAAGCAATATCACAATGGGTGTGTATGATAGAATTGAAATTATAAAGGATCAAGAATCAAAAAGTCCAGATTTTAGACCAGCATATAATTACCAGATACCACTTTCTTTTATGCCAGGAGTCGGAAATAAAGTAATCGAAAAATTACTTAATGAATATGGAACAGAAATGACAATTTTAAATAAAGTAACAAGAGATGATTTAGAGGCAGTAGTTGGGCCTAAGCTAGCTGATATAATTGATAAGTCAAGACAAGGAAAAGTACATATTCATGCTGGCGGTGGAGGAGTATACGGCAAATTAGATGCAAAATAAAATATATGTTATATTTTCCTGATATATTGAATACATATTATGTATCGGGAGGAAGATACATTGAGAAAAGCACTAGAAAAACACTTAAAGGAAAATATAAAAGATTATTTTATATGTGGATTAATTCTTATAATTGGATTATTTTTAGGAACAATGGTATTAAATAATTCTGGAGATTCAACAAAACAAGAAATTTCAGATTATATGAATGAATTTAATTTAAAAGTTAAAGATGGACAAAAAATAGATTATTCTAATATGATATTTGAGATAATGAAAAAAGATGCAAAGTTAATTTTAATTGTCTCATTCTTAAGTATATCAGTTGTTGGAATATTTGGTACATATTTAATCATTGGGTATAAAGGTTTTTGCATTGGTTATACGATTTCTTCTATAGTGCTGACATTTGGAATTGGAAAAGGTTTAGCATTTAGTTTATCATTAATGCTTTTAAGTAAAATAATAGAGCTTCCAGCTATCTTTTTTCTAATTATAAGTGGAAGAAAAATGTATAAAACTATTTTAGAAGATAGGAGCAAGGAAAATGTAAAATATGCAATAACTAAATATATTATAAATGCACTAATTGCATTTTCAATGTTTACTTTTTCTGCATTAGTAGAAACATATTTATCAAGTAATTTATTTTTAAATGTAGTAAATTATGTTTGATAAAAAAATACAATATAATAAAAAATATATTAATTATTTTTAAAAAAATCTATTTACTTTTTTACTTTAATTTGATATAACATAATAAGTTTATGTAAAACATATAATGAAGGGGCGATAATAAAATGGATAAGCAAATAAAACTATTTTTAGAATTCTTACAAAACGATAAAAAATTATCAGATAATACACTTCAATCATATAGAAGAGATATTATGCAATTTGAAAGATATTTAAACAATAATGATATAAATTATATAAAAGTTACTGAAAAAGATATTAATGATTACATAGATGAATTAAAGAAAGAAGGAAAAAAGACCTCAACAGCATCTAGAGGATTAGCTACTATTAGATCTTTTTATCAATTCCTATTAAGGACTAAAAAAGTTAAAGCAGATCCAACGACTGGAATACAATCACCAAAAATAGAAAAGAAAGTTCCTAGTGTACTTACTTCTGAAGAAGTAGAAGTACTTTTAGATCAACCAAAAGATGTTGATCTTAAAGGAACTAGAGACAAAGCAATGTTAGAATTTGCTTATGCAACAGGAATGAAAGTTACAGAGATAATTGACTTAAATATAGAAGATATAAATTTCGAAGAAAGTACAGTTTTATGTTCTAATGGAAAAAAATCTAGAGTAATTCCATTAGGAACTCTTGCAGAAAAAGCACTTAAAGAATATGTTGAACAAGCAAGACCAATAATGATAAAAGATGAAAACAATAAAGCTTTATTTGTAAATGTAAATGGAGCAAGACTTACAAGACAAGGATTTTGGAAAATAGTAAAATATTATAAAGATCAAGCCCACATTGAAAAAGAGATAACACCACACGTGTTAAGACATTCATTTGCAGCTCATTTATTACAAAATGGTGCAGATTTAAAGTCAATTCAAGCTATGCTTGGACACTCAGATATATCATCAACTCAAGTATATGCACAATTTGAATCACCAGAACTTAAAAATGTATATAAAAAAGCTCATCCAAGAGCATAAAAAATCTAATATAAATTAAAATATAATTAATTCTTATTATTGATATGACTTATTAGTAAAGTTTAAACTTAAATATAGGATTAATTATATTTTTTGTTTCGATAGTTAAAAAGATGAAAATAATAAATTTGTCGAGTTAGAAACTTAATACAGTTGTAAATTTAATATAGTAAGGCTTATAGGTCAAGTGAAAAAGTAAATGCAATTTAGTAAAGCTTATAAGTTCAAATGTAGCATAAACACTTGACATATTTTAATAAAAATAATAAAATAAAAGAGTAGAATATTTATAAAAATTATATATATTTGTACATTGAAAATTAAAATAGAAAAAGAGGTGTTATTAATTATGCAAATAGCAATTTATATCACTATTTTTCTAGTCTCAGCAATAGTTTTTTCATTCGTTGGATATATAGCAAGAAAAAAGATGGCTGAATCTAAAATAGAAAGTGCAGAAAAAGAAGCAAATAGAATTTTGGAAGATGCAAAAAAAGAAGCAGAAAATTCGAAAAAAGAAGAAATTGTTAAAGCTAAAGAAGAAATTATAAATACAAGAAATGAGTTAGAAGAGGAGATTAGAGAAAGAAGAAGTGATGTTCAACAACAAGAAAAAAGATTAATTCAAAAAGAAGAAAATCTTGAAAAGAAAATCTACAATGTAGAGCAAAAAGAAAAGCAACTTGAAAAAATGCAAGAAAGTATTGAAATAGAAAAAGAAGAAGTTCAAAAGCTTAAAGATTCAGAATTAGATGAATTAGAAAGAATTGCAAGATTAACAGAACAAGAAGCAAAAGAACAATTATTAGCTAAATTAGATGAAACCTTAGTTGCAGAGAAGGCAGAAAGAATAAAAAATGTTGAAGAGCAAATTAAAGAAAAATCAGAAGATACTGCAAAAAATGTTATCTCTTATGCAATCCAGAAATGTGCAGCTGATCATACTTCAGAATCTACAGTATCAATTGTAGCATTACCAAATGATGATATGAAAGGTAGAATAATTGGTAGAGAAGGAAGAAATATTAAAGCATTAGAAACACTTACAGGAGTTGATTTTATTATAGATGATACTCCAGAAGCAGTTGTAATTTCTGGTTTTGATCCACTAAGAAGAGAAGTTGCAAGAATTGCCTTAGAAAAATTAATTAATGATGGAAGAATACACCCATCAAAAATAGAAGAAATGGTTGAAAAAGCAAAAGAAGAGCTTGCAAAAACTATTAAAGAAGAAGGCGAAAGAGCAGCAATAGAAGCAGGAGTTATTAACTTAAATCCTGATATAATTAATTTACTTGGAAAACTTAAGTATAGAACAAGTTATGGACAAAATGTATTAATGCACTCAATAGAAGTTTCTAATGTAGCTAGAATAATGGCAGATGAATTAGGTTTAGATGTAAAACTTGCAAGAAGAGCTGGACTTTTACATGATATAGGAAAAGCATTAGATCATGATATGGAAGGAACACACGTTGAAATAGGAGTTGATATATTAAAGAAATATAAAGAAGATCCTAAAGTAATAAATGCTGTAGAAGCTCATCATGGTGATGTTGAAGCACAAACACCTGAAGCATATTTAATTCAAGCAGCAGATGCTATATCAGCTTCAAGACCAGGAGCAAGAAGAGAAACTTTAGATGCATACATAAAAAGATTAGAACAACTTGAATCAATTGCAGATTCTTTTGATGGAGTTGAGAAATCTTATGCAATACAAGCTGGTAGGGAAATTAGAATAATAGTAAAACCTGAAAAAATATCTGATGATGAAATGACTTTAATGGCTAGAAAAATTGCAGAAAGAATAGAAAATGAAATGGAATATCCAGGACAAATCAAAGTCAACATTATTAGAGAAAAACGTGTTGTGGATTATGCAAAATAAATTTAATTATAATTATTATATGTATAAACTGTTAGTAGAAATGCTAGCAGTTTTTTTTATAAAAATTTTAAATACATACTTTGAAAATAATAGAAAGAAGTTTTATATCTGTTTGGAAAATACTAGGAGAAAATATTTTTTACGTTTGGAAAATACTAGAAAAATATTGCGTGAAGTGAAAATTTAAATTCCAGTTTTAAAAGATAATAAAAAATTGTAAAAGAAAGTTCTAGATTAATTTAATAT